>NZ_FNSM01000001.1:0-332500 GCF_900105415.1 Streptomyces sp. TLI_105 | reverse complement strand
GGTCTTCTCCGCCGTCGCGGCCTACGCCGGCCCCGACCTCCTGACCCGCATCCTCCACCAGCTCCCCACCGGCTACGCGCTGCTGTTCGGCCGCGCCGAACTCGCTCCCGCCGCGTAGCGCGCGACGCGGGTGCCCGGGGCGGACACGACCGCCGCGCGACTGTCCGCCCCACCCGCCCCGCCCCATGGCGCGGCCCGGGCGAGGTGGCCGCCCATGGGACCGGGCGAGGCGGCCGCCACCGGGCCCGGGCACCCTCACCGGCCGAAGCCCCGTCAGACCGAACGCGCCCGCCCGACGGACTCCAGTACGGCGGTGAGGAAACGGCGCACCGTCTCCAGCTCGCCCGCCTCGAAATCCTCCGCGACGGCCACCACTTCGCCGATCACCGGTCCGAAGAAAGCCCATCCGAGTTCGGTGGCCTTCTCCTCCACCTTCAGCAGCACACGGCGCCGGTCCGCCGTGTCCCTGCTGCGCGAGACCAGCGCGAGCCGCTCCAGCCGGTCCACCAGGGAGGTGGTCCCGGCGGAGTTCAGCCGCAGTTGTTCGCCGAGCCACCCGGGCGTGGCCCGGGTGCCGGCGCGCTCCGCGTCCAGCAGGTGGATCAGCGCGCGCACATCGGTGGGATGCAGCCCGTGGCGCGCCGCGAACTCGGCGCCGAGCACGTCGAACTCCACGGTGACCGCGCGCAGCAGGTGCACCAGTCCCCTCACCGGACTCCGATCGTCCATGCACACTCCTCGGTCTCACGGCTAATATCTCGCTGAGCGAGATTATCGCCCAGCGAGAGGAATCGCCGTGTCCCCGTCCGCGTTCGACCGTGCGTACGACGAGCTTCGGGCCCGCTGGCCCGAGTCCACCGAGGAGCGTGACGTCGCCACCCCGTACGGACCCACCCGGGTCCACGTGTACGGCGCGCCGGGCGGCAGCCCCCTGCTCCTGCTGCCCGGCGGCTCCGCGACCGGCCTCGTCTGGTCCGCCAACGCACCGGCACTGGGGGAGCGCCACCGGGTCCACGCGGTGGACCTGATGGGCGACGCCGGCCGCACCGAGCGCCAGGGCGCACCGCTGAGGAACGCCGACGACCTCACGGCCTGGCTGGACGCGCTCCTGGACGGCCTCGGGCTCGACCGCACCCATCTGTGCGGCCACTCGTACGGCGCCTGGCTGGCCGCCCGGTACGCCTTGCACGCACCCTCACGGGTGGACCGCCTCGCCCTCGTGGACCCCACCCAGGTCTTCGCCGGCTTCCGTCCCGGCTACCTGCTGCGCGCGCTGCCCACCCTGATCCGCCCGAGCGAGGCCCGGGCGCGCGCCTTCCTGGCCTGGGAGACGGCAGGCACCCACCCGGACGAGACCTGGCAGCGTCTCTACGCGCTCGCCACCACCGTCCCCGGCCGCAAGCTGGTCACCGGCACCCGCCCTCGCGCCGCCGACCTCGACATGCCCGTCCTGGTCCTGCTCGCGGAGGACAGCCGCGCCCACCACGCCGCCGAGGTCGCCGACCGGGCCCGCCGGGCGCTCCCGCACGCCGAGGTGGCCCTGCTTCCCGGAGCCACCCACCACTCCCTGCCGCTCACCGCGCCGAAGGAGCTCGACGACCGGCTGACCGCCTTCCTGGACAAGGGAACCCTTGAGGGCCCGTAACTCCCCACCGTCCTGGAGGATCCGCGCATGACCCGCACCACGCCCCCGCGCCCCGTCGACGTCGAAGGGGTGTTCCCCGCCCTCGCGCGGCATCGGCGGACGGCGACGCGGCTGCACCCCCGGCAGGGCAGGGCGAAGCCGGAGGAGAGCTCGGTCGCGGGACCGCTGCTGTGGCCCGCCGACGAACCGTGGCCGGTGTGCACCGCCGTGCACCGGAAGGGCACCGGACGTCTGCTGTCCGACGTACGGCTCCGCCGGCGCATCCAGGACGAGGCCCGGGGGCGGGACTTCACCGCCGAGGAGCGGTGGCTCCTCGACGGGATGACACGCGGGACGCACGTCCCGGCGCTCCGCGACGAGGACCCGCTGCCGATGCTGGCCGTCGCCCAGCTCCACGCCCGGGACGTGCCGGACCTCGTCGGCCCCGAGGGGCACGACCTGCTCCAGGTGTTCTGGTGCCCCTTCGAGGCCCACGGTCCGGAGCGGACCATCGACGTGGAGCTGCGATGGCGCCGCTCGGCCGACGTCGGCGCGGTACTGGACCCCCAGCCCGAACCGCCGGTCGCGGGACGCGAGGAGTGCGTCCCCACGTCCTGCGTCGTCCATCCGGAGCGGGTCGTCGAGCACGAGTACCTCGGTCTCCTCGGCGAGGAGCTCCAGGAGGAGATCGCCGACTGGGAGGAGAGCCTCCTCGACGAGGAGAACGAGGGCAAGGAGGACGAGGAAGAGGACGCGTACGACTCGTCCTCGTCCGCGAGCTACGCGACGTACGAGGAGTACGAGGCCGCCATGGCCGCCGCCCGCGCGCAGGAGCCCGAGGAGATCGACTACATGAGCGACCTCTCGATCGCCCCGGGCTGGAAGGTCGGCGGCTTCGCCTCCTGGCACCTGACCGACCCCGGACCCGTGGACTGCCCCGCCTGCGGGACGCCGATGCCGCCCCTGCTCACCGTCGCCGCGGTGGAGTGCGACGGCGCCTCGCGGAGCTGGCTGCCGGTCGAGGACCGCGACGCGGCGGACGACCCGCGGGTGATCGACCCGGTCGGCGTCCACCTGGGCCGTGGGCTCATGCGCGTCCACACCTGCCCGACCGACCCGGCCCATCCCCATCGGCTCACCTTCCAGTGACCCGACCGGCCCGGACGGAGGGGGCTTCTCCCGGGAGACGCTCCACACCGCCGTCTTCGTCTCCGCGTCAGGTCGCGTCGCGTCCGGCGGACGGACGCGCGGTGCCGAGTGCTCACGCCGTGTTCATGGCCGTGTCGGGATTCCTTCGCGGAGCTTCCCTAGCGTCCACAGCGACCACCTCCCTACCAAGGAGTAACGTGAGCGCCTTCGCCCTCAGCGGCCTGACCGCACTCGCCACCGCGTTCGCCCTGACCGCCGGCCCCGTGAGCCCGGTCTCCGTCGCCGCCACCGTGGAGACTCCCGCGGTGTACGACGACCAGGCCGGCGGCAACGCCGACGCCGACGACCCGGCCGTCTGGGTCGACCCCGAGAACCCCGGCCGCAGCATCGTCGTCGGCACGCTGAAGGAGGCCGGCCTCGACGTCTACGGACTCGACGGCCGCCGCCTGCAGCACATCGCGGCACCCCCGGCCCCGCACGAGGGCGCCAAGCCCGGTCGCTTCAACAACGTCGACATCGTCTACGGGTTCGACCTGGGCGGCCGGAAGACGGACCTGGCCCTCGTCAGCGACCGGGGCCGTGACCGCGTCCGCGCCTTCGCCATCGACCCGGCCGCCGTCGCGGCCGGCAAGCCGCCCCTGAAGGACGTCACCGCCCCCGGCGCCGCACCGGTCTTCGCCGCAGACGAGACCGGGGTGGAGGACCAGCGCACCTCCTACGGCCTGACCGCCTTCAGCGACGACGGCGACGCCTACGCGGTGGTCTCGCAGCGCAAGGAGAGCCGGCTGCGCCTGCTCCGGCTGACGGACGACCACGGGCGCGTCGGCTACGAGACCGAGGACACCCTCGACCTCCCCACCACCTTCACCCTGCCCGACGGCAGGACGTGGGCCCCGTGCACGGACCCGGGCGAGAACCCCCAGGTCGAGGGCATGGCCGTCGACCTGGAAGAGCACGTCCTGTACGCCGCCCAGGAGCGGGTCGGCCTGTGGCGGATCGATCTGGACGACGAGGAGTTCGAGCACCCGAAGCTGGTCGACCGCGTCCACGAGTACGGCATGCCCTGGACGTACGACGCGGCGGAGGAGGAATGCGTCCTCGACACCGCGCACGACCCCGGCTTCGGCGGTGAGCACCTGCGTGCCGACGCGGAGGGCATCACCGTCTACCACGCCGAGGACGGCGCCGGATACGTCCTCGCCTCCAGCCAGGGCGACAACACCTTCGCCGTCTACGAGCGCGGCGGCGACAACGACTACGTCGGCTCCTTCCGCGTCGGCGACGGTGCGGTCGACGGCGTGCAGCACTCCGACGGCTCCACCGTGGTCAACGTCCCCCTCGGCCGGAACTTCCCCAAGGGCCTGCTGATCACCCACGACGGCGAGGCGACGCCCGCCGACGGCGACCGGGCGGGCACCGACTTCAAGTTCGTCCGCTGGGACGCCGTCGCCCGGGCCTTCCCCGAACCGCTGACGGTCGACACCGACTCCTTCGACCCCCGCGACGCCGACTGACCCCGCCCGCCCACCGCCTGAGGCGACGTCGTACCGCCTCGGCGCGGCGTGCGAGCATCAGTTGCACCTCGTGATGTCCCTGGGGTGAGGGGACCCGGTCGTCCCCTCACCCGAGGACGTGACCATCCCCCCGGGAGGACGGAGAGTGCAGCAGTGATCGGGACCGTGTTCCGCAGCGAGGACGCCCCCACCGGTGAGCGGTTCGACCGCTGGCGCGAGCTGATCCACCGTTACCGCCCCACCGCACACGGCACGATCGTGGCCGGAGTCCGCCGGCTGGGGTTCGCACGGGAGCACTGGACGCCCGCACGCCGGACCACGCCACCGTGGCCGACCTCTCCCGCGGCTTCCACGACCGATTCTCCTCGCTGCGCGA
Source organism: Streptomyces sp. TLI_105 (assembly GCF_900105415.1). GTDB lineage: Bacteria > Actinomycetota > Actinomycetes > Streptomycetales > Streptomycetaceae > Streptomyces. Next base: position 327,837 of record NZ_FNSM01000001.1, on the reverse strand, counting down.
CGTCACGGTCCAGTAGACACGGGGCGGCTGGGGAGCGATGTCCCCGTCATGGCTGCCGGTCGCCGGAGAGGCCCCCCGGAACGTCTTCTACGCCATCGGCTGCCACGGCCACGGCCACGGCCACGGCCAGGCCCCGTACCTCGCCGGCAACGAACTCCACGACGATCTCGCGCGGTCTGGCGGCACCGTCCGCGATTCGCCCCTCGCCGATCCCTCAACGCCCCGGCGCTGCACGCCGCCTGGCGGATCGATCGCCTGTCGGACCGCCTGAGCAGGCCCGGCAGGTGAAGCCCGTGCCGACCCCGGCGAGACGGCACCCGGGCTCCACGCACCGGGTGGAACTCAGAGGGCCTTTCGCATGAGGACGCACATCGTCTCGTGGCGACGGACCGACCCGTCGGGCCCTTCCTCGTCCCAGGCGTCCGGTTCACGACCGTAGGCGACGTAGCCCAGGCGCTCGTACAGGGCACGTGCCCGGGGGCTGTCCTCCTCCACGGCGAGTTCGGCCCTGTACAGCCCACGGTCCCGGATCCGGTGCTCGGCGGCTCGGACGAGCAGCGTCCCCAAGCCGCAGGACTGCAGTGCGGGCAGCACGGCGAGCTGCCAGAGGGTTCCGGCTCCCTCGGAGACCTGGTAGTCGACGCCGCCGATCGCCACCGGCAGATCCACAGGAGTGCATACAGCCAGGTAATCCACCTCACCCGCCGCAGCGCGCCCCAGCTCCCGCTCCACGTGGCTCAGATGGGTGGCCGAGCCGGACCAGGTACACGCCGGCAGATCCCGGGGCAGCAGATCGCGCACGCGGACAGACAGGGTGACGGCGGCCCCGACGAAGTCGTCTTCAGTACTTACGCACTGAAGCATGCGACCGCGGCAACGGCACGACAAAGGAATTCTCCCCGCTCCGGTCCCGGAAGCGTGACCCTTGGATCAGACCGAAAGCCGCGCCGGCACAGCGTCCGCCCGCCCGTAGGTGAGCACTCGAGCAAGGACCTCTCGGAAGAGGGCGACGTCTCCGGCGGGCGCCTCGATGACGGCTTCGATCTCGCCGTCATCCAGCCGAAGGCTCTCCAACGATTCGGGATCCAGCACGACACGGAGGACATCGCCATGACTGGTCACAGTGGTGAGGGGCCGTGATCGGTTCGTCGTACGTGGTTGCTCTGGTCAGCGGGGCATGCGCCGTCCCAGCTCCCGTGCCTTCTCGCGCAGGCCCGCAGCCCAGGCTCCGCCTTCCGCGGGGGCGGACATCCCAGTGAGGGTGGAGACCTGAATGTCTTCGAACGGGGCTTCCGGGGTGGTTCCGTGCCGTGCCCAGTCCACCTCGATCCCGGCGCGTTCCGCGAGAACCAGTGCAGTGGCAGTGAAGCCTTCGGAGAGGGCGAGCCAGATGGTGTGGCTCGTTCTTCGGTGCTTCGCCAGGAGGGCGTTGACGAAGGTCTCGAAAGTGTCGGGGCTGATCTGGCACTCGTCGTTCTCCATCGGCCCGATGCCCGAGGGGAGACCCAGCTCCGCCTCGAAGACCGCCACCTGGCGCTGGAACATGCGAGAAGCCCCATTGGACGGGTTCCACAGCGTCTCGTCGCCGAGGTCGAAGTACTGGCTCATCGCGGCACCTTTCAGCTGGTCATGACAGACCAGCGTATCCAGTCGGCTCATTGCCGTCGTCAGCGTTACGTCTTGGCCGGACGCCGGTGGCAGAGGAGGGCAGAGGCTATGGCGACGAACACCAGGAAGTGTTCAGGCTCGCGTCCGTAGCGGCGGCGGAGCCGACGGCAGCCGGCCGGCCATGACACGGTCCTCTCGACCACCCACCGGTGGTGGCCGAGCCGCTGCGAGGAGTGGATACGAGCGGTTGGAGGCCCTGGCTGTCAGACAACCTCCACCGCTCGATGCACCCGCCTGGCCTGATCTTCCCGGGACTCAGGGCGGCCTCCTGGGGGCCGTACTCCACCATGCCCCTCCCGCGCACCTCGTAGAGCTCACACCCGCCCTCATCGGCCGGACAGGCCCTGGTCGGCGAGATGGCCGTGCATCGACGTCATCGGAGACGGCGTGAGGTCGGTGACGATGTGGCTGGCCGAGACGATCTCCCGTACCGGCAGGTCCGCCAGGGGTGCCATGACGTGCTCGAAGAGCCGCAGTCGGGCCGGGCCGGTCCAGGCGGCCTTCACCGTGAGGTCCGTGGTCCGGATGCGGGCCGGCTCGCAGACCCGGCCGGGGACGATCTTCACGGCATAGGTCGGTACGCCGATCTGCGCACGGGCCTCGGCCGGGTCGAGCGGCTCCCACTGGCAGGCCATCGTCGCGGTGGCCACCCGCTGGGCCGTTACGTCCGGATGTTGCGCGGCCGGTCATACTTCCCGCATGGAAAGGCAGGCCGTGGAGGCGGCGCGGCGTTGGCTGGCGGATCAGGGCGTTCGCCAGGTGCGCGACGGGTGGGTGAGCGACGAGAATCCGGACGTGCTGCTCACCGCCGACCAAGTGGCGCATTCCTGGGCCGGCGATGTGTTCGCCGAAGACCTGGACGCCGCCGACCAGCTGCGGTTGGCCTTCGGGCTGCTGGACCTCCTCGACGAGTACTGGGTCACGTGCGAGATCCGGTTCGCGAACGAGGATGCGGAGGGTCCCCTGCCGAGCGACGTGCTGTGGGACGGCTACCGCCGACGGCTGGAGGCGGACAGGGAAGTCGAGGCCGTCACCTACTCGCTGTGGGTGGACTGGTTCGAGGACCACACCACGTCCGCGACGGCCTTCGCCGAGGTCCTCGGCAACGACATCGACCGAGTGGTGGCCAAGCCGTCGGAAGCCCTGCTCCGCCGAGCCCGTCTGGTGCTGGAGTGTTCGGGCCCGGTGCCCTGGACGGTGAAGGAGCCGACGTACCGCACCGCCGCGCGGCTGCCCGCCCTGCACACAGCGCTCTTCCGGGGCCTTCGGGCGGGTTTCCACGACGTCTACGGCGACCTGGAACCGGCTGCCGCACTGGCCCTCCTCGACCAACTGGATCTCCCCACCAACACCCGGCACCTCGCCGGACTGCGCCACGTACTCGCCGCGGGGCACAAGAACCACTACCGCAGCCCCGGTGCCTGGGACGATGCGGTTCGCTCCTGTTCCTGATCCTGAGCCGTGGGCCTGGCAGACCAAAGGAAGAGGGCAGCGACGTGGAGTCCGGCCAGGTAGAGGGGCGCCGTCTTTTCCCAGCGCGTGGCGATGCCACACCACTGCTTCAGGCGGTTGACGTACCGCTCGACGGTGTTGCGCTGCTTGTACGCCTCGCGGTCGAAGGCGGGCGGCCTGCCCCCCGGCCCCTCGACGCAGGCGGTGAGCGCGCCGGCCGGCCGGAACCGGGATGACCGTGAGGATGTCGGCTCGCGCAGGTGCCGGCGGATGGCGCGGGAGGAGTACGCCTCGTCGGCCAGGACCATGTCCGGGGTGGTGCGGGGTCGTCCATGAGGGCGGGAACACGCAGACGAGCCATCACCACCGTGAACACCTGCTCCCACGTGCCGTCGGCGGCCACATCCTCCACCGGCCACCCCGCTTCGGCCTCCGGTCGGACAACAACGGCTCGATCCGCGCCCACTGCGCGTCAGTCAACGGACCACCCAGACCAACGGTCAGATGATCCGAACGAAACGACCTGGGTGCTGTAGTCAAGGGTGCCGACCAGGGAGCCCTGGTCGGGAAGAGGGCGGGGCTGCCGATCGTCTTGGGGTAGGCCGACAGCTCGCGGCCGGCGGCGGTGGCGCCGAAGTGGTTCAGGTGCATGGCGTGCAGGTACTCGCCGTGCACCTCGCCTCCATGGAATTCACCCTCCACGCGGCCCGTCACCCGGAGCCGGCCGAGGCACTGGCCGAGCGTGAGGAGCGGCTCGTCGAGGGCCTGGCCACCCCTGCGCGCCGGCCACGGCGCCCAGCAGCTGCCCCGGCGCGTCGCACCGCGCATCCTGGACGCCCTGGCCGAGCCGCTGGGTGAGACCGGACTGACCGAAGGCTCCTGACCGTTCCCGCCGGGGCGGGACGGGCCCCGGCTAGGCGCTCTCCAGGCCGGTGAGGGTGGTGCGGAGCCAGGCGAGTTCCGCCTGGGTGGTGGCGCGGGCGACGGTCAGGATGCCGTGGCGGAACGGGTCGTCCAGTTCTTCGGCGCGCAGGGGGCGGTCGCCGTCGTAGAAGAAGCTGGCGGGTTCTTCCAGGAAGGCGAGGCGGCGGCGCAGGACCACGGCCTGGGCGGCGGGGTCGTCGAGGTGGCGCAGGAAGGCGAGGAGGGTGAACCAGCGGTTCTCGTCGGTCACTTCGGGGCCTTCGGCGTCGGCGAGACGGCGTCGGAGTTCGTCCCGGCCGGCGGGGGTGAGGGTGAGGACCTGGCGGGGCGCGGCGGCCGGGCCGGGCCGGGTCTCCCGTACCAGCAGGCCGGCCTTCTCCAGGCGCTTGATCGCTGGGTAGAGGGTGGACTCGCCCACCGGGCGTACGTGGCCGGTGAGGGCGGTGATGCGTTTGCGCAGCTCGTAGCCGTGCAGCGGGGTCTCGTAGAGGAAACCGAGGATCGACAGTTCCAGCATGCCCGCATTCTCTCTCAGGATGACGCCATCACAGTACTACGTTGTCGTAGTACTGTGATGGCGAGGTGCTCGAGAGGGGAGTGGACTGTGCGCGAGGCACGATTCGACGAGCGGGGCAGTGTCATCCGATGGACCGAGGCGGCGGGCGAGGGGCCCGCGGTGGTGTTCGTGCACGGCCTCGGCGCCGCGTCGACCGTCTACCACGCGCACATCGCGGCCCGCCCCGAACTCGCCGGCCGGCGGGTCCTCTTCGTCGACCTGCCGGGACACGGCATCAGCGACCGGCCCGTCGACTTCGACTACAGCCTTGAGGACCACGCGGACGCCCTGGCCGCCGCGCTCGACGCGGCCCAGGTGCGCGGCGGGGTGATCGCCGGACACAGCATGGGCGGTGCGGTCGCCATCGTCCTCGCCCACCGCAGGCCCGACCTGGTGGGGCGGCTCGTCGTCACCGAGGGCAACCTCGACCCGTTCCCGGAGCCGACGGCCGGCAGCAGCGGCATCGCGTCGTACACGGAGGAGGAGTTCGTACGGGGCGGGGGCTTCGCCCGCGTCCTGGAGCGCGTGGGCCCGGCCTGGGCGGCCACCATGCGCCTGGCCGACCCGCTCGCCCTGCACCGCTCCGCCGCCCACCTGGTACGGGGCACCGACCCCGTCATGCGGGAGATGTTCGTCCGCTCGCGCGTCCCGCGTGTCTACCTGCAGGGCGAGCTGAGCGGCGACCTGCCCGGCGCGGACGGGCTCCGGGCCGCCGGCGTGGACGTCGTGACCGTCCCCGGCGCCGGCCACAACATCATGTTCGACAACCCGGATGTCTTCGCCGACGCGGTGGCAGCCTAGGCCCTGTCCTTCCCGGGCCGGCCCCGGTCGTCGTCCCGGGACCCGGTGGAGTTCCCGAGAGGTCCGTCACCAGCGTTCGTACACGGAGAAGGGGTGCGGTTTTCCTCCCCCGCGGACCACGATCACCAGGTCCTGATACGTGAGCACGCTCCCGGCGGTCACCCACCGGTCGCGGAAGCCCTGCTCGTCCTCCTCGTCGCCCGTGGCCGCGTCGAGGCCGAACATCAAGTCGCCGTTGCAACCGGGCCGCACCATCGTCACCCGGCCGTCCGTCACGTCCAGCGCGGCGTCCCCGGCGTCCTTCCGCCACAGCTCGGCGCCGCTCGCCAGGTCGAAGGCGACGACCCCGGAGAAGAGGGCACCCCGCCCGCTCTCCGTCGCGGTGACGGCGAAGAGCCGTCCGTCCTCGACGACCGCGTGGTGGATCCGGCCGTAGCCGCCGCCGGCGTCGATCCTGGTCCGGAGGCGGCCGTCCGGGGCGAAGGCGAGGACGGCGCTCAGGCCCCCTTCCGCTTCGGGGCCCCGCACCGTCGGCGGATCCGCGGACACGACGTCCAGCTCCGCGTCCACACCGCGCCGGCGTCGAGAGGAACGGTCCACCGCGCCGTGCCGTTCGCCGGGGCGAACGCGGAGAGCGCCGCCTCGGTGCCGCACATCAGGGCGGCGACCACCTGCTTCGGGCGAGGCCGAGGCCGTGCACGCTCGTGCTCCGTGGGCTCCTCCAGGAGGGGGACCGGCGTGGGGCGGGCCGCGGGCAGCCGTGCGAACTCGGCGATCAGGCGCCGGGTCACCGAGGGTGCGAGGAGGGACCTGTCCCGCTCCCCTCGGGCGCCGCCTCGGCCCCGCCCGACCCGCTCCCGCCCGCGCCCGTCCCGTCGGCTCCGGCGAAACGGGCCGTCGCCAGGACCGTGCCGTCCGCGGCCACCAGGCGGGCACCGCTCAGGGTGCCGGGGGCCAGGTCCACGGGGGCCGGGGCGCCCCAGTAGCCGTAACCGGCCTTCACGTGGAACGAGCCGAGCGGTACGGCGGACCCGTCGGCGCGCACCAGGAGGCACCGCACCGGGCCGTCGGCCGCGGCTCCGTCACCGAGGTCGACCGACATGTACACCCAGCCGTCCCCGCCCGTGGCGTCCGCCGGGTGCGCGTAGATCCGGCCCACCTCCCGGCCGTTCCCGGCCCGGTCCGGGGAGACCAACGCCGCCTCCAGGACGTGCGACGCCGGCGCCACCACCCGGGGCGCTCCCTCCACCACGGTCCCCACCGCCCAGCCGCCGAAACCGAAGGCCAGGGCCGTGGCCAGGCCCGCCGCCGCCATCCGGAAGCGGCGCCCCCGCAGCCGGCGCCCGGCCGCCGCAGGGGCCGCGGGAGCGGACGAGGGGGTGGGTGCAGGGGCGGGGAGCATCGCCCGTACCACCCGGCTCTCGAAACCCACCGGCGGCTCCGCCCCCGGCAGCAGCCCGAGCAGCCCGTCCCCGACCGCCGTCAGCCGCTCCACGTACGCCCGGCAGCCCGGGCAGCGGTCCAGATGAGCCACCGCCTCGGCCCGCTCGCGCGCGGGAAGGATCCCGAGCGCCAGCTCGGCGCCCTCCTCACGCAGCCGCTCGCAGTCCATGCCGCTCACCGCGTCTCCTCGCTCTCCAGGAGCGCCCGCACCTTGATCGTCCCCGCCCGGATCCGGGTCTTCGCCGTGCCCAGCGGCACGTCCTCGAAGGCGGCGACCTCCCGCGCCGTCATCCCGTAGATCCCGGCCATCACCAGCGCCCGCGCCTGCTCCCGTGGCAGCGCCGCCACCGCCCGCCGGACCCGTTCGGCCGCGTCGTCGGCGAGCGCGCGCCGCTCAGGGGTCTCCGACACGATCCCGACCAGCGTCTCCAGGTCCTCCGGTGACACCGGGGTCGCACGCCGCGCCCGCACCGCGTCGATCGCCAGGTTGTGCGCGATGGCCGTCAGCCAGGTCCGTACCGAGCCGCGCCGGCCGTCGTACACCTGGGCGTGCCGCCACGCCCGCTCGAAGGTCTGCTGGGCCACGTCCTCCGCGACCCGCGGATCTCCGACCACGGCGACGGCCACGCCGTAGACCGTGCGCTGGAAGCGGCGTACGAACGCCACCGCGATCTCCGGATCGCCGGTGGCGAGCCCGGAGAGCAGTGCTTCGTCGGAAACCCGCTCCAGCGGAAGGCCCATGCGTCCCACACCCATGGATACGTCCGACGCCCCCGAAGGGATCGCCTGCGCCCATTGTCCGCCCGGACCCGCAATCCCGGAGGGGCCCGGCGCCGTACTCCCTGTGGGGGAGCGAACCGGGGGACGACCCGGGGGACCGAACCGGATGACAGAGCAGGAAGCCCCGTCAGGAGGACGGAACGATGACGGAACCACGTACCCGCGCACTGCTCGCCCTGTCGGCCACCGCGCTGGCAGGCGTCCTCGCGGCGTGCGGAAGCGACGGTGGCGGTTCGAACAGCGGCACCACCGCGCCACCCCCCGCCCAGAAGAGCACGGCGCCCGGGGGCGCGACCCGGGTGACCGCGGACCTGTCCGACTTCAGGATCACGCTGTCCCAGCGGACCTTCACACCCGGCACGTACGCCTTCGTCGCGACGAACACCGGGAAGCACGACCACGCCCTGGAGGTCGAGGGGTCGGGCGGCGAGAACCGCTCCAGCACCGTCGCTCCGGGCGGGTCCACGACCCTGACGGTGACCCTGAAGACGGGAAGGTACGAGATCTACTGCCCGGTCGACGGGCACAAGGACCTGGGGATGAAGACCGAGATCACGGTGGCCGGCGCCCCCGTCAACAAGCCCGGGACAGGCCCGGCCACGCCGAGCAGCCCGACGACTCCCACTTCTCCCGGCAATGGCTACTGACCCGACCCGCCGTGCCGCCGTGCTCGTGCTGCGGCTGGTCACCGCGGGGCTGACAGCGACGATGGGGGCCATCCACCTCGCCCTGTGGGCCGACGGCTACCGCGACCTGGCCACCATCGGCAGCCTGTTCCTGCTGAACGGCGTCCTCGGCTGCCTCCTCGCCGTGGCCCTCCTCCTCACCCCGTACCGCAGGCTCGCCCCGGTCGCCACCGTCACCGCGCTGTTCACGGCGGGCACCCTCGGCGCGCTCTTCCTGAGCCTCACCACGGGCCTGTTCGGCTTCGAGGAATCGGCGGACGCGGAGCTGGTCCGCCCCACGGTCGCGGTCGAGGCGGTCGACGTCCTCGTCCTGACCACCCTGGCGGTGGCCGCCCTCAGCCACGGCCATCGCCAACGGCTCCCCGACGGACAGCGAAGACGAGCCGGCACATGAAGCCGCACGATCAACTTCCAGGCAAGTGTGGCCGGTTGGGGAAAGCGAAATGCGCCGAAAGGGGGATGAACTCATCGCTCGAACGTACGGGCCGCCACCGACCGGAAGGATCCCTCATGCGACTGATCATCGATCCACGGCGTGGCGTGTCGTCCGTATCGAGAGACACCGCTCGGCCGGCCTCGCCTCCGCGCTCCGGGCCCTCGCCCAGTCGTACGCCGGGACTTGTCCGGTCTCACACGGCCCGGACGGGCACGACGTCGTCGTGCCCGTCCGGATGCGCGGGTCGCCGGAGCGGGTTCCGGCTTTCGTGCGGGTGGGGCGTCAGCCGCGGTTGATCGTCTCGCAGGTGTTCGTGACCCGGTCCAGGACGGCCGGGTCCGCCGTGACGACGTCGTTGCCGCCCTCGCATTCGACGCGGTCGTAGCCGCGGTTGCGGCTGATGATGACGTCATTGCCGGCGAGGCCGCGGAAGGTGGCCTGGAGGGGGAAGGTGGGCCAGCCGTCGGGGTCCTCCAGGTGGTCGTCGGCGGTGCCGCCGACGAGGATGTCCCGGCCGGGTCCTCCGTTGAAGTCGACGGGGATGTTGAGGTCCGCTCCGGCCGCGAGCCGGTCGTCGCCGTCGCCGCCGTCGGCGTGGATGGCGGTGATGCCGGCGATCGTGCCGCAGGTCGCCGTGCGGGGGCTGGTCTGGGTGCAGCCGGGGCCCGCGGTGATGCCGGCCGGGTCGGACACCCGCAGGAGAGGGGCGGTGGCGGTGTAGAAGGTGACCTGATTGGCCGCGCCCGGCTGCGCTGCGAACGTGACGATCCCGCCGGAGCGGGTGACCGTGCCGGTGGAACATGCCGAAGCGGGAGTTGCGGACAGCAAGGGCATGGCCAAGGCGGCGGCCAGTGCGGGCAAGACGAGACCGCGACGCCCACGGTCGGTACACAAGCGCATTCCTGACTCCTGTCCAGTTTTTCCGATATCACCTAAAAGGCACTCTTGAATGGCTTCCAGGGGATGTCAAACGCTCGCGGTGCGATGTGGTGACTCCAGACTCCGACGCCGTCCGTGACGGTCCCTCACGACACGCCCGGCATGGCTATCGGACGTGAACGTCGCGGCGCTGCAGCTGGTCCTTGCCGGACAGATCGCCGCCGGCAAGCGCCCTGAGCCATGGCGCATGCGTTTCACGCATACGGAGTGGATAGAGTGGCACGCGTGTCGGGTACGGAAGAGATCCTCAGGCTCACGGTGGCGGCGCTGATGTCGCGGTCGGGGGAGCGGCAGGGCGACCTGGCCGCCGGGCTCGGGCTGTCCCAGGCGCAGGTGTCCCGCAAGCAGTCCGGCAGCGCACACTGGTCGTTGGAGGACGTCGATCTGCTGGCCGCGCACTACGGCCTCGCCGTGCTCGACCTGCTGGCCGGACCGACGCACGCGGTCGACGTCCTGCACGGCGCCGCCCAGAGCCTCCGGCCCGGCGCGCCCCCCACGTCTCCCGTACGCCCGACCCCTGCGCCGGCCGAAACCGTCGTGCAGGAGTCGGTGGGGCCGTGCGTGCTGTGCGGGCAGCCGGCCATGGTCGAACTCGACGGTTTCCCGCAGCACTTGAGCGCCGAGGAGTGCGCCGCGGCCGTCGCCGCCGCGAGCCCGACCGCCGCGAGCCCGACCGCCGAGGCCCCCGCGGCAGCACCGGCCGAACCGTCACCGATCGCGGAAACCCCCACCGCTCCGGTCGCCGTGACGGAACCCCCTGTCGCTCCGGTCGCTGATGCGGAACCCCCCGTCGCTCCGGTCGCTGAGACGGAGACCGCCCCGGCGCCCGCGACCCCCGCGTCTGCCGATCCGCCGCGCCGTGGCGCGCCCGCGTACGCCTCCGGGACTCTGATCGAGCAGATCGCCGATCGCGTCCACGACGTCCTCGCCGAGCACGCGGGTGATGCCGATGCCGCGCAGGCCGCGCTGATCAAGACGGCGATCCCGGATGTGATGGCCCTGCTGAAGGCGTCCCGGGTCGGCGGCCGGTACGAGCACTCGGAGTTCCCGCCGACGCAGGACATCCTCAGGAAGAAGTCGCAGAAGGGCGCGGACGAGATCTGGGAGGGCCGCCCGAAGTGGCGCAACGCCGCCCTCTTCTCGGCGGCGAAGAAGGGCGAGCGGATCGAGGTGACCGCGCTCGACATGAACGCCGCCTACCTGTCGGCGCTCAAGGCGTGGTTGCCGATCGGCCAGCTCCGGGAGGACACCAGTGGCGTCCACGACCCCAAGAAGGCCGGCGTCCACCTGATCACCCCTGCCGAGTGGGACCACCCCGACCTGCCCAACCCCCTGGGCAACCGCATGGAACCGGGGGAGCTGTGGGTGACGGAGTCCACCCTGCGGCTGCTGGTCGACTGCGCCCGCCAGGGCCTCGCGGACCCGCCGGTGATCCACCGCTCCCTGGTCTCCGGTGCCACCGAGGGCCTGCTGGAGAAGCTCCGCCGTGCTCTCGCCGAGACCCGCAGGACCGCTCTCGCCGAGGGCGATGAGCTGACGGTGGCGTACGTGAAGGCCATGTACTCCAAGTTCGTGTCCACGATCGGGGAGTCGAGCGCGAACCGGGAGATCCGGCGACCGGACTGGATGCACATCATCCGGTCGAAGGCGTTCGCGAACCTGTGGATGAAGGCCCACAAGGCGCACAAGGCCGGCCTTGCGGTCGTGGAGATCTCCGGCACCGACGAACTCCACGTCACCGGCGACTGGCGCGCCGTCTTCCAGGAGGGCCGGGACCTGAACGAGGTCAAGGAGAAGGACACGTACATCCTGGGAGGCAAGCGCTGATGGCCGGTTCACCGGACCTGTGGTCCCGCTGGGGCCAGTGGCAGAAGACGGACGTGAACGGGATGAAGGGCGGCGAGGCCCTGATCCTGGAACTGAACCGCATCGTCCACACCTCCGGCATCGCCTCGCCCGTCACCTCCCGCCGAGGTCTGGCGGCCCGGCTGCGCTACCTCGACAGCCCCGCCGGCCGCGCCGAGCTGAAGGCCCAGGGCGTCTCCCTCCGTACGATCCGCACGTGGATGAGGGCGAAGGGCCAGGTGTCCCCGACCCCGGCGAGCCGGGAGCGGATCGACGCCGCGTACTGGCACCGCCGCCGCGAGAACCTGATCCGCTCGGGCTGGCTGGTCAGGCACCTCGACAACAAGGGCCGCGGCCGCCGGATGGAGATCTACCCCGTCGACCAGACCAGGGTGGAGGCGAAGTACCGGCGCGACCTGAACACCCGTACCGTCACCGTCCGCTACATCTGGGCCGACCTCGTGGACGCGTGGGCCGCCCGCGACGCGAACCTCGTCGACGAGATCTGGGACGACGTCATCTCCGACCTCGACTCCGACTACAACGCCTACGCCTACGTCTCCTCCGTCGGCATCAGCGCCTGACGCGCCCTTCGGCGTACGGTGGCGCCCTTTTCGGGCACAGAGGCGCCCTTCGGCGCGCGGTGGGGCAGGCCCCGGATGTGCGTTGACGTGCACCTGTAGGGTCTTCCGGTGGGGAGAACGATCACGCAGGGGGAAGCGATGGACACGCCGGCCGCGCAGGAACAGACCCAAGAGCGATTCCGTGCCCGGCTGGCAGCGGCAGTGGGTGTCGAGGCCGCCGACCTCGATCGCGTCGCCGAGCAGGTCGCCCTCCAGCTCCACGAGAGCGGACAGGAACCGGACTTCGAGGTCAGGACCGCGGACTTCGCGACCGATCCGTTCTTCGTCTGCGCCGACCGCTACTGGCGGCGCCGCTTCGCCGACAGTCCGTCCACGGACACCGCCCTGGCCTGCGCGCGCTGGATCGCCCTGCACACCACCATCGGATGCCGCTCCGCCGTCCGCGAGCAGTGGACCCTCGGCAACGGCTTCATCAACAGGTCCCACGTGGAGACCCGCGAACAACTCGACGAGGCGGCCCGAAGCCTTGCCGGAGTCCCCGGGGCCGCCGACGCGGCCCTCACGATCCTGCTCTACCACGCGGGAAAACTCCGCGCGAACTTCGCCTTCGACGACCTGAACGCCGTCCTCACCACCTCCGTCCTCGCCACCGCGGCCGGCCCCCACCGTGAGGAGCCGGTGATCCTGGCCCTGCGCGCGTTCGCGGCGTTCGGGAGCCGCGCCCTGACCACCGAGCACGCCCACGGCCTGCTGGAGCGGGCATGGGAGGCCGCGCACCGTTCACGGCATGTGATGGACGTGTGCCTGAACGGGCTGGCGTTCTCCGTGCCCTTCGACGGCCAGGGCGAACTCCTGCGCCGGCTCGCGCAGGAGGCCGTGGACGCTCACCCCGATAACCACATGTTCCGCTTCCGTCTCGCCACCGCCCACCACCTGTGCGCCGACCACGACGAGGCCTTGTCGCACGTCGATGCCGCACTGGCCATGCTCGCCCACCACGGCACCTTCAGCCGCGAGTTGCTGATGGAGCAGTACCTCGTCAAGCGGGACGCCATCCAGGAAGCCCGGCTGCGGGCGGCACGCGAGGCGGAGCACGAGGCCCGGTGGCGGCGCCAGGAGGCCGCCAACGCCGACCTGGAGCGCGCCATGCACAGCTCCTCCGTACGGGCGGTCGAACTCGTCGCCGTGTTCACCTCGGCGATCGCCTTCGCCGTCGGCTCCCTCCAGGTCACCCTCAGCGGCACCCTGAAGCTGCGCGAGCGGCTGTGGCTGTTGACCGCCCTGGGCGCGGTGCTGGCCGTCTTCGCCCTGATCATCGTCGGTGGCACCTGGCTGATCACCCGCAGGCGCTCCCGCGGCGGGAACTGAAGGGTGGTGCGAAAGTGCACTGCCGGGGAGCTGAATCCTGTGGGTCGGTACAGTCGCGTGCATGGTGAAGCCGGTGCTGCGGGCAGTTGAAGCGGGCGGTCGTACCGTGGACGATCCGACCGAGGAGGCTCTGGGCGACCTGCTGTCCGAGATGAACCTGCGGCACCGGTTCGTGATCCTGGAAAGGCTCGATCTGGAGCCTGTGGACCAGCACTACGTTCAGGTGTACCTGAACGACGACGACAGCTACCAGGTCGAGTACCGCGAAGGCAGTGCAGACAAGCACCACCAGGCACATGTTCCAAGGCTCCACGAGGTGTTCGGCCCGGAGGAGTCGATCGCCAAGGTGATGACGGACTGGGTGCACGATCGGCAGGGATGGCGGGAGGCGTTGCCGCGGGTCCCCAAGCCCTTTCGGCGAAGGACCACCTTGGTCCAGCCCTCGTCACGGGCGTCGAAGTGTTCGTAGGCGGTGGGGGCCTCGTCCAGGCCGAGTGCGTGGGAGACGACGAAGCTCGGCCTCGCCTTCCCGCCGGCGATCAGGTCCCGCGGCGCCCGGTTGTACTTCTTCACCGGAGCCTGCCCCGTGCCCATGCGCTGGCCCTTGAACCACATCATGCCGAAGTCGATGGGGACCTTGTCCTGAGCTTCCAGCTCGCCCTGGGCCTCCGCGCCGCCGGGGTCCTGGGGCAGGAAAACGCCCACCACGCCGATGTCGTCGGTGGACCTGACCGAGTCGATCAGACCGTTGAGCGTGAGGCTGGCGTCCTCGTGTCCTTGGGGTGTCGTGCGCCTGGTAGCCGACGCCTTCGCAGCCGTTGTCGGCGCCCAGACCGAGTGTGGTCTCCTTGACGACCTCCGCCGGGTTCTGCTCGGCGGTGTTGATCGGGATGGCACCGAGCTCCTCCGCCTTGCACAGCCGGTCGGGCTGGTGGTCGGCCGTCCAGAGGCGGCCGGCTCCCTTGAGGAGGGCGGAATAGGTCGCCCTCGGCCCGACCGGACCGGCCCCGAAGACGATCGTCTGGTCACCGGGTTTGACGTGGGCCATCTCGGTGGCGTGATAGCCGGTGGGGAAGATGTCGGCGAGCATCACGTAGTCGGTCTGCCGCTCGGCGGCGTCCTCGCCCAGACGCAGCGCGTTGAAGTCGCCGTAGGGCACGCGCAGCAGCTCCGCCTGGCCACCCTGGTAGGGGCCCATGTCGGCGATGGAGAGGGCGCAAAGAGCCTGGCTCTCGGAAGTGCTGCGGCGGGGTCCGGGGCTCCGGCACGCCTCTGGGGGCCGTTCACCTGGATGGGGTGGAACAGTGGGTCCGCCGCCGACCCGCCAGAGGGAGCTTCGACGCTCCGGCGGTGTGCCAGGCGGGTGCCCGTCGGCTCCTGAGGCGAAACGAATACGCACCGACCGATCAGCGGAATGTCCGGACCCGGACGACCACCGACCGACGGCACATCTCCGACCGAGGTCACCCGCTAGTCACCGTGGTCGTCCTGCAGCATGCTCCGACGCTCCTGTTCGCGCTTGGAGTAGGCGGCTGCCCGGATCGCCTCGTCGCTCTCCAGGCCCGATCCCAGCGCGCCGCCCACCGTGGCGACCGAAGCGACGAACCAGGACAGCGTCCAGTACTCCGTGGCGTGCAGCGGGGTCTGTGTCGTGGAAGCGAACACTTGGCCGTTGAGGATGAACAGCGCCCACACCAGGTTGATGAGCACCAAACCCACGTAGCAGACGATCACCCCGATGCCCACGGTCACGACCGTCGAGGCGTTGTAGAGAGCCGCCCTCTTCCTCGCCTCCGGCGAAACATCGTCCGTTCGATGCCACAGGTTCGCGTCCACGATCAGCCAGCCGATCATGAGAGCGACAGACCCCACCATGGCGATCACCAGGCGTGGCGTACTCAGGTAGGCGGCCAGGCTCCAGACGGTGGAGTTCACGGTGGCGACCGCTCCCGTGGCGAGTGCGGCCGCCAGGGCTTTCGACAAGCCCGGCACCAAGCGCCACGGCCGGTTGGCGCGGACCATACCGAGGAGCACCCTCAAGTAACCCCGTGGCCCACTGACGACGTACCGCAGATCGGCGATCTCCTCCTCACCGACCTGGTCCGGATGGACGGGCGCGAGACGACCGATGAAGGACCCCCGCAGCGGCTGACTTCCCGGAGGCTTCTCAGACCCGGTGCCCTGCGGACCCGCCAGGCTGAGCACGGCTTCTTCCACGGCCTGCCGGGCCCTTGTCTGCAGCCGGAAGCCCCCCAGCGTGGGAAGGGACAGCAGCGCCAAGCCGTGTTCGTGACTCAGATCCACCACGAGCTTGCGCCCGTGTGAGTGCAGCGGAAGGTCGGTGAGGGCCACGACGATGTCCCAGTTCCCCTCACTTCCGCGGTTCATGATCCGGTGCATCAAGGTGGGTGGGTCCTCGGCACCTGCGGTGAAGGGCTCACTGACCACCTCGACGTCGAACCGTCGTCCCTGGCCCGACCTGTCGGCGAGCCGATCGGGAAGCGTCCGGGCCATGCGCTGCGCGATCTCCGTCGGCGCATCCGGATCCGCCAGAAGAGCCACGACCGTAACGTCCTGAGACGACACCCGCATGACTCCCTCTCGTCGGCTGCCCCCGCGATCGCCCGTGGCCACAGGATGCCCCCGAGCTGACGCCGACGCCGTATGACACGCTGGGCCCTGCCGGCAGGTGCAGGCGGTACGGTCGGATCTCCTCGTGCTCCGTGCTCTCCTTGCAGGACCTGCACCGTCACCGGGCCACAAGGTTGCGTGCGCCACCGCGCACACCAGCTCCGCGCCGGTTCGACATGTGTCGACGTAGGCAGGTGTCGAACGTCAAGGCCCTGCCGCTGCTGGAGCCCAGGTCTCCGGTCGAGAGTGGACGCGAAGGGCGGCCGCCTCGCGGTGGGGGCTCCATGAGGCTTCAGCCGAACGATCGTCGTCATGGGCAAGGGCGAGGCCCGGGGACACAGTTCCCTTCACGCCCACATACGGTTCAACGGCCAGGCACTCTCGAACGTTCCCCGGGAGCGTCTTGCACCGGCTCCGAGGGCTCGTGTGAGCGGGACCCGGTGACGGCGCCCGTCGCGCGTTTCCCGGCGCGATCAGGTAATCAGGAACGGTGGACAAGGACGCGACCGACCCCTTCGTGCATGTCCGGGGTGCCGGTGAGAACAACCTGCGGAACGTCGATGTCGACGTTCCGCGGGACGCGCTGGTCGCTTTCACCGGCGTCTCCGGTTCGGGCAAGTCCTCGCTCGCGTTCGGCACGCTCTACGCGGAGGCCCAGCGGCGCTACTTCGAGTCCGTGGCACCGTACGCCCGAAGGCTGTTGCAACAGGTCGGCGCACCGCACGTGCAGGAAATCACCGGACTGCCACCGGCCGTGGCCCTGCAGCAGCGACGCGGATCGCCCAGCTCGCGCTCGACGGTCGGCACCCTCACCACGCTGTCCAATCTGCTGCGCATGCTGTACTCCCGCGCCGGCACCTATCCGCCCCGGGCCGCACGGCTGGAGGCCGAGTCGTTCTCACCCAACACCGCGGCCGGCGCCTGCCCGGAGTGCCACGGACTGGGCGTCGTGCACGACGTCGCCGAGGACCTGCTCGTCCCGGACCCCTCGCTGAGCATCCGCGAGGGGGCGATCGCCGCCTGGCCGGGCGCCTGGCAGGGCGCCAACCTGCGCAGTGTCGTGAGCGGCCTGGGCATCGACATCGACCGGCCGTGGCGCAGGCTCAGGAAGAAGGACCGGGACTGGCTGCTGTACACGGACGAGCAGCCCTCCGTGTACATCGAGCCGGAGGAGGACCGCGTCGACTACGGCTACCAGGGCAAGTTCTGGAGCGCCCGCAAGCACGTCATGCACGTCCTCGCCGACTCCAAGAGCGAGAAGACGCGCGACCGGGCGCTCCGGTTCGTCCGGAGCGTGCCCTGCCCCGAGTGCCACGGCAGCGGACTGCGGCCCGAGGCGCTCGCCGTGACCTTCGCCGGACGTTCCATCGCCGAGATCAACGCGATGCCGCTCACCGAGGTCGTGGCGCTGCTGCGGCCCGTCGCGGGACGGTCCGAGGCCGGCGCCACCACGTCGACCGCCCGATCCGGGGAGACGACCGAGGCCGCGGTCCGGATCTGCGGCGATCTGGTCGCGCGGGTCGACGTACTGCTCGACCTGGGCCTCGGATACCTCAGCCTCGGGCGCCGCTCGACGACCCTGTCGCCGGGCGAGGCGCAGCGCCTGCGGATCGCCACCCAGCTGCGCTCGGGGCTGTTCGGCGTCGTCTACGTCCTCGACGAACCCTCCGCGGGCCTGCACCCGGCTGACGCGGAACCGCTGCTGGACGTGCTGGACCGCCTCAAGGCGGCGGGCAACTCGCTGTTCGTCGTGGAGCACGACATGGACGTCGTACGGCGGGCGGACTGGGTGGTGGACATCGGACCCGGTGCGGGCGAGGGCGGCGGACGCGTGCTGTACAGTGGCCCGGTCGCCGGTCTTGAGCGGGTCAGGGAGTCGGCCACGAGCCAGTACCTGTTCGGGCGCGCCCAGCCGCTCGATCACCGCCCGCGCACACCACACGGCTGGTTGCACCTGCGCGGCGTCTCCCGCCACAATCTGCACGACGTGTCCGTCGACGTACCGCTCTGCGTACTGACGGCGGTGACGGGCGTCTCCGGTTCCGGGAAGTCGACGCTGGTGACGCAGGTGCTCGCCGAGGTCGTCCGCGCCCACCTCGGACTCGTACCCGAGGAGCCCGACGAGGCGCAGCTGGAGGTCGACGTCCAGGACGCGTCGGGGGTCGAGTCGTTCGACCGGCTGGTCCGGGTCGACCAACGGCCCATCGGCCGAACGCCCCGGTCCAACCTGGCCACGTACACCGGGATGTTCGACGCGGTGCGCAAGCTGTACGCGGCGACGGACGAAGCCAGGGCGCGCGGCTACTCGATTGGGCGGTTCTCCTTCAACGTGCCCGAAGGCCGGTGCGAGACCTGCCAGGGCGAAGGATTCGTCGCGGTGGAACTGCTGTTCCTGCCCGGTACCTACGCCCCGTGCCCGACCTGCGAAGGCGCCCGGTACAACGCCGAAACGCTGGAAGTCACCTACCGCGGCAAGAACATCGCGGAAGTGCTGGCACTGTCCGTCGACGCCGCCGCCGAGTTCCTGTCCGCCGTCCCGGCTGCTTCCCGCAGTCTGGAGACGTTGCGCGAGGTGGGACTGGGCTACCTGCGGCTGGGCCAGCCCGCGACGGAACTCAGCGGCGGCGAGGCGCAACGCATCAAGCTGGCCACCGAACTGCAGCGAGCCCGCCGCGGGCACGCGCTCTACCTGCTCGACGAGCCGACGGCGGGGCTGCACCCCTCGGACATCGCGCTCCTGCTGCGACAGCTGCACCGGCTCGTCGACGCCGGCAACACGGTCGTCCTCGTCGAGCACGACCTGGACACGATCGCCACCGCCGACTGGGTCATCGACCTCGGTCCCGGCGGCGGCGACGCGGGCGGGCGGGTGGTCGCGGCGGGGCCGCCGGCCAAGGTGGCGAGGGCCCGCCGCAGCGCCACCGCGCCCTATCTGGCGGCCCGGCTCGCGCGCTCCTGACGACAGCGCGAGGGGCTGATTGCCGGTCATCCGGCTTCGGGACGCAGGGTCGCGCGCGTCGCCATGCCGCGTTCCAGCCTGTGACGGACATGGCCCCCGAGGTGACTTGTCTGGGTCCACTACACGATGAGTTCGGCGACGTGGCGCATGCTCGTCTGTGAGATCTCCCCGCCCCATGAACCGTGATCATTCGCAGCTCAAGATCCATTTTTGGGACACGGCCCAGAGCCTGCCTTTCGTGCCATGGCCGGGGCCGCGCTCCGCCGGACAGGCCGGCACCGGTGGGCGCGTGGCTCCGGGGCACGAGGCCGACTTCACGATCTGCGCCCGGAATCCGCCGGGGTCCCGAACCCGCTGCGGCTCACCGCCGAGAAACAGGCCCGCGATCCGGTGCTCGCCGACACACTTCGACTCCAGGTCGCCGACCTGGAGTCGAAGTGCCGGTGGTGCCAGGTGCTTTCGGGTCCGCAGCGGGCGCGTCATCCGTCCGTGGCGTCCTCGGCCTCCCAGCGCAGCAGGTCGCCCGGCTGGCACTCGAGCACCTCGCAGAGCGCGGCGAGCGTCGCGAAGCGCACCGCCTTGGCGCGGCCGTTCTTGAGGACCGCCAGGTTGGCGGGCGTGATCCCCACGCGGTCCGCGAGCTCGCCCACGGACATCTTCCGCCTGGCCAGCATCACGTCGATGTCGACGGCGATCGGCATCAGATCACCTCGTCCAGCTCGGCCTGCATCTGCGTCGCTTCGACGTCGCGCGCGACGGCCTGGGCGAGCAGCATCCGCAGCAGCAGCACGATGAGCGCGACTCCCAGGATGGCCACGCCGACCCCGCCCATGATGACGGTGATGCCCGGGTCCTCCCGCTGGCCCGGCGCATTGAGGGCCGTGACCGCGAACCACAGGAGGGCCGCCGCCACGATCGCGCCGATCACACCGTCCACGTACCGGAAGGCGGTGTGGGAGAACACGGTTCCGCGTCGCACCATCGTCACCAGCCGCCAGACGCAGACCAGGGCGACCTGGGCGGACACCATGCCCAGGATCGTGATCAGGCGCAGGGGCGTCAGCGGGAGCGACCCGTCCTCGGGGTCGGTGGCCAGCGCCCACACCATCGACGCCTGTACGAACACGGTGCCGGTGAGCACCACCACGAGCACGACGCGCAGCGCGCCCACTGTCAGCTTTCCCATGACCCGTCCTTCCATCGAGTTGCGATGGGAATCTATCGAATTTCGATAGATGGGGCAAGGGTGGGGACGGAGGGGGAGGGGGAGGGAGGAGGGACGATGGTTTCGCACCGCACCGCACCGTGCCGCATTGTCCCGTGGCAGGGCGCCGCCGCCCGCCGCGTGGCACGCGCGGGGGCGGTGCCCGGCAACCCGGACACCGCCCCTTGAGCACCCTCGTTCACCGTCGTACGGGTCAGGCCTTGACGTTCACCGCCGCCCAGGCGGCGTCCACGGCCTTGACCTCGGCGCTGTCGGCGCCGTAGAGGTCGGAGGCCGCCTTCAGGCTGCCCTCGCGGGCGCCGTGGTAGTCGGTGGTGGAGGTGAAGTAGGCGGTCAGCGCCTTGTACCAGATCTGCACGGCCTTGTCGCGGCCGATGCCGGTGACCGTGGAACCGTCCACGGTCGGGCTGTCGTAGTGCACGCCGTTGATGTCCTTCGCGCCGCTGCCTTCGGACAGCAGGTAGAAGAAGTGGTTGGCGACACCGGAGGAGTAGTGCACGTCGAGGTTGCCGACGCCGGCGCTCCAGTAGTCGGCCGAGCCGCGGCCGTCCTTGCTGGGCTGGTCCTGGTGGCGCAGCGGCTTGCCGTTGCCGAAGATGTCGATCTTCTCGCCGAGGAGGTAGTCGCCCGGGTCCTGGGCGTTGTTCGCGTTCCACTCCACCGCGGTGCCGAAGATGTCCGAGGTGGCCTCGTTCAGGCCGCCGGACTCGCCGGAGTACTGCAGGTTGGCGGTGGCGGACGTGACGCCGTGGCTGAACTCGTGGCCGGCCACGTCGAGCTGGGTCAGCGGGTGCTGGTTGTTCGCGCCGTCGCCGTAGGTGATGGTGAAGGACCGGTCGTCCCAGAAGGCGTTCTGGTAGGCGTTGCCGTAGTGGACCTTGGAGACCGGGGCCCGGCCGTCGTTCTTGATGCCATTGCGGTGCAGGACGTTCTTGTAGAAGTCCCAGGTCTGGGCGGCGCCGTAGGCGGCGTCCACGGCGGCGGTCTGGTTGTGGGCGGGGGTGCCGTCACCCCATGCGTTGTCGGCGTCGGTGAACAGGGTTCCCTTGCCGCCCGTGCGGTGCTGGAGGTCGACGGTGCTGGAGCCGCCGCGCTCGTTGTCGACGAGGTCGTAACCCTTCGACGACGCGGTGGTGTTGAGGCTGACGGCGCCGCTGTACTGGCTGACGCCGGTGCCGACCGCCCCGGTCCGGGGGCTGCCCGGCTTGCCGGCGGCGGAGCCGCCGATCTTGCCGGTGGTACCGGTGACGCCGTCGGCTATGCCGTCGATCAGCTGGTTCTCGTACAGCTTCTTGCCGGTGTCGGCGTCGGTGACGACACGCAGCAGGCTCGGGGTGACGCCGTCCTGCTGGGTGCCGGTGACGACGGTCTCGTAGGCGAGGACGGGCGTGCCGGCGGCGGCCCAGATGACCTTGCGGGGGGCTTCGCCGGTGGCGGCCCCCGCGGTCTTCGCGGCCCGCGCCGCCCTGACCGCGGCGGACTCGGCGGCGGTCGCGGTGAGCTTCGGGGTGAGCGAGTCGACCTCGATGGCGGCCTGGACGGCCTTGGTGACGTCCTTGACCGCCCCGTCGGCGGCACGATGGACGATCAGGTCGCCGCCCAGCACCGGGAGACCGGCGTAGGTACGGTCGTAGCGGGTGTGGACCGTGCCGTCGGCGTCCTTGATCACGTCCTTGACGACCAGCTTCTCCTTGGCGCCGAGGCCGAGGGACTGAGCGGTGACCGCGACGGGCGTGCCCTCGTGGACCGGAGCGGGACCCGCCGCCGCGGTGGTGGCGCCGACGGCCAGCAGACCGCCGGTGAGAACGACCGCCCCCGACGTGAGCGCGAGACGACGTGCCCTGCTGCCGGCAGAGGAAAACGTGGACATGTGGTTTCTCCAGAAAGTCATGGGGGGAGTGGGACGGGATCGCCGCCGCCCACCCGGCCAAGGGGGGACTGCCTCGATGGCCAGGGACACTCCCAGCCCGCCGCGCACATGTCACGCGTCATAAAAGGGGGTTGAGAAGCTCACGCCCGAAATGCGGCCCGTCCTTTCATCGGAAGAACAAGAGCCCGATACACGCGGACACAGGTGTCACAACAACCCGCAACACACGTGAAAGAAGCCCCGCACCACCCTCAGGCATCCCCGGGGACGGCAGAGACTGCCGTCCCCGGGGATGCCGAGACGCGCGTGGCGGCGGGGAGCACGGTCGAGGGCGTCTCCAACTGTTCGACAAGCCCTGGCCCGGCACCTCATGACGTCGTCGAACGACGTCCCGGAACGACGTCCCCGAATGAGGTCGCCGAGGGGCGCCCGCCCGTTCTGCCGCGTGGCGCACGGAGGACACGATCGGCGAGCGGACGACGGCAAGGGGCCTGGGGAGGGACGGCCGATGCCCGGCCCTCCCCACGCTCTCAGCGCCGAAGGCTGCTCCCCCGGATCAGTCGAGGCAGCGCATGTGGGGAATGCGGGCCGGGGCCGCCAGGGCGTTCTCCCGGATCACCCCTGTGGACCGGACGAAGACGGCTCGTGCTCTCGGGAGCCGGCTCCGGGAGCACGCGTCCGCCGGGGCGCAGAGGGCATGATCCAGCGGATCGCCGCGACGACGGCGCGTCCGCCGGGGCGGGCGAGCGGCAGCAGCAGGCGCGTGGCGTACGGCAGGTCGAGGCGGGCCCGGACCCACGGGGGCAGCAGCTCGACCGCGGCGGCCGCCAGGAACGCGTAGGGCAGCCGCGCGGGCCACGGCAGCGGAGGCCGGGAGAGCAGATAGCGCGCCGCGGCGCGCGACTGCGCGGTGGCGCGCAGCTCCGGGCGGTACTCCGCGAGCCGCGCCGCCAGTTCCGCGGTGCTCTCCGGTGGGTCCACGACCCCGAGCCGGCGCGCGACCCGAGCCATGTCGGCGACGTAGCCGTCCGCCGCGCGGGGATCCAGCGGATGCCTTCCGTACCGCTGGTGGGCCCTGAGGAAACAGGCGGTCTCGGCCGCGTGCACCCAGGCGAGCAGATGCGGATCGGAGGCCCGGTACGGCGCGCCCTCCGGGGTCCGCCCCCGCACCGAGTCGTGCACCCGACGTACCCGGAGCACCGCGCGCTCCGCGTCCTGCGCCGTACCGAACGTCGTGGTCGCCAGGAAGGTGCTGGTGCGCTGGAGCCGCCCCCAGGGGTCGCTCTCGAACCCGGAGTGCGCGGCGACCGCCGCCATCGCGACGGGGTGCAGCGACTGGAGGAGCAGCGCGGCGAGCCCGCCGACGTACATCGCCGCGTCCGTGTGCACGAGGCGCACCGGACGGTCGGGACCGAACCAGCGCGGCCCCGGCGTCCCGTGGATGCGGGCCCGCTTCTCGTGCGCGGTGGGGCCCGCGACCCGGTGCAGCAGCGCCTCACCGGCCCGCTCCCGCAGCTCGCCGAGACGCGGTGGGGTCCAGAGCACCCCTCCAGTGTGCGCCAGGACCCCACGCGGGCGCCGCTCCCGCACGGTGCCCGGCCCTTCTCCGGGGCGGGCCGGGCATCTGTGCGGGAGAGGGGCGCCTTCACCCCTCGGGGGCAGAAGGGCGGGTACAGGCCTCGCGTCCCGCCGTCTCGTACTCGCCCCGCGGACGCCTTCGCCCCGAGGAGAGGATCCGTGCCCCGTGAAGAGAGCAGGCCCCTCGCCGAGCTGCACGCGGACGCCCTGGCCGAGGGCGGCACCCTGACGGTCTGCCCCGACGGTGGCCCGGCCACCCCGGAGAACCTCGTGGACTCCGAGCGGAAGGGGCAGAACCCGTCCTCCCGCCATGGGGACGACGAGGCGGTCGGCGTCGGCACCCAGACCGAAGCAGTGCTGCACTTCTGCCATGCTGCCTGTCATGTCCGCACGAAATCGAAGACTGCCCCGGCACCGTGCGTGGCCCCTGACCACCACCGACATCGACGAATGCCTCGGGCCTCACATGAGCCGCGTCACGGACCTGCGGTTCCTCACGGGGCATGACAGCGGAACCATCGTTCTGGGAGCGGCATGGGTCGCTCCGAACCGCCGTGACTACGGCCGCAGCATCCACCCGGA
The DNA here is from genome assembly GCF_900105415.1 of Streptomyces sp. TLI_105. Taxonomy (GTDB): domain Bacteria; phylum Actinomycetota; class Actinomycetes; order Streptomycetales; family Streptomycetaceae; genus Streptomyces. The sequence goes on along the minus strand of NZ_FNSM01000001.1, from coordinate 303,510 downwards.
CACGGTCGGCTTCCGTATAGATGTCCACCCGGTCGAGGCCACGGATCGTGCTGCCACCCGAGCTGTTCTCCGAGCGCAGGCCCTTCCGCAACTCCACGCATGGATCACGCAGGCGATCGCCGCCGACGAGACCTGGCAATGGGTCGACCATCAGCGCTCCTGGCGATTGACCGCACGAGCCACGCCCACCGGCCGGTGACCTCGGCGACGCCGTGTCCGGGCCGATCCGGGCAGCGTCAAGCAGCCCGCACCAGGAGGTGCGACCCGCCTCCAGAGCGGTGACGAACGAGTACGGCCGGCCCGGGGCGAACTGGTCGCTGGAGCGTCCGCCGCGTCGGCAGACCTGGCAGAACAGGCGGTCCGGGCTGCACGGAGCACCGGATCCCAGTCGGTTGGTCGCATCGACCGTGAGGACGAGCTTCCGCCGGTGGCAGTGGGCTGCGGCAGCGCCGCCAGGGCCCGCCGCAGCCGGGCCACGTCGATGCGGCCGCAATTCAGCGTGTCGTGCGACGCACCATGGTCGCGGCGGTGCTCGGCCAACCACGTCGGATCGACCGGCGAGGTCACCGGCCCGTCCTGGCGGAGCATCGCGTCGCACACCTCGAACAGGGTGCCATCGCGCGCCGGGACAGGCAGGCGTAGAAGTCTTTCCGAAGGTGTGACGCGCAGTCGAACGCGCCCAGACGGGCATCGTGATGCGGCAAACTCAGCCCCCGCACCCTCCGCACTTGTACTCGCCCAGCCAGCCACTGTCGTGATCGTCGGCCTCGGCCGAGGAGACGCGATCGCCGTCCTCGGACTCGTCGAGGACGGCCATGCCCACGCCCATGATCAGGAGGGGCGCGACGGCGATGGCGATCATCCACCCGCCGATGCCTTCCCGGACGCCCTGGAGGTCCGGATCCAGCAGGATCCAGCCGAGCGCCCCCCACACCACGACGGACAGGCCCCCACTGACCGCGATCCAGCGATCTTCCCGGCTCATGCTCCACCCCCGTCACCTTCGTATCCGGTGTGGTGCCCGGGGCGCGGCGGTGGAACACATGGCTCCGTCAGGGGCGGCTCCGCTCGTCCGCGATGGCGCTGACCGTAGCCCAGGCGAAGGCCATCGCGGGGTCGATGGTCGTCCCCGCACCGGGGTGGGCGTCCCCTGCCACCGCCGCCGAGCAGTTCCCGGCGGCCTGCACCTCGGGATCGGCGCGGAGTCCTCGCGCAGCGCGCCGGCCGTCCCCGTCGGTGACCAGGCTGCCCTTCGTGGGCTCACACCGACCCTCGTCCGGCGGTGGTTCCGGAACCTCTGCCCCACCTTGCGATGTCCGGCCCGTGGGCCGGGCCCCTCGCGCCCGGGGCCGGGTCGACCCCTCGGCTCCAAGAACAAGCGGCCCGCCGTCCACTACGACGTGGGTAAGACCGTCAGACGCCCGGAGAGCTTGATCGAACGTGATCGAGCCGGAACGTGATCGAGCCGGACTGAACGTTGTCGGTGGCGCCGGGGAGAATACGGCCCCGTGAGCCTCCACTACGAAGTCGTCTTCACCTGCTTCCTCCAGGAAGACACGCCTGAGACGGTCCTCGCGGCCCTGCGATGGCACCTTGGTCTCGCCTCCGAGCGCCCGGCGGAGCTCGACGAGGAGGAGTACGCGTATCCACTGCTCGATCCGGACCCGGACAGCCGCCTGCCCGGAGGCGACTTCGCATCCCTCCGCCGTCAGTCCCGAGGCTTCACGGCCGGCGGTGAATGCCACGCCTGGGGGCTGTTCAGCCGCAACCTCTGGCTCGACGACATGATGGGTGACCTCGTCACCATCCTGGACCTGATCGCACCCCACGTCGCGGAAGTCGGCTACGGCGGGTACTTCCGCGAGGAGTTCGACGCCGAGGCGACCGTCTTCACCTTCCAAGACGGCACCTATAAGCCCCTGAAGCTCTGATCCGGTTCAGCCTCTGAGCAAGGGGCTCAGGCCACGGTGAACAGCGCCGACGTCTACCCGACCCGGCCGCGCAAGTCGACGGGAGGGCATGGGTGGAACCTCGCGCACACCTTCCCGCCTGTGCGGGCATTTCTCCGCGGGCCAGACCAGGTAGGAGGAGCCCGCAGTGCGGCACACCGTGGTCCTGCGCCCCGGCCGGAGAGGGCGGCCGTCCTCTCCGGCCGGGATCCGCTAGCGGCTTGAAATGAACGTTTCTTCTTCGATCGTCTCGACGAAGGCGTCTTGACGGTGGAAGGAGAACGACTCCCCGTCATCGCGCATCCGCTGATCCGAGGAGCGGCGAGGAGCGGTCCAGATCGCCTCGAGCCCGATGGGAGGATACGTTTCCTCGTGCGCCCGCACCGTGGGCAAGCTGGAACGTTTCTGCTCTACGGAGTGCTTCAGGGGCATCGTGCGTTCGATCCCCTTGAGGCGCTGCTCGAAATCGGCCTGCAGTGCGTCCATGGTGTGGAGGAAGTCCTCGAGCGGAATGCTTCCTTCGTACATCTTCTCCTCGTTCCGTACGTCGCCCCGCCCCGTGTCGCACCAGGGCGGGTGCCCGGATGGGGTCCCAGAAAGTCGTCAAATTCGAAATTAAACAGGGTCGTTCCTGTCGCACCCCGACCAACGATCTGCGCCGAAAAAGGGAATGCGGCATTCGGGTGATCGACTCCGCCGGTACGAACCATGCGCCGAGCGACAACGAAGGACCCTGCGGGAGGGGCCCACGCCCGAGGCTGTGCCAACCGCTCCGCGGCTCTGGCCACGTCACGACGACGCGCAGAAGGCGGTCATGGCCCTGCGCAACGAGCTCGCCACCGAGCCGGAGAACGCGGACCTCGTCCTGATGGGCGCCCCCATGTACAACGTGTCGATCCCGTCGACCTTGAAGGCGCGGACTTCGCCGCGCCGTTCCTGGAGAAGGCCCTCTCCGCCCTGATGCGGCTCGACGTGCACGTCGTCACCCCGGAGCTGACCGGCGCCAAGGTCAACCCCGCGATGGCCGAGCCGATCCCGCTGGCCGAGACGGCCCGCGAAGCCGCTTTCCCTGACGGGAGCCTCGCACGGGGGCAACGGCGCGGCGAGAACTCCGACCTCGATGATCCGCATCGACGCCGCGCTCAACCAGGAGTTCAGGAGTCAGGGGTCAGGGGTCCGGATCGGGGGTCCGTTGTCCTCGGTACGGCCTGGCGCAGGCTCCACCACAGCATCACCCCCCCCCGACCCACCGAGCGCGGCCCGCATGCTGCGCAAGTCAGTCGGCACTGTCGCCCTCGCCCGTACTGGCTGCCTGCCAGCCGGGCATGGTCACTTCCTCGTCGCGCAATGTCCACAGGGGTGCGGGGCGGGCGGGCCCGTCGACCACCCGTAGCTGGTGAGGTCGGTACTCGTCATTCGCGTCCTCGACGGTGAACCCGGCAGAGGCGAGGATCGCGGCCATCGATTGCATCATCGCGGTCGCGATCTCGCTGGAGTGACGCAGGAGGGGATCGTCCAGCAGCCGAAGACGGAAGGCGCGACGCGTGCACTCCTGCAGGCGTGGGCTGATCGACCAGCCCACGTACACACCGCCGGCCGCATCGGCCCCATGGTCGACTTCCACCTCCGCACCGCCGGCCAGAAGGCGATCCAGGCCGGGCGTGAGCACGGGAAGGCCGGCGGCGGCCAGCTCATTGCGCACCTTCGACGCGAGCGCCTCCTGGTGCTCGGACTCTTCAGCACTCACCCTCTCGAACATCCGATCAATTTATCTACCCCGACTCCGACCCGACCGCGCGGATCAAGGAGACCGGCCCCCGCTCGAACGCCGATAAGCAGCTCAGGCGGCAGCAGCCGACGAAGCGTGGATCCGGCTGACGGCACGCAGGATCTCGTCCCGGTTCTTCGCTCGCTTGATCCATACCGGAAGGCGGGCCACCAGAGTCATCTTCTGTCCGGTGTCGTACCAGGGCGCTCGTTCCCGCAGCGACGCCTGGACGAAACGGCGGATCAGGTCGAGATGTTCGAGGTTGTACGCCCACAACCGGCCGTGCCGGGTCTCCACCTGGAGCCACAGGGGCATGCCGAAGTACGGATCCGTCGCGGGGTGAGCCGTGCCAGGGGAGAGCGCGACAAGACGGCCGCTCCACACCCGTGACAGTCCGCAGCCACGGCAGACCAGACGTCGTGGCCTGAACAGCACCCGGCCGCCGGGGGCAGAGCCTTCCTCGGGCGCGGGAATGACACGAGCGGCCTTCGTGCAGCCGGGGCATCGCACCATGATCGAGCTGATGAAGTCGTACTCGGTGCTACGTGGATCCCGGAACCGGTCGGAGAGTGAAGCCATGCGGTGAGTATGCGACTGCCCCGCAGCCCAGCGCATCCGGATTCGAACGCCCACGCCCGGGCCGCCACGCCGACTGAGCGGCCGTCACGTCGGTTCCCTCTGCGTCGAGCGGGTGGCCTGAGCCGACATCCGGCCGAGCCGTCGCACTGCGGCTGCCCTCCGTGCGCCGGCGGCGGGGGAGTGGGGGAGTGGGCGTGTGGATGTGGAGCGGATCGCCGAGGAGCTGTACGGGCTGAAGCCGGCGGAGTTCACCGCGGCACGGGACGCGTACTCGCCGATGCGCGCAGAGCGGAGGACCCGGCGACGAAACGTCCACGTCGGCATCGCCCCTCGGCCTGCCGCGGTCGAAACAGGCTCCGGCGGGGGCCGATTCCCGGACGGTGTCAGCTCCGGGACACTCCGAGGGTCTGGTCGGCCGTCGCGAAGCGGTGCCGCGTCGGCTTCGGTGCTTCGTGGAGGGAGCCGAAGTACGCCGTGTCCGCCGTTCCGGTGAGCGCCGCCCACAGGAAGGCCGAGCACCCCATGTCGTGGTGCTCCCACAGCGGTCCGCGCCCCTCGTTGTAGAGCACGGTCCATTCGTCGGGCTGCTGACCGGGCCGCGTCAGCCAGTACAGGAACGCCCCGGTGCCCTCCTCGAAGGCCCACGGTACGACCCTCGCCCCCGCCTCCAGCAGTTCGGCGGGCTTCGCCTCGAACTCCCACAGGTCGGTCAAGATCTCGGCTCGTTCCGTCGCCTGTGCGTGCAGGTCGCAGTCGTCGTAGGCGGAATCGGGGACGAGCAGCCAGATCGTGTCGTCGAAGATGCCGTCGCCGTACGTGTCGACGAGCTGCTTGTAGTCGGCGGGCAGAGCCGTACCCAGGGAACGTTCGGCCTGCCCCCAGTCCACCGCGGGCGGTGGATCGGCGGGCGGCGGGCAGAGGCGGACGAGGGCATCGAGGACGGACATGGGGCGAACGCTACGGGAACCCCGACGGGCGTCCTCGGGCGCCGGTGGACAACGTCGGTCTCACCGCCACCGCCACCGGCCGGACCAGATGGTCAGCCTGTCTTCCTCGCACGCGCGAACGCACCGGAGCCCTGGAGCGTCGTCGAAGTTGCCGTGGCCGGTGCGAAGATCAGGACGCGGCGCGCGCCTTTGTCCCGAGCCGGCAGGACAGGGCGAGCAGCGCCGCGGTGAAGAAGGCCGCCGAGGCGACGAGAGCCGAGATGTGCAGGCCCGAGACCAGGTCCCCGCCTGTGATGAGGGACGCGAAGAGAGCGACGCCGAGCGAGTTGCCGATCTGGCGGGCCACGTTGAACACCGCTGACGCCACACCGGCGTTCTCGGCGGGCGCGGCCTGCACGATGGCGGCGGTGGCCGCCAGAACCGTACCGGGGGTGGCGAGGCCGGTCGCGACGAGGGCGGGCAGCAGCGCCCAGTACGGGGTGTCGGGGCCGACGAGCAGCCAGCCGGTGAACCCGGCCGCACCGAGCAGCAGAGCCCCCGTCATCGCTACGTACGGGCCGTAGCGGGCGGTCAGACGGCCGGAGAGCGGAGCTGCGACGAGGGCCATGCACACCGTCGGCAGCAGGGCGAGGCCGGTGCCCAGCGCGCCGTAGCCGCGCTCGTTCTGCACATAGAGCGTGGACAGGTAGAGCATGCCGTAGTAACCGAGGTTGAGCAGGACGCCCACCGCGGTGGTGGGGGAGAAGCCGGGCGACCGGAAGAGCGACAGGGGCAGCAGCGGCGGTTTCTCGGCGAGGCCGCGTGCCTCCGTCCGCCGCTCGACCAGGACGAACAGGGCGAGCGCCACCGCGCCGAGGGCACCGGTGCCCAGTACCACCGGCGAGGTCCAGCCCTGGGTGCCGGCCTCGTTGAGCATGCCGGCCGGCGCCAGGACGCCGACGATGCCCAGGGCCTGGCCGAGCGGGTCCAGGCCGCGTGCCCCCGCCCGGCCGGCCGGCGAGGGGACGGTCGCGCGGGTCAGCCGGACGGCCAGCAGCGCGAGGGGAACGTTGATCCAGAAGGCGGCGCGCCAGCTCAGGCCCGCGACCAACAGACCGCCCACGAGGGGGCCCGCCGCGAACGCGATGCCGGAGACGCCGGCCCAGACGCCGAGCGCCTTGGCCCGCACCGCCGCCGTCGGGTGGGCCGCGGTCAGCAGGGCCAGGGAGGTGGGCACCAGCAGGGCGGCGCCGGCGCCCTGCGCGAGGCGCCCGGCGATGAGCGCCGCCGGGGTGGTGGCCAAGGCGCAGCCCGCCGAGGCGAGGGCGAAGACACCGAGGCCGGTGAGGAACACCTTCCGGTGCCCGAGCCGGTCACCGAAGCCACCGCCCACGAGCAGCAGACCGCCGAAGACGGCGCTGTAGCCGTCGACGATCCAGGCCGTCGCCGAGGCGCCGGCGCCGACCGAGTCACGGATGACGGGGACGGCCACGGTGACGACGGTGACGTCCAGCATCACCAGGAAATAGCCCAGGCTGAGGGCGACGAGCGGGGGCCACGACAGCCGCCCGGTGGTGGGGGCCGATGTCTCGTTCGCTGCTGCTGTTCCGGTTGTCGTACTCATACCGGTGATCCTCGACTCCCGACACTTAGCCGTTCGTCAAACCGTGCTTGTATGGCGCCCATGGACGAAGCCGCAGACCGGGCAGGCGACCGGGCCACGGACAGAACGGAATGGGAACCGGAACCGGAGCTGGCGCGCGCCGCTCGCCTGCTGGCCGGCGCTTCCCGGGCCCGGATGCTCAAGGCGCTGTGCGACGGCCGACCGCTGACCGTCACGGTCCTGGCGGCCGAAGCCGGGGTGAGCGTGCCGACGGCGAGCGTGCACCTGGCGCAGTTGGCCGAGGCGGGGTTCGTACGGGCCGAACACTCGGGACGTCACCGGTACTTCCGCCTGGCCGGGCCCGACGTCGTCACCGCCCTGGAGGCGCTGGCGGTCATCGCGCCGCCCGACCCCACCCCGGTGACCACACTGCGCGCCCACAGCCGGCACAACGCGTTGCGGCGGTCGCGCACCTGTTACGACCACCTCGCGGGGTCCCTGGGCGTGGCGCTCATGGAAGGCCTCCTCGACCAGGGGCTGCTGCGGCGGGAGGAGAACGACCTCGCATCCGACCGGCACCCCGACCGGCCCGCTTCCTACGGCAGGCAGACTGCGTACCACCTCACCCCTCAAGGCGCCGAGCGCTTCACCGGGTTCGGCATCGACGTGGGCGTACTGCTCCGAGGGCGACGCCCTGTGGTGCGCTACTGCGTCGACTGGAGCGAGCGGAGCCATCACCTCGCCGGTGCGCTGGGCGCAGCACTCGCCTCCAGGCTCTTCGGCCTGGACTGGCTGCGGTACGGCGTCTCGCCGCGCGTCGTCCATCTCACCGAGGCGGGCAGGAACGGGATGCTGGACGCCTTCGCGATCGAGGCCGCCGACTGAACCCCTCGCGGAACGAGCGGGGCGGACGGCGCTACTTTCCGGGCACCCCCCAGGAACCGGCCCCTGGGGACCGCCGGGCCCGTGCCGCCGTCTCCCGCAGCAGCAGTACGGCGGCCGCAGGCGCCGGCGGGCCGGAGGTCCGCGTCGCCAGGGACGCGCCCGCGCGGCGCACCGCGTCGAGACGGAGGCGCTGGACCCCGACGAGGGCCCGCACGAAGGGCCGGTACGAAGGAGCCACCACGCCCACGAGGGAGACGGCGGCCAAGTCGGCGGCGGCCCGGTCCGCCTGCTCCTCGACCAGCCGACCCAGCGCCGCGTCGGGCCGGGTGAGGTCCGCCCCGTGGCGTGCCACCGCGTCGGAGGGGACACCCGCCCGCCCCGCGCGCACGTCCTCGGGCAGGTCCTCCAGGAAGTCGATGCGCTGCATGGCGCGGATGAGCCGGTGGCAGCCGTCCGTGAACGCCGCCCGCGCCGCCCTGTCGCCGGGGGCGAACAGACAGGCCGTGAGCATCAGGGCGGGCAGGGAGTACTCCCGTACGTACCGTTCCAACTCCTCGTCGTCCGCGATGGTCCGCCACGCTACCTCGCGTTCGCAGCCCCGCAGGAACTCCTCCACGTGGGCGCGCATGTCCGGGTGGTTCTCGGAGGTGCGCACCAGGCAACGCAGCACGGGCAGCCCGGAGTCGCCTTCGGCGAAGGCCTTCCGTACGAGCCCGTCCCACTCCGCGAGCGCGGCCGCCCGTTCGTCCGGGGTCCCGCGGTCGATCCGGTCGTCGGTGTCGTGCATGAACGCGACGGCGGCCACGACGTGCGGCAGCAGCGCGGTGGGGAGCAGCAGCCGCGCGGCCGCGTACTCGGCCGTCCTGTACTTCCGCGCCGCCCGCCGCTGCTCCGTGTAGTCCCGCCGCAGCCGTGGCTCCCTGACCCCGGCCCGGTCGAGGGCCCGCTTCCACATGCCGATCTCCTGTCGTCGTCGGCTGTGAGCCTACGGGCGCCCGGTCCGAAACCCGGATGAGCCCCCGCCCTCCTGTCTGCCAGACTCGCTGCGGTGTACGAAGAGTTCGAGGTGTACGAGGTCGACGCCGTCTACGAGACGCATGTGACGGTCCGGTGCCGGACCGAGGGGGAGCGGGCCCGACTCGGTGCCTGGGCGGCGGAGCGGGGGCTGGAGGTCACCACCATCGTCCTCGCCCGGGGCCGCACGCCGGTCCAGCCGATGCTGACGCTGCCCGACCGGACCGGTCACCCGGCGGTCGTGGCCGGGCTGCGGGAGGCCGGTTTCGAGCCGGTGCGGGTCAAGGTCGAGACGGTGCCGTGGAGCGCAGAGCCCGTGGGCCCCGGTGGGGGCTACTACGAGCACCACCTCAAGCTGGCGCTGCCCGCCGCGTACGACCGGGCCGCACTGGAGGCCCTCGTCGTGCCGCACGGCGCCCACGTCTCGTGGAACGCCCGCCGGGTCCTGCCGGGCCCCGGAGGACGGCACGAACGTTTCGTGACCCAGCGGCACCCGGGGCCCGCGGACGCGGCAGGACGCGCCTGCGACGCGCTCGCCGCCGCGCTGTTCGCCGCCGGGCACGAACTGGTCGCACAGGAAAGGGAGTTCGTCCTCTCCGACAGCGACCTGTCACTGGACGAGGGCTGGCTGGAGGAGGCCGTATGAACGACAAGCCGTGGATGCCGCAGATCCCGGACGGACCGGGCACCGGCACGGAACCCCGCGCCGCCTACGTACGCCGCAAGGCCGAGCTCCCGCACACCCTGACCGCCGGCATCGGTGACGCGGCCGTCCGGCACCGGGTCTTCGACCCGGCTCTCAAGCACTTCGACGAGGCCTACCGGCCCGGTGACGGCGTCGTGGAGGACCCGGAGCTGCGAGCCCGCTGGCAGACGGCCCGGCGTGCGGCCCTGGAGCTCGTTCTCGCGGCCGTCGCCGCCTCGCCGTGGGCCGACTCCCTCGTGCTGCGGGGCAGCATGCTGATGTCCGCCTGGTTCGGAGAGGCCGCCCGCGCCCCCAAGGACATCGACTTCGTGGTCGTCCCCGAGACCTGGCACATCGAGGAGCCGCGTACCCGCACCATGCTCGACGGCATCGCCGAGGCGGCGGAGCGCCTTGCCGAGGAGAGGGGTACGGACCTGTCGGTCTCGGCGGCGGGCGCCGTCTCCGAGTACATCTGGACGTACGAGCGGGTGCCCGGTCACCGACTGGTCCTGCCCTGGACGGCCCCCGGACTGCCCGGCGGCCAGGTCCAGCTCGACTTCGTCTTCCAGGAACGCCTCCCCACCCCGCCCCGCCCGACCCGGGTCGCCGGCGCGCACCTGATGGCCGCGGACCGGGAATCTTCCCTGGCCTGGAAGCTCATGTGGCTGAGCTGCGACATGTACCCCCAGGCCAAGGACCTGTACGACGCGGTCCTCCTCGCCGAGAGCTGCGCCCTGCCGCTCGCCCTCCTGGAGTCGGTGCTGCGCGAGGCGGACGAGTGGCCGGGCCGCCCGAACGAGCCGCTGCACCTCGGCATGTTCGAGAACGCCGTCCGCGAGGTCGACCGGACGGGCTTCGACGACGCCCACCCGGGCACCGAGGCCACCGGACGGGACCTCGGAACCCGTCTCCTGGCGGCCCTCGCTCCGATACTCGGGACGCCCTAGCCGGACCTGTCCTCCGTATCGACCGGTGGGGCGGCAGTGGTGCGCGGAGCAGCCGTGCCGACGACCCTGCGGGTCATGCCCCTCGGGGGCTGCTGCCGTCGTCACCGGGGTCGGCGGGGCCGGGCCCGGCTCGTGACGGCGGTGACGAGGAGGTCGATTCCGGCGGCGAAGGCGGTGTCGTCGTCGGGGAGGCCTTCGGCCAGGGCCGCCGCCAGGTGGGGGAGCCGGTGCGGGTCGAAGTCGGGGGCGGGGACGGGGGTGTCCACGTGGTGGTGGAGCGGGTCCCCGCGGCGCTGTTCCTGGAGGACGAAGCCGGTGACGTAGCTGAGCAGGGTGTCCCCGGCGATGGCGGCGAGCGGGAGGGGCAGGCCGGCCTCGCGGGCGATGCCGCACAGGCGGTCGGCGAGGACGAGGGAGTTCGGCCCCGGCACGGCGTGGCCGGCGACGAGGGCGGCGCCGTCCGGGTGGGCGAGCATCGTGTCCCGTACGGCGTGGGCGGCGGCCGTCAGCCGTGAGACCGGGTCTGCGGGCGGCTCCGCTCTTCCGTCCGGGACGGGGACCCTGCCCAGGCAGGAGCCGACGACCCTGTCCGCGAGTTCGGCGAGGAGCTCGTCCTTGTCCTTCACGTGCCAGTAGATGGCGCCGACGCGGACGCCGAGCCGATCGGCGATCCGGCGGGTCGAGAGCTGGTCGAGGCCGCTCTCGTCGAGCAGTTCCATGGCCGCGTCGATCACGTCGGCCCGTCGTACCGGCATGTGTCCGCCTCTCTGCTTCCCTGAGCGCTTGACGCTTGAACAGTGCTCAGGTTAGCTTGAGCGCTGTTCAACTTGAGCAGTGTTCAGGACAGCTTACGGGTAAAGGGGAACCCCGATGGCGGACATACAGGCACAGGTCGAGAACATCCTCCGGTCGCTGGTCGACTCCGGCCGGGAGACGGGCGCGCAGGTCGCCGCGTACCTGCACGGCGAGCTGATCGTCGACGCCCACGCGGGCGACGGCGTCGACTCCGACTCCCTCTTCCACGGCTTCTCCACGGGCAAGGGGGTGACGGCGACCCTCGTCCACGTCCTCGCGGAGCGCGGCCTGCTCGACTACGACACCCCGATCGCCGTCTACTGGCCCGAGTTCGGCGCCCACGGCAAGGACCGCGCCACCGTCCGCGACGCGCTGGCGCACCGCACGGGCGTGCCGCAGCTGCCGCCGGCCATCACCATCGAGGAGCTGTGCGACTTCGACGGCATGGCCACGCTCGTCGCCGGCCAGGAGCCGCTGTGGGAGCCCGGGACCGCCACCGGCTACCACGGCTGGACCTTCGGCTGGATCCTCGGCGAGCTCGTGCGCCGCGTCACCGGCCTTTCCGCCGCGGAGGCCCTGCGGACCCACGTCGCCGAGCCGCTCGGGATCGCCGACTCGCTCCTCTACGGCGTCCCCGAGGAGCACGCGGACCGTGTGGTTCCGCTGGTGGCGGGCTCCTGGGAGAAGGGCCTCGCGACGATCCCGGCCGAGGCGCCCTTCTTCCTGGCCCTGCCCAACCGCGGTGTGTGGCCCGCCGCCGACAACGCCAACCGCCCCGACTACCTGCGCGCGGACCTCCCCGCCGCCGCGACCGTGTCCGCCCGAGCGGCGGCCCGGATGTACGCGGCCCTGCTCGGCGAGGTGGACGGCGTCCGACTGCTCCCGGCGGAGGCGCTGCCCCGCCTGTACGAGCTCCAGACGTCGGAGCCGGACCGCATCCTCGGCGCGCCGATCGCCAAGGGCATGGGCTACTTCCTCGATCTGCCGGCGATGGGCGGCGAGCCGGCCTTCGGCCACAACGGCAGCGGCGGCAGCATCGCCTTCGCCGACCACCGCCGCGGCCTGTCCTTCGCCTTCACCCACAGCCTCCTGACCGGCGGCCCCGCCGCCACCACCGCCGCTGACGTGGCGGCGGTGATCCGCACGGCGGTCGACCAGGAGGGCCAGGGCCTGCTCTGAGTCCGGATCGCAGGGGTGGTGGGGAGTCGCCCGCGTACCCGTCCCTTTGCCAGACGCCGCTGTCACGTCGAGCGAGGATCTGGCTTCGACCTCTTTGCATCGACCCCTGGCTTCGGCCTCTGGAGAGTGCGTATGTACGACGAACGGCTCGCCGAGTTCTCCCGCGAGCGACTGGGCGGCCGTCCAGTACCCGACGATCTGCGCGTGCTGCTGGTGGCGCAGTGGGAGGGCCGCACCGACTTCACCCGCCTCCTCGACCTCGTCTTCTTCGAGGCGGGAGAGGTCCACCCGCTCCTGGACACCAGCTATCTGAGCGAAAAGGAACTCGCGGACCCGGAGATGCAGGCCGTCAACGCCGGAGCCGCGGAGATGGCCGAGTACGTCAAGCTCGTGGCCAAGGGCGGAAAGGGGTGGATCGGCTACTGGCTGCACCCCGACGAACCCGCGGACGGCGCCTGGCGCCTCATGGAGCTGGACACCGAGTTCACCTTCTGGACCCTGCTCGGCCGCACCCTGACCGAGGGGGCCGCAGCCGAGCAGGCAAGCCGCCAGGACGATCCCGACGAGCGAATCGCGTTCACACGACTGGCCGCCGACCTCGCCGAGCTCGGCCTACCGCTCAGCACCCAGGAGTACGACGCCCTGGACGACACCGAGTACAGGGTGGCCCCGGAGGAACTCATGGAGAAACTGATCGAAGCCGAACGAGAGAAGCGCGGTCTTCGCTGAGCGGGGAGGGAAGCACAGCAGCACCGTGGACCTTCGACCGTCGCCGACCGCGATTGTCAGTGGCCGCCTCTAGCATGGCGACTCATGATGAAGACGCAGGTGGGGGCGGTCGGGCGGCTGCTGCGCGAGATGATCGAGGGCGGTCGGAACGCGGCGGGCGCGGGCGTGGCGCGCGGGGGCGCGCTGCGGGCGGTGGAGCGGGCACGGCCCGCGCGCTCGCTGGCGGCCGAGGTCGCCGCCGCGGGGGGAATCGACGACGAGGCGGCCGCCCTCCTCGCGGAGCTGACGGCACGCCACCTCGGCGCGGACGCAGCCCGTTGGCGCGGGCTGCACGACACGCTGGCCGACTACCGCGGCGGTCTGCCCGAGCTGCTTGCCGTGCTGCCGGTTCCGTCGGTGCCCGACGGCACGCTCCGCCCACCCGTGCCCCGCAGTGTCCACCGCACGCTCGGCCTGCTCCTCGAACACGCGGAGCCGCAGCATGCCGCGGCCGCGCTCGCCGCCCTGCCGGAGCGGGTGACGACGGAGTTGCTCGCCGGCGGGACTCTGCCGGCGCCCGCCCTCGTGACCGCGGTCGTCGACCACGGCCACACCCGCACCCGGGCGGCCCTGGCCCGTCATCCCCGGCTCGACACGCGGGTCCTGGCCCGGCTGGTCGCGGTCGGCGACGCCCAGGTCGCCGCGGCCGTCTATCGCAACCCGCGCGCCACCCAGTCCCTGCGCCGCACCGTCGCGGAGCGGCTCGACACCGTTCCGCTCGACGACGGGCTACGCGCCGAGCTGACGGCCCCGCACGGCCGGGTCCCGCGCACCTGGCTCGCCCCGCTGCTCGCCACGGGCGACCCGCAGCTCGTGGTGCCGGCACTGCGGTGGGGCGTGCGCCAGGTCGCCCAGCAGTACGCCCTGTCGAGGATCTGGGAGCGGACCGGCCCGGATGCCGTACGCAACCTGCTCGACGACCCCGCCACAGCCGCCTGGCTGAACCGAGCCGTCGTGGACAGGGTCACCGAAGCCCTGGCCGCCCCGGAAGGCGAGGGCCCACACCGACTGCGCGCGCAGGGCGAGGCGTACGAGGACCCGGCCCGGCTGCCCGCGCTGCTCGCCGAGGCCCGGGGCACCAGCACCCTGCGGGACCTGCTGTCCGAGCCGTACGCCCATGATCTCGACGCCCTCGCGGCGGCCCATGCGGCGACCCCGTTCATGCCCAAGGCCTGCGAGGAGCTGGCCCGCCACGAGGCGGCGAGCGATGCGCAGCGCCACGCGTTCCGGCTGAGCGTCCTCAACGAGCCGTGGCGGGCCGGGGGCCGTCGCGCGGGGAACACCACCCCGCCCGCGCGGCGCCTCGCGGAGGAGGAACTCGACGACAGCGCCGCCGTCTGGGCGGAGGGCATGGCGGCGGCGGGACTCCTCGACCCGGTCGACCTGATCGACACCGCGCGCCCCGCCGCCCACGCCTTGGCCGCGCTCGCCCGCCTCGCCGAACGGCACCTGCTGGGCCCGGCGGCGGTCGCCCGGCTGCACGCATCGACGGAGGCGAACCTCGGGGAACGGGGGCGAGCCTGGGAGGCGCTCGATGTCCTGCTGCCCGAACACGGAGGCACGGTCGCGGAGCTGATCATCGAGGCGGGGAAGGCCCCGGACGAGACCCCTGCGGAGCCCGAGCCACTTGTCGAGGGCGCTGCCCAGCCCGAACCGCACGCCGACCCCGAACCGTCGGCCGCGGAACCCGCCCCCCGGCACACCCTCCCTCGAAGCGAGCGTGTGCACGCACTGGCCGCGCTCGACCTGCTGTACTCCCTCGCCCCGGACGATGCACCCCGTCCGAAGGATCCCGAAATACTGCGGGCGCTGGCCGTCCACGAGCAGGCGACCGCCCCCGGCCTCGCCACCCCGCAGTGGTTCACCGCCGCCTGCGCGGTCCACGGCATCCCCGCCTCCGAGAGCGGCTTCGCGTATGAGGCACCCAGCCCCCGGCAGGTGCGTGCCCAACCCCCTGAGACGTACGGATCCGGTGCGCAGCACATCGAACAGGCCTACGCTCAGGGCGTGTTGCCCGCCGAGGAGCTGCTCACCCTGCTGCCCGCACGGCGTCTGCTCCGGCTGCCCTACGACTGGCGGCGGCTCGCGTTCGCCGACGCCTGGCGGGCCGCGCTCGCCCGTCGGCTGCGCGCCGAACTCGGCACCGACCCGGACGCCTGGATCCGCCTGGCCGCGACCGTGACGGCGTCCGAAGCCGCCTCGGAGGGGCTGGCCTGGGCGGAGTTGCTGGAGCGCGCGCAGTCCGGTGCCCACCCGGCGGCCGGCGTCGAGAAGCCCATCGGCAGGACCAGGCCGGGCACGCCGGACGAGGCGATCGAGCTGCTGGAGCACGGCGACCATCTGTGGGCCTGGCCGGAGGGCACCCTGCTCTGCCTCGCCGACGCACAGGTGGTCGACGCCGTACTGCCCCGGCTCGGTCCCGACGGGCCATGGCTGCTCGCCGCGTACCTGCTGCGCCACGAGCGCACACCGCGCGCCGTCTTCGACCGGCTGCTCGCGGACCGCGACCCCGCCGCCCTGCGGGTCCTCGCCGTCCAGTCCCGCTGGCTGAAGCGGAGCGGCGCGGTGGAGCGCCTCGTCGACCTCGAGGTGGACCTCGCCCTGCTGCGACACTGGAACCCTCGGTCGATCGTCCACCGGATCGTGACCCGGTCGCGTCCCGGCGCCGGGCGGCCGTCCCTCGGCGCCCGGGTGCTGGCCGACTGGCGTGCCGGGGGCTCCGCGTGGCCGGCCGGCGGCCTGACGTGGCTGTGCTCCGCCGAACCCGACCTCGTGGAGGAGTTGCTCGAAAAGCACGGCTCGCGGCTTGGCCTCGGCCACCAACTTCTCGGTTGCCTCAGGCTGTTCGAGCACGGCGGCGCCCACCGGCTGGCGCGGCTCGCGGGGCGGGACGTGCTGGGGCGCTCCGCCACCACCCTGTGCGCCAAGGCCCTCGCGTCCGCCGACCCCGCCGCCGTCCTCCGCGCCCGGCTCGACCGCGAACTGGCGCCGGAGAAGCTCGTCCGGAAGCTGCGGCGCGCCCCTGCCGCCCCGCACGCACGGGACCTCATCGAGTCCCTCCCGCCGGGCGAGCCCGTGGACTGGACCGCTCTCGAAGCCGCCCACGCCCAGGAACCGCTCCCGTACTGGCGGAACATCGTCCGCCTGGACGGCGTCCCCGAGGACGTACGACTGCGGCATGCGGCGCTCCTGCCCGAGCCGGGCCCCGACGGCATACCCGGCAGCGCGCGACTCACCCGGGAGCGGGCCCGGCACGGTCTGGCCGGCCTGTTCCACTGCGCGCCGTCCACCCAGCTGGACGGACTGCTCACGGCGCGGCTCCTCGACGGCGCGGACCTGGTACGCCTCGCGGCCCCGGCCGCGAGGCTGCTCGCCTACCTGGGCGCCGCCGCCCGCCGCACGGACGCGCCACCCGAGGCCGCCGTGGCCCGCACCGTCCTCGCCGACCTCGTGCACTCCGGACTCGGCACGGACCCGGCTGCCTGGCACAGGGTCACCGAGCGGCTGACCGGCCTCGACCCCGAGTGGGATCCGGTCTCGACGGTGGAGGCGCTGCTCACCGACCAGAGGGAGCCGATCGGACATGTCCGTCCGGTGAGTGATCGCTGATGCGACGGGGACCGGTTCGATCCTGACACCGGACCGGTCCATCGAGGCGTACGGACAGGGATCACCGCACCAGCTCGGACGCCAGCAGGTCCATGAGCAGTCCGTCGTGCCAGGTGCCGTCCTCGCCCCGCTCGTACTGCCGCATCACGCCGACGCGCCGGAACCCCACCTTCTCGTAGCAGCGGATCGCCGCACCGTTGTCGGCCGCCGGGTCGATGATGAGCCGGTGGTGGCCCAGGTCGTCGACCAGGTGGCGGGCGAGGGTCCGGACGGCGTCGGTGCCGAGACCCTTGCCGTGTACGGAAGGGTCGAGAAACAGGTCGATCCCGGCGTGCCGGTAGTCCGGTTCTTCCTCGGAGTACCACTGGATCATTCCGACGATCCGGTCGTGGTGAAGGACCGTCAGGCAGTGGGTGGCGGAGTCCTCCAGGTCGGAGAGCACCTCTGCCGTCATGTCGTCCCCGCCACGCCACCGGGCCCGGACCTCGGGGGTGGCGCGGACGGCTGCCAGGGCCGGAACGTCCCCGGGGCCGGAAGGACGCAGGACGACGACCGAACCGCGCAACTCGTTCATGCGTACAGCCTGCCCCGAGGGCCGGGCAGGGGAAAGCCGATTCTTCGGAGCCGGGACTGGCAAAATCCCCTCAGCGGCATCCGGCCCCTTCCTCGGGCCGCCTGGAACACACGGAGGACCCATGACCAGTGAACCCGTACCCTTTCAGGTGTACGAGGCGGGAACCTATCTGCACGGGACGAAGGCGTGCCTGGTTCCGGGAGACCTGTTGAGTCCGGGCCACGCATCCAATTTCGAGGAAGGGCGCGTGTCCCGCCACGTCTACGTCTCCGAGACCCTGGACGCTGCCGCCTGGGGCGCGGAGCTCGCCGCCGGCGACGGGCGGGGACGGATCTACGTGGTGGAACCGACCGGTGACCTGGAGGACGACCCCAACGTCACCGACAAGAAGTTCCCGGGCAACCCCACCCGTTCCTACCGCACGCGTCAGCCCGTGCGCGTCCTGTCCGAGCTGGAGGGCTGGTGCGGGCACTCGCCGCAAAGGATCCAGGCCATGCTGGAAGGGCTGGCCGAACTGCGCCGCCAGGGCATCGCCACCATCCTGGACTGACCGTAGGACCCGACACGCGTCCCCCGGACGGCGGCTGATGACGTGGTGCGGCCACCGTGGTGGCCACATGCTGGACATGGCGTCCAGGATCTGCGCAAGACATGACTGCTCCCGAGCGGGGCACTCGCAGGAGGGTGCCTGACGGAGAGGGAGTCATGACGAGAGAATCGACCCGGGCCGCCGTGCCCGCGACCACAGGAACCGTGACCACGGCCGTACCGGCCCGACTGGACCGCCTGCCCTGGTCACGCTGGCACTGGATGATCGTGATCGGCCTCGGAACCGTCTGGATCCTGGACGGCCTCGAGGTGACGATCGTCGGCAACATCGCCGGCCGCCTCGCCGAGGACGGCAGCGGCCTCGACATCACCGCCGCCCAAGTGACCGGAACCGCGGCCGCCCTGTACGTCGCGGGCGCCTGTTCCGGAGCACTGTTCTTCGGGTGGCTGACCGACCGTTACGGCCGCAAGAAGCTCTTCATGGTGACGCTGGCCGTCTATCTCGGAGCCACGGCACTCACCGCCCTGTCGATGGAATCCTGGTGGTTCTTCCTCTTCCGCTTCCTCACCGGCTTCGGCATCGGCGGGGAGTACGCGGCCATCAACTCGGCGATCGACGAACTGATCCCGTCCCTGTACCGGGGCCGGGTCGACCTGATCATCAACGGCAGCTACTGGCTCGGAGCGATCGGCGGGGCCCTGCTCTCCATCGTCATGCTGGACACGAACATCTTCGCCGCCAATGTCGGTTGGCGGCTCAGCTTCGCCCTCGGCGTGGTCCTCGGCCTGGTGATCCTCCTGGTCCGAAGGCACGTGCCGGAGAGCCCACGATGGCAGTTCATCCACGGTCACGGCGAGGACGCCGATCAGCTGGTCTCGTCCGTCGAGCGCGAGGTCGAGCGGGAACACGGCCGTCCACTGCCGGCGCCGGCGGGCGAGATCACCATCCATCAGCGCCGGAGCATCGGCTTCGGCCTGATCGCGAAGACGGTCTTCCGCCGCTATCCGCGCCGCGCCGTCCTCGGCCTGTCGCTCTTCATCGGCCAGGCGTTCCTCTACAACGCCATCACCTTCGGCTTCGGCACGATCCTCACCACGTTCTTCGACGTGCCCACCGGCCGCACGGGCTACTACTTCGCCGTCATCGCCGCCGGCAACTTCCTCGGCCCGCTGCTGCTCGGCAAGCTCTTCGACACCGTCGGTCGCCGCATCATGATCTCGTCGACCTACCTGCTGTCGGGCCTGCTGCTGTTCGGCACGGCCTGGCTGTTCGGCAGCGGCGTGCTCAGCGCCACCACCCTCACGGCCTGCTGGTGCGTCGTGCTGTTCTTCGCGTCGGCCGGCGCGTCGAGCGCGTACCTCACCGTCTCCGAGGTCTTCCCGATGGAGACCCGGGCCATGGCCATCGCCTTCTTCTACGCGATCGGTACGGCCGCCGGCGGCATCAGCGGCCCCCTGATCTTCGCCGACCTCACCGAATCCGGCGTGCCGTCCGAGACGGTCCTCGCCTTCCAGATCGGCGCCGGCCTGATGTGCGCGGCCGGACTCGTGGCCGCCTTCCTCGCGGTGAAGGCGGAACGCCGCTCCCTGGAGGACATCGCCGAGCCCCTGTCCGCGGCCCACGACGAGGCGGAGCCGACCCGCACCTGACGGAACGAACACGACCGCTCCACGATCGCCTGCGCATCCGCGGTGGGTGCACGAGCGGAAAAACACACGACGTGGCCGAACTTCCGACCCGGCGTTCGGCCCACGGAGAGACGAGCGAGGTACGTCCATGCACGCGTACGTTTTGCAAGAGCCGGTACTCGCGGCCGGAGTCTGGCAGTCCGGTCTGGCCCAGGTGCTGGGCGGGCTGCTTGTGGTCGCGGTTCTGATCGGAGCCTTCGTGTTGGGCATTCGGGTCAAGAACCGCGAGCTTCCGCCGCCGGAGCCGGAGTCGCAGCCCCAGCGGCCCGACACGGAGCAGCTGCCCGGTGAGGTGTCCGAGTACCGAAGGCCCTCGGAGATGCCGCAGACCGACGGCGAGCACCGGCTCAGGCCCTACAACCTGAAGAACTCGGGCGAGGCCGACTCCGAACCGCAGAGCGAGGAGAAGCGCAAGTGGCGCGGCATCTCCAGCGGCGGCTTCGGCAGCGGCGGAACGGGCCACGGGGACTGAGTCACCGCGTCGCTGCCCCCGAGGCCGTACGCACCCGCCTCGGGCGCGGCCCGCACGCAGGGGAAGCCGCCCCGGGCCGACGCACTACGCCCGGGAGGCACCCCCGTCGACCAGGTGCTGGATGCCGGGGGCGTAGAGCTCCGCGAGCCGTTCGGTGGTGGTGTGGGCGGTGGCGCCGTCGGGACGGTGGAGGCTCAGGGTGGCGCCCAGGCCCAGGAGTTGGCCGGCGACGAGTTCGGCGCGCAGTCGGGCGTCGGGGCCGGTGAGGAGGTCCGTGAGACGGTCGGTGATCTGCTCGCGGAAGTGGGCGCGCAGCAGGGTGCGTTCGTCCTCGATGCCTAGGGAGAAGACCACCCGAAGGAGCGGGTCGCCGCGGAGCCGGTCGCGCAGGTCGACCATGGTCAGGACGAGGTGCCGGCCGAGGTCGGGCAGCGGGGCGGCGAAGAGCTCGGCGGCAGCGGGGCGGAAGTCGACGACCGTGTTGAACAGGGCTTCCTTGCTGCCGAAACGTTTGACGATCAAAGACGGGCTCACCCCGGCCGCCGCGGCGATGCCCCGCATGGTGACCTCGGCGTACGGCTTGAGCGTGAACGCCCTCCGTGCGGCGCGGATGATCGCCTCGCGTCCGGTCTCCGGACCCGCTTCTCCTGCGTCCGTGGGGGAGTTCCCGGCTTCCTGGCGGGCGGTTCGCTCCGCGTCGGCCGTGGCCGGGGAGGTGGGTTCGTCGGCGGTGCTCATGCGTTCCCTCGGGCGGCGCTGGTGGGCGGTGGCACCGTGACCGTACCGCCCGGCCGGGCGCCGTCGCGCGGGGCGTCCCGGCCCGGCCGGTCGGACGGCAGGAGGAGGGTGGCGACGAGGGCGGCGAGGGCCGCTCCGGCGGCGATCAGGAAGATCAGCAGGTAGGCGTGGAGCGTCGGTGCGGTCCGGCCGTCGGCCACGAAGGTCACACGGGCCAGCACGGCGGTGACCACGGCGCTGCAGCAGGCCTGTCCTACGGAACGCATCAGGGTGTTGAGGCCGTTGGCCGACGCGGTCTCGCTCACCGGCACGGCCCGCATGACGAGGGCGGGCAACGCCGAGTAGGCGATGGCGGTGCCGCAGGCGACCACGGTGGCGCCGGCGACGATCAGCCAGAGGCTGTGGCTGGTGAAGAAGCGCACCACGTAGCCCAGCGTCATGACGACCGCCCCGACGGCGAGCGCGGTGCGGGGCCCGTACGTGGCGGAGATCCGCGCCGAGAGCGGAGACAGGGCCACCATCGCGAGTCCGCCGGGCAGCAGGCAGACTCCGCTGACGACGATGGAGGCGCCGAGGCCGTAGCCGGTGCTCGTGGGCTCCTGGACGAGCTGGGCGGTGACCAGGGAGTTGGCGTAGAACGAGAAGCCGACGAGCAGGGCCGCGACGTTGGTCAGCAGCACGGCGGGCCGGGCGGACACCCTGAGGTCCGTGATCGGGGACGGGGTGCGCAGTTCGTACCAGCCCCAGAGCAGGCCCACGGCCCCCGAGGCGCCGAGCAGGCCGAGCGTCAGCGCGGAGGTCCAGCCCCAGCCGGAGCCCTGGGTGATCGCCAGGAGCACACCGGCCAGCAGGGCGGCGAGGCCCAGCGTGCCCGGCACGTCGAAGCGTCCCCGGGAGCGCACGGCCGACTCCGGCACGATCCACAGCACGAGCAGGAGGTCGAGCAGGCCGAGTGCGGCGGATGCCCAGAACATGGTGTGCCAGTCGAAGTTGTCCGTCACGACGGCGGCCAGGGGGAGTCCGATCGCCGCGCCGATGCCGAGGGTGGAGCTCATGAGCGCGATCGACGGCAGGACGCGCTCGGCGGGGAGCTCGTCGCGGATGATGCTGATGCCGAGCGGGATCACGGCGAGGGCCGTGCCCTGGAGGGCCCGTCCGGCGATCAGTACGCCGATGTCGGAGCTGACCGCGCAGAGGGCGGAACCGAGGGTGAGCACCCCGAGCGACGCGAGGAGGACCCGCCGCTTGCCGTACATGTCGCCGACCCGGCCGAGTACCGGAGTGAACACCGCGCCGGTGAGGAGGGTGACGGTCACGAGCCAGCCCGCCGCGCCCGCGCTCGCTCCGGTCAGCTCGGGGATGTGCGGCAGCAGCGGCACGACGAGGGTCTGCATGACGGCGACGACCATGCCGCAGAAGGCGAGGACGGGGACGACGAGCCGGGAACGGGCGGGCCCGGACGTCGTGCCGGGCACGGGTTCGGCGGAGGTCATCATGCTCCAGAGGCGGTGCGAGAGCCGGGAAGGACAGGGGTGTACATGTGTTCACCCCCAGGGTAAACAGGTGTGCACCCCCTGCCAAGGCCGGCGCCCGGCCCAGCTCCTCACGGACCCGCTGCCGGGCGGGGGCGAGCCCTCCCTCGTGCCGGGTGCGGCGGGGCGGGTGATGCTGGGGACATGGGTGGCGCGTTCCCACGGCGGCCGTCGCCCGCCTACCGGGCGGCGGCGCGGAGGGCTCTGCGCGTCACGATCGCGGCCACGGCCGGGTTCTACGTGCTTCTCCACGGCTTCGACTCGGCGGTCGGCGCGACGTACGCCCTGTTCGGCGCGATCGCCATGGCCGGGCTCTCGCACCTCCCCGGCTCCGGGCGCCAGCGGGCCGTGCTCCTGGTGGACGTGGTGCCGGTGTGCTGGGTGTTGATCACGCTCGGCACATACCTGTCCGTACGGACGTGGAGTGCCGTGGTCGGCATGCTCGTGGTCGGGTTCGTGCTGGCGTTCATGGCCGTTGGAGGACCACGATTCGCCGGCGCGGCCACGGGGCTGCAGCTGATGTACATCCTGCCGTCGTTCCCGCCCTACGACCCCGGTTCGCTGGGCGAGCGGCTGGCGGGGGCGACCTTCGGGCTCGTCCTGCTGACCCTCGCGGAGATGACGCTGCTGCCCGAGCCGGCGGCCCTGCCCTACCGTGAACGGGCCGCCCGGGCCGCCGACGGCGCGGCGCGCTGCGCGGACCGGCTGCGTTCCGCCCCGTACACACTGCCGGACGCCATGCTGCACACCGCCCGGGCCTTGAGCACGGGGCTCCGTTCCTCCCAGGTCCCGGAGGCGGAACGCCCGGCCGGAGCGGGCGTGCGGCCGAGGGCGCTGGCCCACACGGGCCTGGCGACACGCACCCTGCTCGGCCGGCTGACGTCGTTGCCG
Source organism: Streptomyces sp. TLI_105 (assembly GCF_900105415.1). Classification (GTDB taxonomy): domain Bacteria; phylum Actinomycetota; class Actinomycetes; order Streptomycetales; family Streptomycetaceae; genus Streptomyces. The sequence goes on along the minus strand of NZ_FNSM01000001.1, from coordinate 280,358 downwards.
CCGCCTCCCCCGGCCACGGCCCCGCCCCGGGAAGCCGAAGCCGGGACAGAAGCTGGGACCGGAGCCGAGGCGTGGACGGCAGGGGGAGCCGGAGCAGAGAGGGGTGCGCAAGCGGGAAGCACGGGCCAGGAAGCCCGGACCAGGGCGGCCGAGGTGTCCGGGGCAAGGCTCCCGGACCCGCTGCGGGCGGTCGCGGGCGTGGCGAGGGAGACCGCCGCCCGGCTACGGGGCGGAATGCCCGACGGCCGGGCGCATGCCCGTCTGCGGCAGATCCGGCAGACACTGACGGCGGCCGAGGACGGCTCTCCCGCTGTGCTGCGCCGCGATGCCGCGCTCCTGGAACTGGTGAACGTGGCGCTCGCGATGTCCACCGCGGCCGACATCGCCGTACGGGGCCGAGCGGCCGACACACCGGAGCCCGGCCCGTTCTGGTACGCGCGGATGCGGGCACCACGGCTGTGGTGGCGGCGCCTGTCGGGCCACGTCGGCAGCCGGTCGGTGTTCTTCCAGAACGCCGTACGGATCAGTCTGGCCCTGGCGGCGGCCCGGTTGATCGCGGGCATCGACACCCTCCCGCACGGCTTCTGGGTGCTGCTGGCCACCCTGACGCTGACGCGCACGACGGTACGGGAGACCCGGAAGACGGAGCGGATCGCGCTGACCGGCACGCTCGTCGGCGCGCTGGTCGCGGCGGCGTCGCTGGCGCTGGTCGGTACCGACATCGAGGTCTACGCGGTGGCACTGCCGCCGCTGATGCTGGTCACCTTCACGCTGGGGCCGGTGAAGGGCGTCGGGTGGGCGCAGGCGCTGTTCACGGTGGTGGTCGCCCTGGTCTTCGCACAGCTGGCGCCGGCCACCTGGCAGCTCGCCGAGTTCCGGCTGCTCGACGTGCTGACCGGCAGCGCGATCGGCGCCGTGTTCGGGCTGCTGGCCTGGCCGCGCGGCGCCCATGACGAGTTGCGGCGGTCGGTCGCGGTGCTGCTGAGGATCGCCGCGGAGATCGTGGTGGCCACGACGGCGCAGATCGCGGCGGGCGGACGGCGCGTGCCGGTGGTCACCGCGCCGGGCCACCGTTCGCTGCAGCACGCCCTGGTCATGGCGGAGTCGGCGTACGCGCAGTACCAGAGCGAACCGAAGGGACCCACTCCACCGCCGGTCGGTCAGGACTGGCAGGCCGCGCTCATCGCCGGCCACCATGCCCTGTGGGGCGCCGACCGGCTTCTCGTACCTCCCGAACCGGTCGTGGTTCCGCCGCTGGGAAGAGAAGCCGCGGAGTCCGCCATCCGCACGGGAGACCGGGTCGCGGCGGACATGCTGCTGACTTCCGCCCGCATCGACCCCACCGGGGACACCGTGGAAACACCCGTACCGCTCCACGCACCGACGGCCTCCGCCACCACCATCGCCGCCGACCCGCCCGGCGCACCGCGCCTGTACTACGCGACGGTGTCCTGGCTGGCCTCGCTGACGACGGACCTCGTACGGCTGGCAGGCGGCACCGGCACCGGTGCCGGTGCCGGCACCGGTGCCGACGCGCCCGTCGGCAAGCGGCGTTCGCACCGGGCGGGGGGTCCGGGAGCGGCACCGACGGCCGGCTGCCACGATGAAGTCGACCGTCGGAACCGACCGTGATGGTGGAAGTGGGTCGAGGATGTCGACTGCCGAGGGGTATCCGGTGCGTGCCGCAGCCCAGGCCCGCACGCTGGCCGACATGGACGCCCGACTCGTGGAGTGCCGGGCGTGCCCGCGGTTGGTGGCGTGGCGGGAGGAGATCGCCCTCGAAAAGCGAGCGGCGTTCCGGGACTGGGAGTACTGGGGCCGCCCGGTACCCGGGTTCGGGCCCGCGGACGCCGCCCTGCTGATCACCGGACTCGCGCCCGCGGCGCACGGCGCGAACCGGACCGGGCGGATGTTCACCGGCGACCGGGCCGGTGACCTGCTGTTCGCGACCCTGTACGAGCTGGGGCTGGCCTCCCGGGCGACTGTGACCGGTCCCGATGACGGGCTGGAGCTCACCGGCGTGCGGGTCACGGCCCCGGTGCACTGCGCACCGCCGGACAACCGCCCCACGCCCGGCGAACGTGACACCTGCCGCCCGTGGCTGACCCGCGAGACGCAGCTGCTGCGACCGACCCTGCGCGCGGTCGTCGCCCTGGGCGCCTTCGGCTGGCAGGCCGCTCTGGCGGCGCTGGGCGAGGCCGGGTGGAGCGTGCCCCGGCCGCGGCCGGCGTTCGGGCACGGTGCGCGGGTGCCCCTGACCACCGAGGAGGGGACGAGCGGCTCGCTCACGCTCTTCGGCTGCTACCACGTGAGCCAGCGCAACGTCTTCACCGGCAGACTGACGCCGGAAATGCTGAGCCGGGTCCTCGCCGAGGCGGCACACACCGCCGGCCTGCCGGTCGAACGACGGGACGGGTAGCTGACCCTCGGGCCGTGGTTCCACACGAACGCCGCCATGACCGACGCCGATGGTGCGTAGCCCGCCGGAGCCGGCCCGGTCGGCGCGAGACGGGCGAGGGCCGTGGGCCCTGGCAGACGTGATCGTCGACAAAACGCCGGGCCCGGCTGGTGTGTGACGATGCGACGGACTGGTGAGGACGGCAGGAGAGCCGGCGGCGGCGATCCGCGCGGTGCGCCGGGGCCGCCAGTCGGCGGCGGGGGCGACTGACGGGTGTGGGGGAGCGGTGTCCGAACCAGGGGTGCGTCAGGGCGGGGCGCAAGAAGGCGGCGCTCTGCAAGCACCGCTTGAAGACACAGGCCAACGAACGACCGGACCATGGCTCCGCCTCGGCCGACTGCTGCGCTCCCTGTCCCGTACCACCCTGCGGGGTGTGGTGTCCGTGGCCGCGGCGCTCAGCATGGTGAGCGGAGCCGTCGTCGGCGTGAAGGCACCCCTGCCCCGGGACCCCGATCACAGCGTCCACATCGACAAGCCCGCGGCCACGGGAGTCGTCTCACGCTGCATCACCGCCGCCGGTACGGGCAGGCCCGCCGAGGGACAGCACCTCTGGATCGCCGTCCACATGGAGGGCGCGTACTGCCTGGTCGGCCGGGCCCGGCAGGACAGCACAGAGGGAACGGGTCACTGGAGCGCCGACGCCGTGAGCGTGGGCCCCGAAGAGGGCCTCAGTACGACGTACCTGCTCGCGATCCTGGACCTGGCCCCCCGGCACGGACGCGGCCCTGAGTCGTCTCACCGACGACGGGCAGCCGGACAACCTGTGGCGCCTCGCCTCCCCCGACCTCCCCGACGGCGCGAGCGTCGCGGCGGAACGCCAGGTGATCCGCGACGCCATCCTCATCTGGGCCCGGTGATGGACCGCTGTCAGCGATCGACCACCCACGACGCGTCCGCAGGCCAGGATCCGGTGCCGACGATGTGCTCCACGAGCACGAACGCCTCATCGATGGGAACGGTGTCCTCATCCGGGTACTCGTCGTCCTGCCCACCGGAGAGGACGAACCCGCTGCTCGATCCCTCGGCCCCAGGGTCCACGGCATGCTCACCGGGATCACCCTCTTCTTCGAGCAGCATCACCATCGCGCGCTCGGTATTCGTCACGAAGGCCAGCGACCGCCCGGACGAACTGGTCAGCCACGTCTCGAACTGTCCGCTGTCGACCCTTGCTCGAAGAGCCTCCAGCACCACCTCGGAGACCTTCTGGCCACGAGAGTCTCAGGCCTGTTCTTGACCCTCTGAGGCACTGCGAGCACGCTGCTGGGCGCTGGATGACTCCAGCCACTGGTCCACCATGTCGTCGGCTTCATCCAGGGCCGGATCACGGCTCCCGCTGGGCGCGTAGGCCGGTGAACGATCAGCGCGCAGTGGCAAGTGCGCGCAGTACCAGGCTCGCCGGGCACCTGCTCTCTCTGCCGTCGTGCCCGTACGGAGATAGCCGAGCAATGCTGTCATGACCCTGCGGCGCCCGAAGGCGTAGAGCGCAGGCTCGACGAACCGGCGGCAGAAGCTTGGGTCCGGGTCGTAGACAGCAGCGGTCATCAGCGGATCGAAGAACTCTTCGGCCAGGCCGGCGCGTTCCAACAGTGGCTTTCGTACGGCTCCGGCGAGGTGCCGCGCGCGTCGGTCGTCGGGCACGTCGGCCGCGTCCCCAAGGCCCAGCAGGCGAGCCACTTCGATCGCGCATGCAAGGAATGAGCGTGTTGAGGCCTCGTGGCCGTCGCCTTCGGTCATGGCGGGATCCTCGACCACGGGCCCTACCGGGAGTAGCCGTGATGGAAGAGGCGATCTTGATGTGGCTGGTGTGATCACGGGGTCAGAGCGGCCCTGGAGGATCCCGTTCTCCGGGCTGAGCCCACGTGCCTTCGGGAAGCCGGCGGCGGGTGCTGCGTCGCGCAGGTGCGGACGTGGTCTACAAGGCCGGCAGTGGAGCCTTCCGCTGAGGACAGGCCACTGCCGGCCGCCGCGTACTGGCGAACCAACGTGCCGATGCGGCAGCTCGCCCCGCTGTTCGGGGTCTCGAAGTCGGCGGCGGAGGCGGGTGCCCCGACTGGAGTACGGGGCCGGCGACCTGCGGCTGCGCCGCGCGGGGGCGAGCGAGCGGAAGCGGTGCCGCAGGCAGGCGGCAGCGGGGCCTCGGGGCCCCGCTGCGTGTTCGCCGGGGCGGTGGGTCAGGCCATGGCGAGCCGGTCCACCAGCAGTTCCACCCTCCGCTCGGTGTCCTCCGGTGGCAGTCGTCCCGCCCGCGTCAGGGTGGCCAGCCCGTGCAGGGCCGCCCAGAACGTCTCGGTGAACAGTCCCGGGTGGACGCCGTCCCCGGCGACCTCGCCGAGGCTTTCCAGCAGGGCGGCGAAGGCGTCCTTCAGCGGCTCCGGGGTGTCCTCGTGCGCGAACGCCAGGCCGCCGTCGAGCTGGAACATGGCGTCGTAGACCGCCGGGTTGCGCTCGGCGAAGTCGAGGTACGTGCGGGCGAGGGCGGTGACCCGGCTGCGCGGGCCGTCCGCGGCGGAGGTCGCGGCCCGCAGCGCCGCGGCCATCTCGGCGGCACCCTCGAGGGCGACGGCGCCGATGATCTCGCGCTTGCCGCGGAAATGGCTGTAGAGGACGGGCTGGCTGTATTCGATGCGCTCGGCGAGCCGGCGGGTGGTGACCGCGTCCCAGCCCTGCTGCTCGGCGAGTTCGCGGGCCGTCGCCACGATGAGGCGCTCGCGGTCCGCCCGTTCGCGCTGCTTGCGTTCCTGTACCGACATGATTCGATCCTAGCACCGCTAGACAATCGAGCGGCAGTAGCACTAGCGTTGCCTCATCCGCTAGCAGTGCTAGATCCCTGGAGGGGCTGTCATGCTCAACGCACTCGAGGTCTTCACCACCGTGATCGTCGGCCTGATGGTGGGGGTGGAGTTCTCCGTCGCCTTCGTCATCAACCGGATCCTCGACGCACTCCCCGAGGACAGCGGCCAGCTCGGCCGCGCCCACGGGGGCCGGATGCTCGGCGCCCTGATGCCGGTCTGGTACATCGGCTCGCTCGTCCTGAGCGCGGTCTGGGCCATCGCCGGATGGCACCGCCCCGGCGCCGGCCTCGTCGTCATCGCCGCCGCGCTGCTGATCCTGAGCGTGATCATGTCGGTCCTGCTGCTCGTCCCGATCAACAACCGGAGCAAGACGTGGACCCCCGAGAACCGGCCCGCCGACTGGAAGCAGCAGATGAACCGCTGGGACCGCTTCCACTACGTCCGCGTCGCCGTCATCATCGCCGCCTTCACCCTCCTGGCCACCGCCCTCACCTGAGCCCACGGGCCGACACCGTGCCGGTGGCGCACCATCTCCACTCCCCGGGCGGCAGCGGGCCACCGAAATCCCGACCTCCGGGAACGCAGCTGCCGCCGAGAGCCCGCGCCTGTCATCGGGGCAAGCCGCGCCCCACGATGACCTGCGCGGCTCTCGGCTCTGGTGCGGGTGGGGCCTTTGGCCCAGATCGCCGAGGCATGCAGATGAAGCCCGGCAAGGTGGCTTTCCGGTTCCGGTTGGCTATCTGCTCCCGTCCCTTCGGGACGACGGCCTTGATGCCCCGCTTACGCAGATGGGCGCGGTCGCCGCGGGACGAGTACGCCTCCTCCCCGGCGGCCGCGTTCAGGCGGGGCGGGGACGGCCGACGGACCCGTGGACGCGCGCCTTGGGTCGGGCCACTGCCGGAAACGGTGGTGGGCGGTCGACCGGGCATCGAACTCGGTGGGCGTTTCCCGAGACCGCCCGCCCGCTCGAAACAGTCACATCACTCCCTCGAACTGCTGCCGCAGCCGCGCCGACGGCCGTCGAAGGAACGGGTGTTGCTGGTGAGCGCGTACTGGCGCCCGAACCTCACATTGCGGCAGGCTCGTATCGCCCTGTACCTGATTCTGTCCATGTATCCCGGTGCTGCCGGGTGGGAGGTTCTCATGGTGGGGAAGAGACTGGCCGTGATCTTTGCGGCTGTCGGGATGACGATCGGCCTGAACGCGACATCAGCGAGCGCGGCAGCTGCGAAGTCGGTGTTCGAGGGCATGCCGGACACAGGGAAATGTCTGGACTACCGGGCGGACTACGGACCGTATGTGACCGGCTGCAACTATGGCGACTACCAGACCTGGTACTGGGACAACAGCCTCCCGAAAACGGCGCTGCGGCAGAAGGCGACGGGGCTGTGCCTGACGGCACGAAACGGGTTGATCGCGATGAAGCAGTGCCTGGCCGATGACCAGGCGGCGTACTGGTCGGTGCAGAAGGACGCCACGGTGGGTGCGCTGATCAAGAACTCGGTGACGAACACGTGCCTGGCAAGGAACGCCAACGACCGGGTGCAACTGTCGACGTGCACGGGTGGACCCTCGCAGCGGTGGAGGGACTGGGACATCGCCTGAGCCCTCTCCCGTGAACGATCGACGAGGCGTTCGTCGGCCTGCCTGTTCTTCTTCACCCGGCGGTGAGGTTGTACAGGCAGGTGATGCCGAGCATGGCATGGGGGAAGCCGTCACCTTTGAGACGGCAGCAGGATTTCACTGCCACCGTGGGTGGTGGAGGCCGTTTCATTTGGTGCTGGAGAGAGCCCTTGCCGCGAGTGGGGCGAGCTGACGCAGGCGCTCGTAGTACTGGGTTCCTGCGGGTTCGGCGATTTGAGGGGTGACGCGGTCTCAACACGATCCACCAGAATCATCGAAGTCGTCATCGCATTGGCCGGTTCGACAGCACACAGGCAGCCACTCGGCCGCGATCTCGCGAAGCCGCTGCAGGCGAGCTCTGTCGGGCTCTATCACTGTCAGAATCTCGAACGCGGTGTCGGCGGCGCCGAGTGACCGGTTTGACATCACCTCCTCGTAGAGGAGCCAAATGCCTTGCGTAGCGTGGGCCCTGCACAGTTCCGGAAGATCGAATCCCTTGCGGGCGGATTCCCAGTCCGTCGCCTCTCCTACGACCATGAGCTGGAGGAGGTCGAGAAACCACGTGCGTGCCGGCGGCGCCGTCTCGTCAGCGAGGGCCGCCAGAGCGACGGACGTCACCGCAGGTGCCGGTTCCCACAGGACCGCCGGCGACCAGACATGACCTTCAAGGCTGACATGGATCGGCCTCTGCTCGGGCCCACGCCCCGCAAGCTGCATCAGATACCCGGCAAGATGCTCTGCAGAGTCGCCGCATCCGCACAGCATGCTCTTCCAGTCCTGCCGGGCGATCTCCATCTCGATCAGTCGCATGGATCCCAGACCTTAGTACTCCCGCGGTAGATCGTGATGATGCCGGCCGGGTCCGCGGCTCGCTTGAGATCGGGCCTGGTGGCGGTGTCTCCAGTGGGACCAGCGGATCCGATGGACCGTGTCGTGGACGCGCTGGGCAACGAGGGCGATGAACAAACGGGCGATCTCGTCGCAGGGTGAGAGGGATCCGCTTGTCCCGAGCGTGCCAGCGGGTGGGGTCGTCGGCGCGGACGGCGGGGAGGAAGGCGTGGGCGAGCCTGGCGAGGGTCACCCAGCGAGACCAGGGCGCGTAACGACGGATCAGCAGGTGGCGGCGGCCTGGGGAGCGCTGGGTGGGTCGATGTGGCCCCAGACACGGAAGCGTTGCCCCTGGGCTCTGGCTCTGACTTCGGCAAGCAGCTTCTGCCAGACCTCCTTGGGGGACTTCTTGGCGAGGGCACCGGCAGGGGACTTCCCGGCCTGGGTGGTGGGTTCGTGGTGACGGGCTACCGCGAGCACGTGGCCGGTACCGCCTGTCTCCAGGGCGACGCGCAGACTCGGGTTGCAGCTGTAGACCTCGTCGCCGGTCACCCAAGAGGCGTGGTGGCCGGCACCCAGGAACCGGGTGATCACCGATGGCCGGACCGGCAGCTGCTCATGCGCCGGTGGAGTCCTGCGGGCGTGCGGGCCCGCGCAGGCGGCGGGCCCGCGCCGATGAACCGTCGGTCAGCCGGCCTGACCGGTGGGCATGATGGTGACCTGCTGGAGGTTCACCCGCGGCGGCAGTGTGGCGATGAAGCCGACGGTCTCTGCGATGTCCTGAGCCGTGAGCCACTCCATGGTCTCCCTGGAGTCGGCCAGCCAGTCCCGGGCGCCCTGGTCGGTGACGTGACTCTGCAGCTCGGTGCCGACGATGCCCGGCTCGATCGCCGAGACACGCACGTTCTTCGGGCCCAGCTCGGCCCGGAGGTGGCGGGAGAGGTGGGTCACGTACGCCTTGGTGCCGGAGTAGACCGCGAAGTTCGGGAAGATGTTCTGCGCCGCGATCGATGAGGTGTTGATCAGATCGGCCACACCGCGTTCGGCAGCGGCCTTCACCAGCTGCGGGGTGAACGCGCCGATCGCGTTCATCAGACCGGTGATGTTCAGGTCGATCTGGTGCTTCCACTGGTCCGTCGCCAGCTCCTCGATCGGAGCGGGCAGCATGACGCCGGCGTTGTTCAGGAGCAGGTCGGCACCGCCGAACTCGGCCTCCACCCGATCGGCGGCGCCCTGCAGAGCGACGGCGTCGGTCACGTCGGCAGCGATCGCCACCGCCCTGCCGCCGTTCTTCTCGATACGGATGACGAGGTCCGCCAACCGGTCGGCACGCCGCGCCAGGACGACGACGCGGGCACCCAGGGACGCCAGTCGCTCGGCGGACGCCTCACCGATGCCGCTGGAGGCGCCGGTGACGACCGCGACGCGACCGGCCAGGGGCTGGGACATGGTGTTCGTGGACATGATGCGTACCTTCCAAAGGGCAGGTGAGGAGGGTGAGGTCGCGGCCGGCTCCGCCAACCGCACATCCAGCACACCACCCGGACGGGCCCCTCAGGACGCCATGACTGGCCCTGCCCAGACTGGTACCCGCAGGGCCACCTTGGAGCGGACAAGGCAGCGCTGACGTGCTCACACTGGAGGCATGGACCGCACCAAGGAAATCTCCGGCTTCCTGCGCTCACGGCGCGCGCGAATCACCGCCGAAGAGGCCGGACTGCCCTCCGACGGACGGGTCCGTCGCGTTCCCGGCCTGCGCAGGGACGAGGCGGCCCGCTTGGCCGGCGTCAGCACCGAGTACTACACGCGTCTGGAGCAAGGACGGGCGGGCAACCCCTCCACCGAGGTCGTGGAAGCGATCGCCCGCGCGCTGCGGCTGGACGAGACCGAACGCGAGCACCTCACCGACCTTCTGCGGTCCGGAGCCCGGACTGCACGCCGCGCGCCGGCCAGGGCCCAGCGGGTCCGGCCGGGCCTGCACCTGATGCTGGAGACCCTCAGCCACGTGCCGGCCTTCATCCTGGGCCGGCGCACCGACGTGCTGGCCTCCAACCGGCTCGCCAGGGCGGTCCTCACCGACTTCGACGCCCTGCCCGCCACCCGCCGCAACCTGGCACGCTACTACCTCCTGGACCCCCAGGCCCGCGAGCGCGTGGGCGACTGGGAACGGATCGCCGCGGAGACGGTGGCCATCCTCCGGCTGGAAGCGGGCCGCTACCCCCACGACCGGCAGCTCGCCGACCTCGTCGGTGAACTCACCCTCCAGTGCACCGAGTTCACCGCCTGGTGGAACGACCACCGGGTGCTGCGTCGCACCCACGGCACCAAGCGCTACCACCACCCCTTCGTCGGAGACCTGCACTTCTCCTATGAGTCCTTCCAGGCCCCCGGCGACGCGGAACAGACCCTGTGCGTCTACAACGTCGAACCCGGCTCCGAAACCGCCCAGGCCCTACAGGTCCTGGCCAGCTGGACCGCACCCGAGATCACGGCCCCCGCCACCCCGCATTCGATGGAGAGCGAAGGACGTCCGCCCGTACGACCAGCGCTTGATCAGGTTTGATCACCTGCTCCTGGCACTCGCAAGGATGGCCCCCGCTGCAAGTCGGTCCAGGCCGGGCTGTTCACCTTCTCCCCGCACCCACGGGGGTCTCACCCCGGCGCGGGTTTCAAGGTCCGTGGGAAACGGCTCTCCGTACCCTCGGCCGCGTCGCGTGGTCACCCGGTTGCCCGGCCTGCCGCAGCCAGGCTCGCCCGACTGTCCGTCCCTTGCGGTCGCCGCGCTGGAGGGCTGGTGACGGACGTGTTCCGTGTGCTCGCGTGTGGGGAGTCGCTGGTCCGGGAACGTGCGGTGCGGGTCCGTCGAGCTCCCCGTCACCTTCGCCCCTCGGGCTCAGGATGACGGCAGCAGATTCAGTTGCTGGAGCATGGAGAGCTGGTCGACGACGTCCCAGTGCTCGACGAGTCGACCGTCTTCCAGCCGGAAGATGTCGATTCCGGCGAAGCGGCATGATCGTCCTGTCGGGGGAATGCCCAGGAAAGTTCCGGAGTGAGTGGCGTTGTTGGTCCAACGGATCACGACGCGGTCTCCCTCTGCGATGAGGTCCTCGATGCTGAAGGTGGGGGACAGCCCTTCCACGAGCATGGTCACTCGATCCTTCAGCCCCTCACGTCCCTCGCGCTGCCCGGGCAGCGGGTCGTTTTCCTGATAGTCCGTCGAGGCCAGCTCGTCGACGACCTCCACGCGCCGCCCGTTGAGCACTTCTTCGAAAAGTCGGCGTACCAGCGCCTTGTTGGTCTCGACGGACATGAAGCGGTCTCCTTGATGGTGCCAGTGGATGCCGTCCCTCTCGACGGCATCCAATCTTCGGCGGACAGCCTCTCCGAGCCGGTCTCATCGCGGCACCGTCGCCGCGCCGATGCCGCCTCGGCTTCACTCCACCGGCACTGTCCCTCGCCGTCGACCAGACCGAAGTCGGCGCCCTGAAGGTCTGTGCCAGGGGAAGGGGAAACCCGATTACGGGGGAGCCGGAGGCGGCGGAAGGCCATGCGGGCAAGGCCGGTGTGCTCTTGGAGGACAGCACGGTGCAGGCCCGGTGTGCACCGATCACGCCTGCGTCCGGTGCCAGATACCGCAGGTCGATCCGAAGGTACTGAGCCTTTTCCAAGCTGGCGGTGTTGACCGCGAGTCGGACAGTCCTGCGCAATGACGAAGCTCCTGGTGGACGGGTTCTCGACCAAGATCGCCCGTGTCTGCCGGGAGCTTCGCGTGCTTGCCCGCCCTTCCCCGAGCTCTCGGCTCCGCTCGAGCAGGGGAGACCCCATTCGATCGATCTGTCCAGCCGCACCTCGCGGTTCCTGTCCGGTCGGCTGACAGCCAGGCTGCGGGTGCTGCCCCGGGCCGTGCAGCGGCAAGTGTGGTACGGCGTGGTGAAGGTCCACGCGAACGGGGTTCCCGGGCCAAAGGGGCAGTGAACGACATCGGCACGGTCACCACCTGCGATGCCACCATGTCAACTCCGGATCTGCCATGGGTTCGTGGTGTGTTCGTCTGAGGAGCCCTCGTCCAGGCGCTCGACCTGCACCCGCAGTTCGTCGGCGGCCCTCGGCGGCAGCATGGACAGAGCCTCTTGCAGCGTGTCGCGGCCCCAGCCCTCGCCGCAGCACGGGCAGGTGAACTCGGCCTCCCACCGCCTCCACCGGCGTGGGATGCCGTGGACGCGTACGGACCATACGCTCAGCGCGACAGACACCACACCCGGCGCCAGTCGGCCCCGCTCGAGCACGCGGACGGCTGCATTCGCCGCACCCGACAGGCCAGGAACATCGCGATAACGCACCCAGGGGCTCTTCCAGCCATGTTCCCGCCGCCGAAGTGAAGCCGGCGTTCTACGCGGCGCGACCCCTTCGAATGTCGATCACGGCAGCATCCTTCCACAGCCAAGATCGCCCGGACAGTGCCCAGGGAAACCGGACATCGAGCCGTGGGAACGCCACCTTCATCGACCATCGACGTACGACGTCCTTCGTGGAACGCAGTGCCTCGCCCTCGATCCCCTGCGCGGCAGGGCTGTTCGGTGAGGCGAGGTCGTGCAGGCAGGCGATGCCATGCATCGCGTGGTGCCCGCCGGCGCCTCGCGGGCGGCAGTCACACCGGATCTTCCCAGGCCTTCATCCGGGCAAAGACGTGCTCGACGCGGGCGCGGACCTGCTTGTGGGACTTGCTGTGGGAGGCCTTCCAGCCCGGTATTTCTTCGTCCTTGCCGTGCCGTCGGTACGGGATCACAAGTCCCGGTCCGCGATAGCCGCCGTCTGCGCTGGTCATCGTCTTCCCGACGGCTTCCTTGGCGCCGGGTTCCGCCCAGGCCCGAGCGTCATGGCAGTTGCCCGGCAACGGCCGACCGACCGTGACCACCAGGCGGGTGTCGGCGTCACTCCGAAGACACGAGCGATCCACTGGTTCCCGGGACACGATGGAACGCCTCGCGAGCCGGGGCACGCGGCGACGCGGGCGGCTCGGACAGCGGAAGGCCCTCCGTGATGCGGCAGCAGAGCCGGCGGCTCCGCACGGCCCCTCATCCCGGCATGCCTCGACTCCTGCCGACGCCCCCCCGGAAGCTCCGGTCGGCCCGGACCCGTCCGTTCAGCCTTCACTCACCCGGATCCGCTGCGGCCTTGCGAACGCGTGGGCGGCGTCGGGCAGTCGGGGCGCGGTGCCAAGTGGGGTGAGTCTGCGCGTACGGATGCGGGTGACGCCGTCGCGGCCACTGCGGACCCGGGTCGGGTGGTGGGAACCCGTGGGCAGCTGCCGCACCACGTCGAGGTGGACGATCAGCTCTGTCCCCCCGGTGTGCCGCGTCAGTTCCAGGACCTTGATCTCGTGCCAGTACATGACCACGAGGTTGTTCGGCGGGCCCAGTCCGATGCCGCGGCTGCTGAGGGTGAGGCCGTCCTTGGCCGTGCCGGGCAGGCCCAGGAGCCGTACGGCCGGCAAGGAGGCGGCGATCCCAGCGTGTGCCGCGCACAGGTCGAGCAGTAGGCGGGCTCAGCCCGGTGAAGAGAGCTGTCCAGAACGGTTCTGACGCCGTGATCACACCAGCCGCGACCGAGATCTTGCCGCAGCAGGATTACGTGGGGGAGAGCCGTTGAAGCGTGTTGCAGAAGGCTGCGTCCGGGCAGGTCGGGGCCCGGCTTGTGGCCGGTCTGGTCATGCGGCGAGGGCGAGGTTGTGCAGGGGGGCGACCGTCTGGACCGCCTGATGGCGGCCGTTCCCTCCTTGACGGCGGTCGCGGAGGATCTCGTAGTGCTTCATGCGGGCGAAGGCGTGCCCGACCCGGGTCCGCACCCGCCGGTGCCCGGCGTCGGCTTCTCCGGTATCCGGCACGGCATCCCTTCGTGAGCGCGGAGATTCGGGGGAGACGGTGTCGCCCAGGTCAGACGGTGAAGTACCGGTCGAACACCTGAGGCAGGTAGTCCGCCGTCAAGCCGAGGCGACCGGCTGCGGCCGGCGAGGGTGCGAAGCCGATCTCGTCGAGTTCCGGCCCTGTGCCGGCCCCGGTCTGCACGACAGACAGGTCCGCGTGCAGGCGGCGTACGAGCGCCCCGGAGACGGGCGGGCAGAGAAAGTGGAAGCCGAGGCTGCCGAACCGGCTCCCTCGGGTGAGGGCCCACAGCCGCAGCTCCTCGACGGCGACGCGCACACCGGTCTCCTCGACCAGCTCGCGGGCGGCGTGCCGGCGCAGCTCTGCCGTGTTCAGGGCCTGGCCGGCCAAGGGTGGTTCGACCGCGCCGCCCGGCAGGGTCCACCGGCCGGGCGCCGCTGTGGCGGGAGACCCGCGCCCGACCACGAGCCCCCTCTCGGTGGGCAGGAGAACGGTGACGAACACAGACCCGGGGACCTGCTCGGGCGGCCGTAGCCGGCGGAGGGCACGGTAGCGGTACGTCATCGGGGCCCAGCGCACGACCAGGCTTCCGTCTCCGGGCCGGTCGAGGCCGAGGGCGGCCACCAGCGGGCCGTCGAACGCGGCGGGGTTGCGGGCCGTCGTCTCCTCCCAGAGCCGGTCCACCTCACGTTCCTCCCAGGAGGAGAGGACAGGCGTCGCCTGCTCGGCGAACACCAGCACGCGGGCATCGAGGAACTCGACCGGAGGCCGGGTGGACCCGGATACCTCCTCCGGCTCGGACAGGTCGGCGGCGCGGTTCACGAGGACCGGGGCCGGAGCGTCGGGGTAGGCGGGCACGGCGAGGGGCTCGTCGGACGAGCTCGGGAAGACAGGGGATGAGGCGGGAGTGCTGGTCATGGTTCCTCGCTCTTCTTCGGGCTGGGGCTACCAGGTGTGGGGGCCGGGGAGCTCGGTGACGGGCCGGCGGGCGGCCCGGGGGATGTGAAGGAGGGCGCGGGCCCGGTGGACGGCCGCGAGCTGGTCGGTCGCGGCCGGGCCCCAGTCGAACAGCTCCAGCGCCTGCTCGGGTGTGGCCAGGACGCGGACGTACGTGCGGCCGGTGGTCGGGTCGACCGGCGGCGCGCCGACGCGTGCGAGCGCCGCGGCGTAGCGCACGCGCGCGCAGGGTTCGTCGGGGTCGGACAGGTATCCGAGATACACGGCGCCGGCCAGTTCGGCCGCGGCCTCTTCTCGGGCTTCACGGACGAGCGTGGCCTCGGGGTCGTCTCCGTCCTCGGGTTCCGGGGTGCCGCCGGGCAGACAGGCCGCTCCGGTGTCGGGTTCGAGGAGCACGAGGACACGGCCGTCCGGGGCGAAGGCCCAGCACCAGGCCTGCCGGAGCACGAGATCGCCGGGGACGGGGTGGGCGTGGAAGGGGAAGTGGTGCCGTGCCCGGGCGGTACGCAGGACGCCCGCCCGGTCCAGGACGCTCGGCGCGATCGGAACGCCGTCCTCCAGGAGGACGACACCGGCGTCGTCGACGCGGGCGCGGAGGGCGGACAGGGCACGGCGGGCGTCGCCCGGGGACATGAGGGTGGGCAGGTCGGCGGGCTCGACGAGTTCGACCGCCTGGATCTCGTCCGCCGCCAGGCGGATCGCGGCGATCTGCTCCCCGCTCCAGACGCCCCCGTCGAAGACGTGCAGGATCTCGCCGGGGAAGCGCATCTCCTCAGGTGCCTGGACAGCGGCGGCGGAGACCCAGTCGACCGCGAGGCCGCGTCGGACGGTGAGGGTGACGCCGAGTTCCTCTTCCACTTCCCGGACCGCGGCCTGGGCGGCGGTCTCGCCCTTGTCCACGGCGCCGCCGGGCAGGAGGCGGAAGGGCCGGTAGCCGACCTTCTGGACCAGGACCTGTCCCCGCTCGTTGGTGATCAACACGGAGGTGCCGGCCCACAGGGCCGCCGACGCGCGCAACGCCCCGTACTGCTCGTCGGTCATCTTCGTCGAGGGCGGCTGATCAGCGGTGTTTGTCGTCATAGTTTCTCCGATCGGCGAAGTTCGTGTCGGGGGGAAGGGACGTGAGGGGGGCGGGTCAGGCGGTGACCCGGTCCGCTACGGCCGGCGCGGGGCCGAGACCGAGCCGGGTGAACTGCTCGGACCGGATGATCCGGTGTCGGTCGGCTTCGGGGAGGCGGGCGAGGACACCGGGCAGGGGCCGCTCGCGCGCGACCTCGCCGCGGTGTGCGAGGATCGCGCGCCACTTCACGTCGGCCCACGGCGAGACGTCGACGCTCGTGGTCACGTACGCGTCCGGAACCGTCAGCACGCTCTTCCCCACCCTCTCCATCAGCGGGCCGAGCAGGCCCACACCGGACTCGGAGTGAGTGGCCGCGTACAGAGCGGCCGGCCACCATGGCGGCCCCGCCTCAGGGTGCAGGCGGGCATGGCCGGCCGCTTCGACCGCGAGCAGGGTGATCTGGTGCGTCCGCACATGGTCGGGGTGGCCCGTCAGCTGCCCGACCGCATCGTGCGTCACGACGATGTCGGGCCTGAAGCCGCGGAGATGGGCGACGAGACGGCCGATGGCCTCGTCGAGAGGCGCGTCGACGAGACGGGCCTGCCCCGGAGCCGCTTCGGGGTTGCGGGCGTCGCCGTAGCCGAGCAGACGTGGGGTACCGGCTCCGAGGACGGCCAGTGCCTCGGCGAGCTCGGGCGCCCGGTGGCTGTCCGGCGCCCAGGTGGCGGTGACCACAGCGGTACGGGCGCCCGCGGCGGCGTGCTGGGCGAGGACCCCGCCGGCGAGAAGAGCCTCGTCGTCAGGATGGGCGAAGACCCCCATGAGGCTCGGCATTCCCGGATTCGCCACGGTGGTCCTTTCCGAGGTCGGGTCGGATGATCGGCGGCCGGCCGACGGCGGTGAGCAGTACGACGTCGACGCGTGGAGGGGGCACGGGCTTCCTCCGGGGACGAGGAACGAAAAGGGGTCAGCGGCGGGGGACCGGGACACCGGTGAGGTGTTCGGCGTGCTGGGCGATCAGCGGGGCCAGGTGCGGATGGACGCCTCGGCCGCAGGCCTGGAGGAGCTGGCCGAGGGCGACGAGCTCCCCGGCTCGGCCGGCGGGCGTGTCGAGCACGTCGGCGAACTCGCGCCGGAGGCGGGCCGCGACGGCGGGCACGGTCAGGGCGTAGGCGTGGAGGAGCCCTTGATCGAAGCCCACCGGCATCCGCCCCCATGACTCCCAGTCGAAGACGACGAGGGCCGGTGCGGCGACGTTGGCCCAGTGGAAGTCGCCGTGTCCGGTGGTGCAGTGGCTGATCCGCGGCGGGTCGATGCCGAGGAAGGTACGGAGGGTGCGGTCGATCCAGGACTGCCGCACGGCCTCACGATCGGTGGGCACCGTGGCGAGCACGGCCGACGCGGCACGCAGCTCTCGCCACCAGGCGTCCGGCAGCCCGGGATCGCGGTCGAGCACGGGACTGCCGACGACGACGGCCGGTGTGGTGACGAGTTCGGTGAGCTCGGCCCGGTAGGCGTACGGTCCACCCGTCCAGTCCAGGAGGTTACGCAGCCGGGGGCGCGGCACCGCCCGGGGGACCGCCGCGTCCGCGAGGGCAGTGCCCTCCCACAGCCGTCCGCCTGCCTTCCCGGACGGCACGCAGACGACGCGCAGCCAGCTCGTGCCGGCGCGGCGCCCGAGCGTGCGGCCCCGCCACCCCCACACCTCCGGGCCGGTCGGGGTGACCTGCAGGCCGCGGGCCGCGGCGGTGAACGCGCGGCGCATCCGCGCAACGTCCTCGGCAGCGGCCGGCGCCGTGAACACCGGTGTGCTCATGGTCGGTTCCTCGATTCGTGTCGGCCTGCTCAACGGTCGTGGGCAGGGGAGTGTCACGGCCGACCGCCGCGATCGGCGCCGCTGCGGCGAGCACCTGCTGGGTGGCGCCGTCGGGAGGGACGTTCCTCGTGGTCACGTGCACGTCGGCGGGCGGCCGGATCAGCGCCTCGAACCGGTCGGCGGCCCGGTCGTTGTCGCGCCGGGTGAACGGCGCGGTGTGACCGCCGCACGTCGGGATTCATCACGGGGCTCCTTGCTGACGGAAGAAGGGCCATGCGCTGCCGGTACGCAGACGGGCGAGGGCGCGGCGGCCGCGCTCGACGAGCTCCGGGTCCCCGGCCCGCGTCCCGAAAGCGACGCCGGAGACCGAGTCCAGGGCGACGCTCGCGACCAGATGTGCCTCCTCCGCACCGGTCAGTGGGCGGCCGTAGCCGGCGAGGAACGCCGTGACCAGGTCCTCCCGGCCGTCGAAGTGGTCGAGGATGCGGACGAAGTCCCTTACCCGGGGCTGGAGTTCACTGCGCTCGACGTCGATGAAGCGCACCGCGCCGTCGGCGCCGAGCAGGAGATTGCGCAGCTGCAGGTCGCCGTGCGTCACCACCGGCGTGAGCGGCCCGAACTCCTGCGCAGCGGCGACGGCCGAGCGGACGCACTCCTCGTCCCCTGGTTCGAGCAGCGGCCGCGCCGCGTCCAGATGCCGCTCCATTCGGTCGTACGGTCCCACGGGCGCGGTACCGGACGCCGTCGCGGGGAGGGGGCTCGCGTGGATGCGGGCCGCGAGCGCGCCGATCGCCTCGAACACCGCGCCCTCCTCGGCTCCGGTCAGCACCATGCCGTGCAGGGACCGGCCCTCGACAGCGGTCACCACGACCGACCGGAGGCCCGGGTCTGCGGCCACGAGGCGGGGCCCGGCGCCGCCCAGGCCGGGAACCCAGCCACGCAACGCGGTCGTCTCGCGGCGGTGGAACTTCTCGTTCTGGTGGACCTTCACGAACCACGAGCCGCCCGCCGCCCCGCGCACGCGCCACACGCGGCTGTTCTCCCGGGCCCAGGACACATCCGTCCACGCGGTGATGCGGCCGACGGCGCGCTCGGCGAACTCCCGCACGCCCGGCTCCGGTCCAGGATCCGCAGCCCCCGGCCCGTGGAGGAGGCGGAGACGGTCGACGTACGGGTCGTGGGCGATCGGGTCGTCGGGGGCATGGAAGTGCAGAGCGACCGGTGCGCCGGCCCGGTAGGCGTCGAGCCCGGCCCGGCAGTAGGCGACCATCGGCTCCGGAAGCGCCGTGAGCGGGAACCACTCCATCGCGTCACACTTGTCCGGCTCGACGACCCGCGGGACGCCCTGCCAGCGGCGGACCTCGAAGAAGAACCCGACCCGCTCCCGCCCTCCGCCCGGCGGCCGATGGTGCACGATCACGGCCGCACGGACATCCCCCGGATCCACGACGAGGCCGGTCTCCTCCAGCGTCTCGCGTACGACGGCGTCCACGACGGTCTCCCGCTCCACGTGACCCGACGGCGCGTGCCACAGACCGGATGCGTACACGTCCCCGGCCCGCCGGGACAACAGCACCTCCGGACCCTGCTCCCCGTCGCGGACGGCGATCAGGTGCACGTCCACCGGCACGGTGTGCCGCACGCCGCTCACGTGCCGTCCCCCGGTCGCCGGGCCCACGGCACCGTGCACGCAGGGTCCTCGACGCCCCCGCCGCCGTCCTCGCTGTGCTGCTCCGGCAGCTGTCGGGCTTCGTCCTCCAGGACCGGCAGGCCGACGTCCCGTACCGCATCGGCGGGGGTCCCCGGACGGGGCACCTGACGGGGGACGGCGGGCAGTGGCGGCAGCGTCCAGGCGAGGGCTTTCGACCCCGTGCCGGAGGTGACGTGCTGGGGACCGGTGCCGTCGCCGAGCTCCACCCGGTATGCCTCCGGCCGGCCGGCCCGTTCCCAGCGGGTGTGGAGCTCTTCGAGCTCGGCCCAGATGTCACGCGGCCCGTGGACGCGGACGGTGCCGTCGCCGGGGCCGGCCACGGCCCATGAGTCTTCCTCGGGGGCGACGAGGGTCATGGTCTCCGCCTGGAAGTCCCTTACCACCGCGCCCACGTGGTAGGCGGCGGCCAACCAGAAGCCGTACGCCTCGTCCGGCGGCGGCGCGAGCCGGGTAGCCCGCGGTGTGCCGGGATCCGCCTCGATGCGGGCACGGTGGTCGATCGCGTTGAGCCACCGGTGGCCGAGCATGGGCCGGTACCCGCGCGGCCCGCCCCGCAAGGTCGCCTCGACCAGGCCCGTCCTGGTGCGGGTGACACCGAGCCGGCCGGGCCAGCTCGGTGTGCGGGTCGCCAGCGTCGTCAGCAGCCGCCCACCCGGCGCGAGCTGCTCCACCCACGCCTGCGGGACGCCGGGGACCCCGATGCCGGAGTGGATCCGGTCGAACGTCCCCCCTGCCGGGTGCCCGTCGAGGGCATCGCCCTCGACGACGGCGGCCCCCAGACCGATCCGGTCGAGATTGCGCCGGGCGAAGGCGGCCATGTGGCCGTCACGCTCGACTCCGACGGCGAGGCGGGGGCCGGTGACGGCGGCGGCGAGAGCGAGAGAGACCCCCGGGCCCGGGCCGAGTTCAAGGTAGCGCTGCCCGGGTTCCAGCCGGAGGGCCTGAAGGACTTCGACGGTGACTGGGGAGTACGTGGACATCGAGGTCATGTGCCCGCCGGTCACCGGCCCGCGCGGCAGCGCGTCCAACTGCTCGCCGTCGCGTTGCAGGAGGATCGACTCGTCGCCGTGGATCAGGTCGAGCCACTCCTGACAGTCGTCCGGATGCGAACCGTCGAGGAGACGCCACTCGATCGGATCGGCGCCCGGACCGCTGACCCGCACGTACGCGTGGGGCAGAAGCACCTCGCGGCGCACGTGGAGCAGGGCGTCGCGCAACAGGGGATCGGTCAGGACGTCTGCGGAGGTGAGACGGTCGACCATGGCGGCGCGCAGGCTGCTCGTCGCGGTCTGGAGATCAAGGGACATGCCGGCCGTCCTTCGTGGGTGAGCAAGCGGTCGCGGGCATGGTGCTGAGACGGCAGACGGGAGGGCCCCCGGAAGGCCGGCCGGGACGAGGCGGGGCGCGGTTCCGACGAGCAGCGCCGCGTGCGCCGAGAAAGCGGTGCGGATGGGCGTCATGATCGACTCCGCTCCGGTCGGCGGGCCAGGGTGTGCACGAGGTGGCTCATGTCCCGGTACGGGCCCCGCCAGGACGCGGCCCACTCCAGCTCCAGCGCCGCTGCGTACGCGATCGGTTCCGGCGCCCAGGTGCCGTCGAGGTGGTCGTGGAAGATCCGGACCTCCTGCCAGGGCAGTGGCGTCAGCCCGTGGTCGGCCGCGAGCCGGTCGAGGGCTTCCGCGGTGTCGCCGCGGGTTTCCCGACCGAGATTGCCGACACTTCTGTCCGCTCCGGACTCGATGAGCCGACGCGCGGTCGCGTAGTCGCCGCCCAGTGCCTCGCGCACGCCGATGGACCGGCGGTTCTTGGCGAGGATGCTCAGCAGTCCGCCCGGCGCGACGAGTCCGGCCAGGCGGGCGACCGCCTCACTGGGCTCGTCCAGGTACATCAGCACGCCGTGGCAGCAGACCGCGTCGAACCGCTCCCCGTCGAAGGGGAGGGACTCGAGGCCGGCGTCGACCAGCCGGACGCGGTCGGCGAGTTCGGGGCGGGCCGCGAGGCGGTCGGCTGCGGCGGCCAGCATCCGGGCGGACGGGTCGGCGCCGGTCACCTGGTGACCGGCGGCGGCGAGGCGCAGGGCCATCTCGCCGTTCCCGCAGCCGACATCGAGAACCGCGGCGGGACGGACCGGGAGTTCGGTGAGAAGCCGACGCTCGACCAGGTCGTGGCGGAGCCGGCCCCGCGCGCTGTCGGAGTGGGCGGCATATGCGGCGCCCACCGCGTCGAATCCGGTCATCGCCCCCACCCCAGCTCCGTGTAGGTACGCCCCGTCCGGATGCCCTGGATCGCCGCACGGGTGTAGGGGACGGTCGGCTCGGGCAGGTCCTTCGCGCTCCACCACTGCCAGGCGACGCACTTGTCCGGTTCCCGGAGCTTCGGGATGCCCTCCCAGCGGCGCGCACGGAAGAAGAGTTGGATACGCGGCGGGTCGTCGGGCCGGTCCACCATGTGCACCGTGTGGACGAGCTCGACGTCGGCAGGGTCGATCACCAGTCCCGCCTCCTCGTACGCCTCCCTCACGAGGCACGCGGTAGCGGACTCCGCCTCGCAGTGGCCCGCCAGCACGTGCCAGGACCCGCCGGCGTACGCCGAGTCCGGATGCCGCAGACCCAACAGAACCTGGCCGTCCCGCTCCAGGTAGAGGTGCACACCGACCACGTTCGGCACGGTCCCGGACGGTGCCCTCGCCGGCGTGGTCCCGCCGGCCGCCGTTGGTCCCTCGGCGGGCGCGGGGTGTTCGGCAGCGTGCCGCTCCCACAGCACCCTGCTCGACGGCGGCCTCGTCATGTACGGGAACTTCTCGGGCCGCACCCACGCGAGCATCACGCCTTCGCTGAGGTGGAAGGCGACCAGGGCGCGGATGTGGGAGAGGGCGGGGGACATGTCAGGACCTCGCGGACTGGGGAAACGGACGGCGGAAGGACGGTCGGCGGCCAGTGCCGCGGGACGGAGGGACGGGGGCGGCTCAGGCGAGGTGGTCACGCAGGACCTCCTCGGCCTCGTCGAGCCGGTCGCGCAGCACGGCGGCGGCCTGGTGGCGGTCGCGGGCGTACCGCTCCAGCGAGGCAGTGACCGGACCCAGGCCGTCGAGGACCGAGTTGAGCGGGTACACCGACATCGCCAGGGCGACGGCGGTCACCCGTACTACGCTCGCCAGTTCCTCCACCCCTACGGCCGGGTGGAGGGAGTGGTAGACGGCGGCCAGCCGGCCCAGTCCTTCGGGCCAGTCCGGCTGGGTCAGGACGGTGCGCGGGTCGAGTGCGAGGCGGCCCAGCTCCCAGACGGCACCCCGGCGGATCGGTGAGTGGAAGTCGATCACCGCCGCCACGGCGTCCCCGCGCAGCAGGACGTTCGGACCGGACAGATCGCCATGGACCAGTTGCGACACCATGGTGCGAGGGACCCTGCCCAGAAGCCCTTCGACCTCCGGTGCCCGCGCCAGCTTCTCGCGGGCCGTCTCGACTGCCCACCGCTCGAACGCGCTGGCCGGCGGCGTGGCCTCATAGCGGGAGACGAGATGCTCCAGCCTGGCGAGGGTCCGGGCGAGGTCGATCGCCTTGTCCCTCGGGCCGAGACGGGGCGGCCCGTACTCGTGCCGGGCGAAGCCCCGGTGCAGACAGCCGACGGCCTCTCCGACGGCCTCCCAACGGCGCCCGGTCAGCCGCCCGTCCGCTGTCACCGCGTCCGGGACGTACCGGGTCACCGTCATGACCAGACCCTGGTGCGCGGCGACGAGCCGGCCCTGGTCCGTCGTGCGGCGGGCGGCGGCGACCGGCACCCGGCACAGGCGCGCGTACTCGCCGAGCCGGGCGGCGGCGTCGACCGGTCCCAGCGCGGTGCCGACCGGGTAAGTCTTGACGAACCACTGAGAGCCGTCGGCCTCGGTGGCGATGTAGTTGTGCGTCGCGGTTCCTGCCGGGCCCGGCTCGATCGAGGCGGGGACGATGCCGAAGCCGCCGGTGAGCAGAAGCGTCACCGGCGAGCTCCGCGCCTCGAAGACGGACGGTGTCATGACAGCACCTGCCCCTCGCCAACGGCGTCGGCCGGTTTGCCCGGCGCCGCTTCCGCCGGGACGGCCTGCGCCGGCAGCGAAGGGTTGAGGAACTGGCGCGCCTGCAGTTCGTACATCTCCCGGAACACGCCGGCCCCGGTGGCCGGGTCCATGAGTTCCGCGAAGGCGCCGTGCTCGACGACCCTGCCCTCGTCGAGCACGTAGATGAGGTCCGCGGTCCGGACACTGTGGAGGCGGTGGGTGATCAGGACTGTGGTCTGGCCCGAGCCGGCCAGCTGATGGATCTGGTCGAAGACCCGCTGCTCGGCAGCGGGATCGAGCGCGCTGGTCGGCTCGTCCACGATCAGGACCGCACCGTCGCGGTGCCGGGCACGGGCAAGGCCGATCTTCTGCCACTGTCCGCCGGAGATCTCCTGGCCGCCCTTGTAACCGCGTACGAGCAAGCTGTCCAGGCCGCGGGGGAGACCCTTGACGACCTCATCGGCACCCGCGTAGACCGCTGCGGCCTCGACGCTCTGGTCGTCCATCGCGGCGCTGCTGCGGCCGATTCCGATGTTCACCCGCGCCGTGAAGGGCCAGCGGAAGAAGTCCTGGGCGACCATCGCGACCCGGTCGAAGACCTGTGCGCGGTCCGCTTCGGCCGTGCTCACGCCGCCCCACAGGACGTGGCCGGAGTCGGGAAGCCGGGATCCGCTCAACAGACGGACGAGGGTCGACTTGCCCGAGCCGTTCCTCCCGACCAGGGCGACGGTCCTGCCCCGGGGGATGACGAGGTCGACCTCGTGCAGGGACGGCTTGTCGGCCCCGGGATAGGTGAAGGTCACTTTCTCGAACCGGATCTCGTGCACGCCCTCGGGCACGTCGACCCCGCCGACGGGGATGGAACGCCGGGCGGCCTCCTCGCACAGCTTCTCCAGATCGGCGACGAACAGGGCTTCCTCCTGGACGTCGGTGACGCGCAGGACGAGGTCCGTGATGCTCGCCGCGCCGGAGCGGATCGCCAGCACCGCCGTGCCCGCGACGGCCAGGCCCATCTGCCCGTGCCACAGCAGCAGCCCGAGAGCGCCGTAGGTGGCGACGGTCGCGATGCCGCGCGTCGAGTCCGCGACCAGGTTGGTACGGGCGCCGGTCCGCGCGAGCCGGGTCTGCTCCCGCTCGCTGGTCTCTGCCATCTGACGGAAGTGCGTGAGCAGGAACGGGGCCGCGTCGTGGACGCGGATCTCGGCCGCGGCCTGCGGGTTGATCAGGAGCTGGCTGATCAGCTTGGCGGCCCGCACGTGCTGCACGAAGCGGTGCCAGCTGATGTACCGGTGCCGGGCCATGGACAGCGAGCCCCACGCGCTCGGCAGTGCCATGAGAACCAGGAGCGGCAGGAGGACGGGGTGCAGAACGGTGAGCACACCGGCGGCGGCGATCAGCGAGATGGCGGAGGTGACCACGGCGGTGCAGTAGCCGACCATCCGCCTCGCCGAGTCCGCACCCCACTGGGCGGAGTCCATCAGCTTGTGGAAGGCGTCGTCCTCGATCGCCTCCAGTTCCACCCGCGCCACCAGGCCCAGATACCGCTCGGTCGCCACCCGCTGGGCCTTCGGCTCCAGGATTCCCGTCGCGGCGGACGAGGCCGACCGGCACGCCGAGCCGATCACCGCGAGGACGGCCACCAGCGCGAGCGACGGCAGCGCCGCACGCAGCCGACCGGTCATGTCGCCCGCGGCGAGCAGTTCGACGAGCAGGGTGTTGACCGCGATCAGGGAGACGGCCTGAGTGATGCCGCGGGCGATCTCGCTCACGGCGACCGTGGTGAACGCCCGCGAGTCGGCCTCGCGGGCCAGCCGGACAGCCACCGATACCTGCCTCGGCAGCGAGCCGGCCATCGCGCGCAGCCCCAGCTTCAGCCAAGCACCGTCGTGGGCTCCCCACCCGTAGTCGTAGGTGAGCTCACCACCGAACAGCAGCTGCTCGGATTCCGACGTGCTCTCCGCGGCGGCTGCCAGCGGGTCACCGTTGCCCGTCATGCGTCCCACCTCGCATCCGGGTGTGCTGCGCGAGGGGACGCGTCGGCCAGGAGCGGGGCTGGGGCCATGGCCGAAGTCGTGGCCGTGGCCGTGGCCGTGGAGAATCCGTGCCCGGACCGATCGGCCTGGGCAAGAAGAGTGGGGAGAGGGGACATCACGGTCTCCGATGGATCGAGCGGGGGTGTCGGATGGCTCAACGACGTCGGCCTGCGTCTCGAACACACGTGTTTCGGACGGCATTCGAACCCCGGCACCAGGCGAAAGCTCGTTCGTGCGGTGTGCATCGATCCGTGCGGGACGGGGGTCCTTGCGAAAGCCGGGTATGGCCGAAACGCCGACACCCAAGGCGAGTAGCCTGCAAAGGAGTTCGGCCTCGCAGGAGACGGCAGCCCCATGTCGGCAAAGCAGGGGCTTCCAGGGCGCGGCTCCACGCGCTGACGCGTCGGGGTCGGGAAGGGGGACGGGCGGGAGTGTCGGCGTCCCTGAATCCCGGCATGTCCCTGCCCTGCACTTCGAGGGGCAAGCCCAGCAGCGGCGTCAGAGCCCGACCGCCCCCGTGCCGCCTCCGCCGTCACCTCGCGCGCGTACGTCGAGCACGGCTGTCGCCGTCAGAACGCTGGAGAGTAGACCGAAGGGCGTACAGTTACCGTTACGCTACGCACCGTGAACACGCGACAGTTACCCCTGCTCGTCTCTGCGGCAGCGTGCCTGGCGCTCGTGGCTCCGCCGGTGCCGGCGTACGCCGCGGACCCCGCTCGATGCGTGGGCGGCGAGACCGAGTCCCGTGGGAAGTCCGCGGTCGACGACGGGGAGATCCGCTGGACCGACAACACCGGCTATGACGACGCCCGCAAATACGCGATTTCGAAGTGGCAGTACAGCGGATCGAAGATCAAGATCGTCGCGGACTCCGCGATCACCTCGAACGACCTCGAATTCAAGGACGGCAACCTGGGCACCGGCCCGAAGGACCCCTTGGGCCGGTACGAGCGGCATGGGTCGATCGGTGCGACCGACTACATCGTGTTCAACAAGCAGAAGCTCCGAGGCGCGTCCAAGGAGCTGCTGCGGTACGTCGCGCTGCATGAGCTGGGGCACGCGCTGGGCCTGTGCCACAAGGCGGACACGGTGATCTCGCTGATGTGGAAGGTGGCGCCTTCCGCAGGTTACGAGATCACCTGGATTCCGGACATCGACAAGGCGAACTACAGGAAGTTGTGGGGCTGATGAAGATCATCATGCTCGGGGCCGTCGGCCTCGGTGTACTCGCTGCTGCGGGGGTCGGCGGCTTCGTGTACGTCCAGCAAGGCGACGACGTGGCGCACGCCGAGTCGCTCTGCGCGGCAACGACGTCCGACGCCGCAGAGGCTGCACGGGCCCAGAATCTGGCCCTGGTGAGCGTCGTGGAGCGCGGCCGGTTCGTCTCGAAGGGCGAGGGCGCCGGCCTCCAGGTGTTCAAAGTGCGCACGGAGGCCGTGTTCAAGGGGTCGCTGCCGGACGAAGCGGAGATCGCCCTGCCCGAGGCGTCATCGGAGAAGCTCCAGGCGGGCAGCCGGTACGAGGTTTCGGTGCTCGGGCCGGAGGACGGCACGTGGCTCACGAGATTCGTGAGGGCCGTGCCGGCGAGCGAGACGGCAGATGCGGTGGGCGCGCACTGGAAGGCGGAGATCGCGAAGAAGTTCGTCGAGACCCCCTGCGACGACACTTCTGGATCGTAGAAATCCATCCGCCGGCCAGGCTTTCCGGGCGGGTTGCTGGAGGAGCCTGTCGGCCGCGCGGCGGAAATCTCCCCACAGGCGATAACAGTGGGGCGCGGACGCCGACCCTCGTGCCGTAGCGCCCCTTCGCTCCGGTGATCTCCGGCCGCCGAGCACACACGCCACCCGCTGCTGTCCGACGGGGGCCGGCCGGGCTGGCCGCTCCGTTCCTCATGCCCGGGCGCTCCGGGAGCCCCTTGCCGACTCAGTGTTTGAAGGCGTCCTTGCCTCGCTCCTTCGCTTCGCGGGCCTTGCCGCGGGTCTCCAGAGCGGCGCCTTTCACCGTGACGCTGCGGTTGCCCACCGCATGCGCTGCCTTCCTTATGGTCTTGCCGGCCACTTGTTCGGCCTTGGCCTTGATCTTCTCGCTGGCGCTCATGTCCGTTCCTCTTTTCTCCGTGCCCCTACCCAGGCAGCGGCGGAAAATGAGGCAGATCCACGGGCTGTCCAGGGGTGTCATGTGACTTTCGCAGGAGCAACGTGCGGGAGGGGCATCCTGGGGCTGGCTTGAGGGAAGGTGCGCATGCGGATGGCGCGGCGAGCGCAGCTTCCCGAAGCCCGGACCGGAGGCTCAGGCCCTCCGCCTGGTGGCGAGAACGCAGCCGATCGGGGTCGCTCGCTCCGAGTGCGCGGCAGTGTCCGAGCGGGCCCACAGCATGTACGCGAGGCGTCTTGAGGACACACCCCCCTCCCGACGTTTCCTGGAGTCGGTTGCCGTCGCGCTCGTCGGCCGCGCCGGTGCCCGTCTGGCTGCCGCTCTGCACATAAGGATGAGCCGGGCAACGCTCCTGCGCGTGATCATGGCCCTGCCCGATCCCGTCTGGGCCGTCCCGACAGTGCTGGGGGTCGATGACTTCGCCCCCCAGCCGCGGGCATCACTACGGGACCGTCCTCATCGACTACGAGACGGGCCGGCCTCTCGACCTGCTGACCGGCCGGGGCGCCGCCACCCTGGCGGGCTGGCTGCGCGAGCATCCCGGCCCCGAGCTCATCCGCCGGGGCCGGGCCGGTTCCTACGCCGATGGTGCCCGCACCGGTGCCCCAGGGGCGGTCCAAGTGGCCGACCGGTTCCACCTCTGGCAGAACCTCGCCACCGCCGTCGAGGTCGGCATCCGACTCCACGGCAAATGCCTCCAGGCGGCTGTCACCAGCCCCGATGCCCCAAGGGGCGAGAGCGACCCCGCGGATGGCACGAGGGCGATGTCGCCCGTCGAAGCCCGCATCAGAGAGCGGCACGCGACCATCCACGCCCTGCCGGCCCAGGGACACGACATCCGCGGACTCGGCTACTGCGGGAGCCGCCAGATCACCAGCGACTACCTGCGACCGAGGCGTCGGCGCCGCATCCGGGTCATCCCATCCACACCACCGGGAGTCCGTGGCTCACCGCCTGGATGATGTGACGCCCCGAGCGTCCGCGCGATGAGGAACGAGAGCAGTTTGCCGACGCCCTCGGCCACTGCCCTGAACTGGCCGCCCTCCACACACATCCGCGCGTTCGCCGAGATCCTCCAAACCCACTCCGGCCAGCACGGCAAGGACTGGATCACCGCCACCCGCACCGCGGACCTGCCCCGACAACACACGTTCGCCACCGCTCTGGAGAAATAACGGGACCCTGTCGTCCAGGGCCTGAGCGCCCGCTGGAACCCCGGTCCGGTGGAAGGTCGTGTCCAACCACATCAAGATGAGCAAGCGCCAGATGCTCGGACGAGCCATGCTCCCCCGCACTCAGTCAACGCGTCCTCCTCACCACGGCACAAGACGGCCACCGCCACCAGACGAATCTGCCCTTGACAGAACTGCGTCATGAGTTCGAAGGACGGCCAGATCGTGCAGGTGGAGCACCGCTTCGGAGTCCGGTTTCCCCAGGACTACCGGGACTTCCTGGTCACTACAGGGAGTCTGAGTCGGTTCGTTCCTCCCGCTGACGACTTCCTGGTGATCGAGGCTCTGGACCAACTCATCGGCATCAACGAGGCCGGTGAATTCCAGAAACGCTTCCCCGGTGCCATCGTCATCGGAGGGGACGGAAGCCGCGAGCTGCTTGCCTACGACTTTCGCCAGGACACCCCACCCCTGGTGACACTCGATGTCTCCGCGGAGAACTGGTCCTCGGCCATCCACCAGGCAGCGTCCCTCTCTGCCCTCCTGGAGCAGTTCCCCCGAACCGGATGGAAGTGGGACGACACCGATCCCTCGCCCTCCTGACCGCTGCCCTCACAGGACGTGCGCCAGAGCCAGAGCCAGAACCAGAACCAGAAACCGAGAACGCTTCTTGGTGACTCCGGAAAGCGCCCAATGGGTCCGCCGGCCTGGAGGAACGGCGGTTCAGCACCTGGAGCGAGGCCCGCAACCATCGCCCCCACCCTCACCGGCGCCTCCTTCGACCTCTCCTACGCCCGCGCCGCCACCACCCCAGATTTGTCCATGCGTCATTCCGTCAGGAGCCCTTAGCCACTCCAGTAGTCACGGTCGGGCAGCTCGATCCACACATCAGGAGGCCCCACCACGGCGCGCGCGTCGGTCGGGCGCAGTCCCACGAAGGCGCAGGCGTAAGCCACGGCCCTGTGCTGGTAGAGGTAGGAGTTCAGGACTTCTTCGGAGGTGTCGTCCTCGTACGGCCCGCCGCCCGGGTGCAGGTCCCAGCCCTCAAGGCTTCCGTGACGGGCGGTGCTGCCCTGGTTGCCGCTCTTCGGATTGGCGTACAGGCCGTAGCAGACGGTGTCGACGGACAGCCGGGCCAACACCCCTGGCATCTGCGGCGCGTACCCCCAGGGCTGTGTCACGACGCAGCCGCCCGGCACGGAGGTGACACCGATGAACCGCAGGCTCTCGTCCATGTCGTACTCGTACGGGGCTTCGAGCAACTGGTCGAGGACCTCGTCCTCCACCGGTACCGCCTCCAGACGGCGAACCGCTTCGACCGCGTCGATCCCGGCCACGCAGGCCAGCCCCGTGCCCTCGTAGTGGAACTCGCCCAGTGCCGTGACGAGACGATCGGCTTCCTGCGCTGCCGCACGCTCCGCGGCGGTCAGGCACACCCCCGCCGGTACCGGGAAGAGATCCGGCGTCCCTCCCGCGAGACTCAGCCGTCCCGGTGACCAACCTCCGATCGACGGCCGCCAGGGATCGGCCCCGGCAGCGGCGAGGGCCCGCGCGTTCTCAGGCTTCCTGCCGAGCACGGCCTCCCACAGGGCCGTCACCCCGTTCTCCAGCGCGTCCACGTCCGCCACGCGGTCGGCCAGCTCCGCGACGACCGCCGGAGAGCCGAACAACGCCGCGCGATGCAAGGGGCGGCCCCCGTTGCAGCTTTCCGGATCGGCGCCTTCGTCGAGGCGTCGGCGAATTTCGTTGTGATCCGTCCAGTCCCAGCCCATACCGGCCCAGCCGTCATCCACCGCTGTCACCGAACCCCCTTCAACACCCGATCGCACGGCTTCCTGCCAGGCACACGCTCGCACACAGCTCTGACACCCCGCCGCCCGCCGACTGCTCCCTCTGCCTGTACGACTCCGGCTCCACCAGCCAGGGACCATCGACCTCCACCTGTGACCCTGTCCGCCATCCGCCGTGACGGAGCTCAAACGGCACGGATACCCGAGGTGCGTCCGATTGCAGGACTCTGTGCAGCAAAACAGGAGGTCAGAGCAACAGGTTTCTGGTTGACCGGAATTCCGGTACAGGCGATAGTGGCGCTCGCGGCCGCGCTCGTCCGGCCCGCTGTACCAGGGGTGGGGACTCTTGAACGACACCGATGACAACATGCGTGACGACATACGGGGGCGGGTCGACGCGCTTGTCGCCCTCGGCCGGCCGGCCGAGGCACGGGCCACCGCACGGGGCGCGCTCGACGCAGACGGGCCCGACGCCGGGCTCCTCCTTGCACTCGCCCACGCACACATGGCCGAGGACGACGACGACCACGACGACGCCGCCGAGCAGGTCTTCCGCGAGGGCCTGGACGCCTTCCCGGACGACATCGGTCTGCTCGCCGGGTACGCGGAACTCTGCGCCCGCACCGACGCGCTGGACCGGCCGGGGCGACATGCCCGGGGCCCCGTGCTCCTCGCCCGTCTGCGAGAGCTCGCTCCGGACTCGCCGGAGCTGCGGCGGTCCGAAACCGCAGGAAGCTCCGTTCCCACGAACGCCAAGGACAGTGTCTCGGCGCGCCGGACACAGTCCTTCGACGCGGCTCGTTCCTTCGCCGAAGCACCCACGCCCCGAGCCGCTGCCGTGCAGGCCGCACAGTGGGCCGCCGCAGCCCCGCGCGTTCTGCGTCTCGCCGTGCTTGCCGAGACGACCGACGCCCTCGCCGCCCCCGGCCGGACCTGGTCGCGCGTGCTGCTGCGCCGGGGCCTCGAATACCGCTTCGCCGTCGGTGTGGTCACCGCTGTGCTGATCGTCCTGCGCCTCACCGTCCTGCCGACGGTGCCCTACGGCGTGGCGACGGGCGTGGGGCTGCTGCTGGGGCTGCCGTTCCTCGGTCTCCGCAAGCAGCTGCGGGCCGCCCGTCAGCGAGCTGCCGAGCGGATGGCTGCAGCCGTCACCGAGGCCGTACCCGGTGACGAAGCGGGCGCCGGGGGTGCCGAGGTCGGGCCGCCCGAGCTGCCGCCCGTGCCGCGTGTCGCTCCTCGCGAGTACGCCTTTGCCGGAGCCGGCCTCGCCCTCCTGCTGACCGTCGGCGTCACGGCGTACGTCTCCTCCCTCGCCTATCCCCGCTACGACATCGTCGCCCACGACACCTTCCGGGGCTTGAAGGGCTTCGACCTGCGCGAGGAGTTCGATCCGTTCGGTGCGGTGCCCGACAGTGAGCTGGAGGAGTCGGCGGCCCGGGTGTACGTCGCCGAAGACGCCGCTGCGGACGACGCCGCCGAGTACCTGGTGGCCGTCACGACCGGAGACTTCCACGAGATGCGGGAGTCGTACGTGTATGACGGCGGGGCCGTCCCCGTGGAGACGGAGGGGATCGGCATCGTCCACGACACCTGGGGGGCCGGGGCCGGCCCGTACGGGGGCTGGATGCGGTGCCTGCGGTACACCGAGGTGACCACCGGCACGCTCCGGGCGATGTGCGTGTGGGCTGACAAGGGCAGCATGGGCATGGTCCTGTTCACGGCTGCGGACAAGAACCACGACGCGGTCGAGGAGACGGCCCGGTCCGTCGGCGCCGACTTCCTCCGGCCCGCCAGGGACTGAACCGGGACGACGCGACCGGAGCGCCGGAACAACCGACACCCCACCCCGTCCATGCTTCACGTGCTCCTGTCCCTTCCGGTACGAGGCACCATGACCGGGTCACCTCTGGGTCCACGGGTCCAGGGCGTACCGGAGCACCTCCCGGACCGTGCCGGAGTCGGTCCTTGCCCGCGACATGGCCTCCGACCTCCGCGTGGCCTCGCCGTGCTGCGGGAGGGGCGCTGTGGTTGGGTGCCTGCCGGGGCCGGCCACAGCGATGCCGACTCGCGCCGGGCGGCAGCGACCGGAGCGGGGGCCGGGGGCCATTGATCGCCACCGCAGTGACTGATGGATGCAGGACGTGTAGGAGAGGTCGGACAACGGCTCTCGTGCGAGTTCCTCCAGTTCGGGAGTTACGGGTGTTGCGGCCGGTGGCGAGACCACCGGCAGGTGAGTGACGGGATTCTTCACCGGGTACGGACCGGGGGAGGACGGGTGCCCGCATTGATTCCCCGCCGGCACCCGCCTCATAGGGGGCCGCGGTGGGAGAACACCAGGACGAGACGCCGTGGCAGAGCCTTCACGGCCGCTTGGCGGAGGTGTTGCTGGAAGTGAGGGCCTGGGCCGCTCGCGCGGCGGGTTCACCAGCAAGCTCCACCTGAGTTCTGGCTCAGGACATGAACCACCGCAAGATCACACAGCAGCACGACTCGCCGAGATCATCACTTCGAAACTCGCCGAGATCACCATTTCGAAAGAGGAGTCATGCCCTGCAAGACGGGGGCTGCTCTACGTCTGGTCGCTGCCTGCCGTCCCCTCTTCAGGACTACCGACGGACTACCGACGGACTACCGACGCCGGTCCTCGCGGCCCTCATCCCACACGCGTCGCCATACGGCCCAGTCCGAGGCCGAACGCGGTCTTCCCGTCCGGGCGCTCGAAACGCCCTCCATCGCCGACACCGACTTCCTGGCCCGCACTCTGTGGGGCGGTAGCAGGCACCGTTGTCGGCCACGACTCGCTCGATGGGGGTGATGCCGTGAGGAGCGAACCAGACGCGCGCCCGGTGGAGGAAGGCGGCGGCAGCGGCCGCCTTCTCGTCAGGGAGCTCTTCGGTGCAGGCGAGTCCGAAGTATCTGTCGATGGCGACTCTCCACGGACAAAGGTGCGTCCCCGTGGGTCATGGTGCGGTCGAGACCGCACGGGACGCGTGGTGCCGTGCGCCGGTGACGATGAGTGAGACGTTCTGCCCACCGAAGCCGAAGGAGTTGCTGAGCACGGCTTCCTGGGGGACGTCCCGCCGCTCTGCGACGACATCGAGATCGATGTCGGGCCCGATGCCGGCCGCGGTGAGGTTGCGGGTCGGCGGGATGACGCCGTGCTCCACACTGAGGACGGCGATGAGCGCCTCGATCGCACCAGCCGCGCCGAAGAGATGGCCGAGCGCCGCCTTGGGGGCTGTCACGGTAGCGCGGCCGAAGACCTCCCCGATCGCGTGCGCCTCCGCGACGTCGCCGACGGGAGTTCCGGTGGCGTGGGCGTTGATGTGGCTGATCTGCTCGGGAGCCAAACCGGCTTGCGCGAGGGCCTTCCGCATGGCCGAGATCTGACCGGCGCCATCGGCAGCGGGGGCCGTGATGTGGTGAGCGTCGGCGGCGATGCCGGCGCCCGCGAGTACCGCGTGGACGCGCGCGCCTCGGGCACTGGCGTGCTCGGCGCTTTCGAGCACCACGACAGCGGCACCTTCACTGAGGACGAACCCGCTGCGGTCCGCGGCGAACGGCCGGGACGCCGAGGCGGGTTCGGCGGTGTATCGCGACAGTGCTTGTGCCTGGGCGAAGCCGGCGACGGTGATCGGGGTGATCGCGGCCTCGGTCCCGCCCGCGATGACCACGTCCGCCTCGCCGGCACGGATGAGCCTGGCCCCCAGGGCGATCGCCTCGGCACCGGAAGAGCATGCCGAGACGGGCGTGTAGACCCCGGCCCGTGCGCCGTACTCGATGCTGATCAGCGCCGCCGCCGCATTGGGCATGAGCATCGGGACCGTGCGGGGCGAGACGCGCCGCATCCCGGCCGCCTCCAGTACGTCGTCCTGCTTCAACAACGTGTGTACGCCACCGATGCCTGTGCCGATCGCTGAGGCGAGCCGGTCCGGGTCCACCTCCGGGGCGCCGGCATCGGCCCAGGCTTCGGCCGCCGCGGTGAAGGCCGCCTGCTGCGAGCGGTCGAGCCGCCTGGCCTGAGCCGGCAGCAGTGACGTCGCGGGATCGATCGACATCGTCCCCGCGACGATGTCGGGAAGGCCGGTGTCCTCCTGGCCTCGCAGGACGCCACCACGGATGCCGGACTCGCCGGCAAGCAGGGCTTCCCAGGTGGACTCCACGTCTCCACCGAGTGGCGTGATCGCGCCGAGTCCGGTCACGACGACTTCAGTCCGGTGCATGCCCTTCAACCTTTCTTGTATGCGATACAAGTGAACAGGGACCTGTTGTATCACATACAATTTGGGTGTGGAGAAGAAGCGAACCGAAGCTCGATCGGCGTCGACTCGGTCGCGCGACCGTGGTCGCGCGACGAGGCGCCGGCTGATCGAGGCAACTGCACAGCTCTGCAAGGAGCGGCCCGGCGCCGAGGTGAGCGTCGCGGAGATCGCGAACGCGGCAGGCGCCTTCCCCAATCAGGTCACCTACTACTTCGGCTCCAAGGACTCGCTGCTCGTGCACGCCGCCTTCCTCGGCCTGCTGCACGACGCCCGCCGGATCGAGCGCATCGGGCGCCAAGCCCCTGATGCGGCGACCTTTCGGCGCAACATCGCCCGCGCCGTACTGGCCATGCCCTCGCTCCCCTCCGTGGCGCGAGCACTCGCCGCCGCGATCTCCAAGCCCGAGCTCGCCCCCGTGGTCGACCGGCACCTCCAGTTGCTGTTCCGGCAATCGGAGCACTTCGCGAGCCGGCTCATCGACGGTCGCGGCTGGAGGGCCCGTCGACCGCTCGACGTGGAGGCCAGGACGTTCTGGAGCACCGCGCTCGGCGCAGTGCTGCTCGTCCGCGCCGGAGCACACGGCACTGTCGCCGATCTCGACCTCGCCGGAGCATTGACCATCCACGACGAACCCGAACCCGGCCCCGAACCTGGCTGAAGCGTGTTGCGGAAGCTCGTGTTCGGGCAGGTCGGAGCCGGGTTTGTGGCCGGTCTGGTCATGCGGCAGGGGAGAGGTTGTGCATGGGGGCGACGGCGTGGTGGAGTCCGTTGCCGCGCCGGCGGCAGTGGCGGAGGATCTCGTAGCGCTTCATACGGGCGAAGGCGGCCTCGATGCG
Organism: Streptomyces sp. TLI_105; assembly: GCF_900105415.1. Classification (GTDB taxonomy): domain Bacteria; phylum Actinomycetota; class Actinomycetes; order Streptomycetales; family Streptomycetaceae; genus Streptomyces. The sequence goes on along the minus strand of NZ_FNSM01000001.1, from coordinate 244,951 downwards.
GGCCCGGACTCGTCGGTGTTCGGCGTTGTCGTCCTCCTTGCAGGGGAGCAGGGCCCTGCCCGGGCGTTTGCGGGGCGGGGCGACGAGCGCGGTGTTGAGGTAGGTGCCGTCGGCCGGCGCGGTCATGCCCTCGCAGACGGCGGCCGGGCCGGAGTCCCGCCAGGCCTTCGCGTCGGTGGTGGTGCCGGGTACCGGCCCGCCTGCTGCGATGGCCAGTGTGGTGTCGGCGTCGATGTTGACCTGTACGTTCGCCGAGAACCGGTAACTGAGTGAGGACGCCCCGGTCTTCCGGTCGCGGACCGGGACCAGGGTGCCGTCCGCGATCCACGGCCGGTCGACCGCGTCGGCCGGACGGGTGGCCGGCTCGATCGCGAGCAGCGGCCGCGGCCGCTTGATCACCCGGCACGCGGTCGCCGGCGAGACTTCGAAGAGCGGCGCGAACTGCCGCATCCGCAGACCCGTGAACGTCTCCACCCACCACGGCCCAGCCCTCAACACCCCACGCATGCAGGGGAAATGCCCGAACCGAAGCCTTCTGCAAGGCGCTTTACTGATCGTTTCAGAATGAGGTCTCTGAGGGAGAGAACGCTGTCACGCTCGGCTCGTCCGTAGGATCGCTCCAAGTCTGCTGACGAACGCGTAACTCTGTTCATGTTTTCCGGTTGCGCCCAGCTGATATCAGCTCCCCAGCCGATGCCGCGACTGCCTCAGCGGAGCACCGGCCTCACGGGTGCACGTACATGGCTCAGGCCGAGACAGGGGTACGGGACAGGGCTGTGCGCAGCGCGAAGACACCGAGCAAGCCGCCTGCCGCGAACCGCTGAGCGGTCATCACGCGGGGCCGGGTAGCCAGAAACCCTGACACCCGTGCTGCGCTCAGCATGACCAGAGCGTTCACGGAGACTCCCACGATGATCTGCACACTGCCGAGCTGCAGCAGTTGTGCCCAGGCCGGACCCGCCTGCGGATCCATGAACTGGGGCAGAAGAGCGGCGTACAGGAGAGCGATCTTGGGGTTGAGCAGGTTGGTCAGAAGCCCCATGGAGAACAGGCGGGCATCGGAGACGGGAGGCAGATCCTGGGCCGGAGCGAAGGGGGAGCGGCCACCGGGCTTGAGCATGTTCCAGGCCAGGTAGGCCAGGTAGGCGGCCCCGGCGAGCTTGACCATCGTGTACGCGAGCGGGACGGCGGCGAACAACGCGGACAGGCCGGCGGCCGCAGCCAGCAGATAGCACAGGAATCCCACGGCGGTCCCGCTCAGGCTGACGAGGCCAGCCCTGCGGCCTTGGGTAATCGCGCGTGAGGCGAGGTGGACCATGTTCGGTCCCGGGGTCAGGGCCATGCCCAATTCGACCAGGGCCACTCCCCCCACTGCGGCCAGACTGATCACTGTCGACTCCCGATCGTTTGCCGGGCACCCGGTACCCGGCGTGGGCGGCGCCCGGCGGCGACGGACGGCTGCGACGCATCGGCAGTGCCCGCGTCGCCTGCCTCAGGATACGGCCCTGCCGTTCGGTTTCTCCGTGCACCCTCACTCCAGCCGGTTAACGGCATCAGCGACTGCCCCGTGAACGCGTCGGCGATTTCCGAGTGATCGGCCCGACAGGTATCAGTTACTCACCCCTGGAACCCCTAACGAAATGATCTTCGGGGGGCGCTCTGGGACTGATGATCCGGGGGTGTGGGGTGGCTCGGCCCAAGCCCTGGGATGTGGACGACGAACTGTGGACGGTGATCGAGCCGCTGCTGCCGACGGTCCAGCGTCGTGTTCGCTATCCGGGGCGCAAGCGGCATCCGGACCGGCTGGTGTTCCGGGGCATTCTGTCCGTCCTGCACACCGGGATCGCCTGGGAGCACCTGCAGCAGGACCTCGGTTTCGGCTCAGGCATGACCTGCTGGCGCCGCTTCGCCGAGTGGACCCAGGCGGGTGTCTGGCCCCGGTTGCACGAGGTGCTCCTGGCCAAGCTGCGCGGTGCGAACATCCTGGACTTCTCCCGGGCGGCGGTCGACGGCTCCCGCATCCGGGCCCTAAAGGGGGATCCAGGACCGGACGAAGCCCTGTTGACCGGGGCAGAACCGGCAGCAAGCATCACCTGATCACAGACGCCGGCGGCATCCCGCTCGCCGCCTTCCTGACCCTCGGGTGTGCACTCCTTTGCGCCCTGTCCTCGGTGACCTTCACCGGCGGCCGGTTCCGGCGCGCACGCCTGGACACCGTCTGGTTAGACACCATCCGCACCGTGGGCAGCGACCTCGCCGAGACCGTCTGGCTGGACACCGAATGCCGTTCCAGCCTGCTCGCCGGCACCCAGCTCCACGGCAGCCAGATGCGCCGCACCGCCTTCCACCACTGCGAGTTCGACTCGGTCAACCCGCGTGCGGCCCAGCTGCGAGACGTCACGTTCGTCGACTGCCTGCTGCGCGACGTGGACTTCGCCGGCGCGAGCCTGACGGGTGTCTCCTTCCCGGGGACGACCCTGGAGCGGGTCGACCTCACCAAGGCCACCCTCGCCCGGGTCGACCTGCGCGAGGCCACGGCACTGGGCATCACCTCCGGTGTCGAGGCCCTCAAGGGCGCCACCATCAGCACCCTCCAGCTCTTCGACCTCGCGCCCGCCCTCGCCCAGCACATCGGCCTCACCGTGAAGGACAGCTGACCGCCGCCAGCCCTTCACAGCCCCCGAGCCCGGGAGGGCAACCTTCATTCCGTTAGGAGTTCTTACGAGCTGGTGCGTGATTGCGTCGGAGATGCACGGTCCTGAGCCGGTGGTTTTGTCAGGCGGTGGTGTTGCGGTCGGAGACGAGGCCGGCGATGGCCCGGTAGGTGTCGGGCAGGACATCTCGACGGTGCGTCCAGCGGGTCAGCCGCTTCCAGCGCTTGTGGTCGGCGAGTGCGTGCTCGACAAGATGGGAAGCGCATGGACTTCGGACACTCGCCCAAGGCACGCGATTACATCGAGCGCGTCAGCGCATTCATGACGTCGCAGGTCCTGCCGCGCGAGCAGGAGTACCTCACCGCGCTGCGCGGTCAGGAGGGCCGCTGGGCGTCCATCCCGTCGCTCATCGACGAACTCAAGGCCAAGGCGAAGACGGCCGGGCTGTGGAACCTGTTCCTCCCCGACCCCACCTACGGCGCGGGCCTCACCAACACCGAATACGCGCCCCTGGCCGAACTCATGGGCCGCTCGCTCATCGCGCCCGAGATCTTCAACTGCAACGCGCCCGACACCGGAAACGCCGAGGTCCTGCCCCACTACGGCAGCGACGACCAGCGTCGGCGCTGGACGGAACCGCTGCTGCGCGGCGAGATCCGCTCGGCCTTCTGCATGACCGAGCCGGGCGTGGCCTCCTCCGGCGCCGCCAACATGGCCGCCACCGCCCTCGTGGACGGCGACACCGTCGTCCTCAACGGCCGCAAGTGGTGGAGCACGGGCATCGGGCACCCGGACTGCCGCTTCGTCATCTTCATGGGACTGACCGATCCCGAAGCCCCGCGCCACGCCCGTCACTCGATGGTGCTCGTGTCCCTCGACAACCCCCCGGCGTGCGCATCGAACGGATGCTGCCGGTGCACGGCTACCTCGACGAGCCCTACGGCCACGGCGAGGTGTCCTTCTCCGACGTCCGACTCCCGCTCGACGCGGTCATCGCAGGCCCCGGCCGCGGCTTCGAGATCGCCCAGGGAAGACTCGGCCCCGGCCGCATCCACCACTGCATGCGCCTGATCGGACTCGCCGAGAACGCCCTGGAACTCGCCTGCGAGCGGTCCGTGTCCCGCACCGCCTTCGGCAAGCCGCTCGGCAACCTCGGAGACAACCGCGAACGCATCGCCAAAGCCAGGACCACCATCAACCAGGCCCGGCTCCAGGTCCTGCACGCCGCCTGGCTCCTGGACACCGCCGGTGCCGCAGGCGCCATCAGCGAACTGTCCCAGGTCAAGGCGGCCGTCCCGGCGATGGCCTGTGAAGTGATCGACATGGCGATCCAGATCCACGGCGGCGCAGGACTCTCCGACGACTTCCCCCTCGCCTCCGCCCGCGCCCTGCGCCTGGCCGACGGGCCCGACGAGGTCCACCTCGGCGTCATCGTCCGGGTCGAATTCGGCCGGTACCGCCCCCGGGACGCGAGATGAGCAAGCGCGTCGTGATCACCGGCGGGGCCCTGGGACTGGGCCGCGCCCTGGCGGAGCGCCACGCCTACGTCGGAGGCCGTGTTCTGACCGCAGACCGCAGACCGCAGACCGCCAGCCGCAGATCGCAACCCGTCGGCCGAACTGCCCTCGGGAGAAGTCTCGTTCATCCGCTTCGACGCGCGGGCGCGACGACTGGCAACGCGTTCTTCACCGGTGCGAGCTCAGGCCCCGGTGAACAGATGGCCCGTACCTTCGCCGCCCGCGGCCGTGACCTCGCCCTGTGCGCCCGCCGCACCGACCGCCTGCAAGCGCTCCGCGAAGAGCTCCTCGCCGCCCACCCGGGCATCAAGGTGTCCGTACGCAGCCTCGACGCCAACGACCACCAGCAGGTCTTCGACGTCTTCCACGCGCTGCGCGAAGACCTGGACGGCCTGGACCGCATCATCGTCAACGTCGGCCTGGGCAAAGGGAAACCGATCGGAACCGGCCGCTTCGACGCCAATCTGCAGACCGCCCGGGCCAACTTCACCGCCGCCCTCGCGCAGTGCGAGGCCGCCATGGAGATCTTCCGCGCCCAGGGCTCCGGACACCTCGTGGTCGTCTCCTCCATGAGCACCATGCGCGGCTTTCCCCGCAACCTCACCACGTACGCGGCCAGCAAGGCCGGCCTGTCCGCCCTCGCCGAAGGCAACCGGGCCGAGATGACCGTCACCCGCACGCCGATCGCCGTCACCAACCTCCACCCCGGCTACATCGCCACCGACCAGAGCGCGGCCCGCGCCGAGGACGCCTTCGACGTCGAAGGCGTCCACGCCTGGCTGACGCGGCAGATCGACGGCCTTACGGCCCCAGCCCTGAAGTCGTCCAGTTCACGGGCGGCGCATCGAACCTCACCTACCAGCTGAGCTACCCGCATCTGGGAACAGAGCTGATCCTGCGCCGCCCGCCGGCGGCCAAGAAGGCCGGCTCCGCGCACGACACGGCCCGCGAGTACCGCGTCCAGAAGGCACTGGGGCCCGTCTTCCCGCTCGTCCCCACGGTCCGGGCGCTCTGCCAGGACCCTGGTGTCATCGGCGCCGACTTCTACGTCATGGACAAGGTGCCCGGACTCATCCTTCGCGGAAACCTCCCGTAGGGCATGGACCTGCCGTCCGGTAGGGCACGGGCACTGTCGGAAGCCTTCGTCGACGCCCTCGCCGACCTGCACCGGGTCGATCCCGCAGCGGCCGGACTCGCCGACCTCGGCAAGGGCGAAGGCTACGTCCGCCGCCAGGTGGAGGGTTGGACCTGTCGCTACGTCCAGGCCCGCACCTGGAACACGCCCGGCTTCCAGCACGTGACGGCCTGGCCGGCCGACCACCAGCCCGACGACGCCGCCCTCTGTGTCGTCCACAACGACTGGCGGCTGGACAGCCTCGCCCTCCACGAGGAGACCCTGCGGGTCACCGGAGTTCTCGACTGGGAACTGGCCACGCTGGGCGACCCGCTGATGGGCCTCGGCAGCGCCATGGCCTACTGGGTGCAGGCCGACGACGGCCGCATGGCCCGGGCGATGCGCCGTCAGCCCAGTCACCTGCCCGGCATGCTCACCCGTACGGAGATCGTCGAACGGTACTGCGACCGGGCGGCCCTGTCCGCGCCGGCACCCTCACCCGCCGGCGCGACACGGCCCGCATCGCTGCCGACGCAGCCGGATTCCAGGGGCCGCTGCATCAGGCCGCCCGCTGGAACGAGTACGACCACCTTGCTCTGCTGGCCCGCTACGCCCCCTCACCCGACAAGGAGCGGTCCGTGCAGGACCTGCTCGACCATGCCCTGATGGCGTAGATGAAGGACCCCGAGCCCACCGAGGGCGGAACCTGGGCCGCGTTCGCGGAAGGCACCGTCGCAGCGCTGGCCGGTCAGCCCGCCGCGATCGCCTTCTGCACCGCGGGGGAGACGCTGAACAAGGCGAGGACGGAGGAGCGGACCTGGTGGGCGACGACCTCAGGGGTGGAGGCGTCGAGCTTGCCGTCGAGGTGCAGGAACGCCAGGCCGTGGACGAGGGCCCAGACGGTGGTCGCCAGCGCGCCGGTGTCGTCGGCGCCGGGGAAGGCGTCACGGACGATGCCCTGGACGTACTCGGAGATGGCGGCGGTCGCGGCGACGCGCTCCTCGCTGGTCGGATCGCAGGGCTCGGCGAACATGGCCCGGAACAGCGCGGGGTGCTCAAGCGCGAACCGGACGTAGGCGGTGGCGACGGCGGCCAGATCGTCCGGGGTCGACGGGGTGGGATGGGCCGCCGTCAGGTGCTCGGCGAGCTCGCGGTAGCCCTCGGCGGCGACCGCAGAGACGAGCGCTTCACGGTCCGCGTAGTGGCGGTAGGGGGCGGTCGCCGAGACTCCGGCCCGCCGTGCGACCGCGCGCAGCGAGAGGCCCGCGCTGCCGTCCTCCTCCAGTAGTTCCCGGGCCGCCCGCAGGCAGGCGGCTCGCAGATCGCCGTGATGATACGCGCTGGCCTGTGGCATGGGTCACACTCGCTTTCCCTATGTTTACGTTGCTCACATCGCGCCCTAATGTGAACGGTGCATACATCTTAAATGATCGAAAGGGAAGAGGGAAACCGGAATGGTAGATGAACCGTTCTCCCCGCTGCTCCTGCGCTCCGGGCAGGTGCTGAAGAACCGGATCGCGAAGGCGGCCATGGAGGAGAACATGGCCGACGACGGCCAGCTTCCCGGCGAACGGATACTCACCCTCTACCGGCGCTGGGCCGCCGGCGGCGCCGGTCTGCTGATCACCGGCAACGTGATGGTCCACGCCGAGGCGCTGACCGGGCCCGCCGGAGTCGTGCTCGACCAGTACGCACGCCTGGAGCCGTTCGTCGACTGGGCGAAGGCCGCCAAGGCCGGCGGTGGCGTGGTCTGGATGCAGATCAACCACCCCGGCCGACAGGTCGCCTCCGACATGCCCGGCGTGGTCTGGGGTCCGTCCGACATCGGCGTCAGTCTGGGCAGGCACAGCAGCCGCTTCGGCCGCCCCACCGCGATGACCCCCCAGCAGATCGAGGACACCGTGACCCGGTACGCGGTGACCGCGCGCCGCGCCGAAAAGGCCGGCTTCGACGGCGTCGAGATCCACGCCGCGCACGGCTACCTGCTCTCGCAGTTCCTCTCCCCCCTCGTCAACAAGCGCACCGACCGGTGGGGCGGTTCCCTGGAGAACCGGGCCCGGATGCTGCTGGACATCGTCCGCGCCGTCCGCGCCTCGGTCTCCCCGTCCTTCGCCGTCGCGGTGAAGCTCAACTCCGCCGACTTCCAGCGCGGAGGGTTCGACGCCGACGACGCTCGCCAGGTCATCGAGATGCTCGAACCGCTCGGCGTCGACCTGGTCGAACTGTCCGGCGGCAGCTACGAGAGCCCCGCGATGACCGGCCGCCCCGCCGACGACCGCACCCAGGCCCGCGAGGCCTACTTCCTCGACCTCGCCAAGGACCTCGTCAAGACCAGCCCCATCCCGCTCATGCTCACCGGCGGCATCAACCGCCGCGTCACCGCAGAGCGCGTCCTCTCCAACGGTGTGGCGCTCGTCGGCATGGGAACCGCCCTCACCCTCACCCCCGACCTTCCACAACGCTGGTGGAACCACCGCGAGGCCGACCGCACGATGGAGCCTCTGACATGGTCTGACAAAGCCCTTGCCGCAACTGCCGGCATGGCCGGAGTGCGACACCAGATGCGTCGCCTCGCCCGCGGACGCAACACCAGGCCCGGCGCCAGCCCCCTGCTCGCGCTGATCTCCGAACGCCGCAAGCAGCGCAGTGCCCTGCGCGGCTACCGCGCCTGGCTCGCTGCGGCAGGAAAGGTCAAGGCGAACTGAGCCGCGCAGCGTGACCGCCGGAGGAGCCAGATGCGTCGTAGGGCTGAGTCGTAGGGCTGATGGGGGCCCTCGGGAACGGCCCTGAGTGGAGTCCGTGATGCCGGGATCGTCTACGAAGGCTGCCGGGACGGCAGGCGACGGTGAGGACGGCTACGGATTGGGTCACGGGTGGTCGTCAGGTCTCGTTGCGGGGCGGCTGGCGAGTCCGAGGAGCCGCTCGACGGCGCGTCCCCGCTTGAGGGGGCTGAGGAGTGAGGCGCCGCGCGTGAGCAGGTCGTCGGTGTCGGCCGGGGCGGGTTCGGGGGCGCCGAGGGTGCCGTACGCCACGAGCCGGCCGTGTGCGGCGAGCCGCTCCAGGCCCGTACGGCGGGTCGCGCCGCCGACCGGGCCGAGGATCACGTCGAATCGTTCGTCGCCGAGCCCGGCCGGGAACTGTTCGCGCAGCAGGACCCGGTCGTAGCCGAACCGGGCCGCGTAGTCGGCCCTGGCGGTGCTGCCGGCGATCCCGACGATCTGGCCGGCTGGGCGAACGGGGCGGCTGGACAGACGCCCTATCGTCGTCGCATGACGGGGAGGGGCCGCGCGGTGATCGCTGACGACGATGTCCTGACTCTCCTGCTGGAGCGCACTCCCGGGACCGGGCGTCTGGTCCAGGAGAAGTACGGACTTCGGCAGGATGAGGCGCCGCCGACAGTCGACACAGGTCTGGCTCTGTACGAGAACCTGCTCGACCTCCTGACGAGGCCGGTTCTCCAGCCGGCCTTGGAACGTGCGTAACCGGACACCGATCTGCTGCGGAGATGCTTCGGCTTCGTGGAGGCGGTCGTAGCCGGTCTCGACGGAGGGGTCCTTCACCGGGGCGCTGCTCCGGAGCGAATTCCCGATGCGGTGAGCGATCTGCTGAAACGGTGGCAGCAGAAGGACGCGGACGCGGTCGCCTCTGACAGGGAACGGGTACTTCCGTTTCGGACCGGTCCGCCGGCGGTGTGGTGCGACGGCGGACCGGTCCGAGGTTTCGTGGACGTGACGGGCGGCTTCGGGGTGCCGGGATCAGCGGACGCCCACTGCCTTCATGACCTTCAGGGCGCCGGTCAGGAGGGTGACCCACGTTTCGGGACTGATACGGGACGGCGGGTAGAAGCCCTGGAGGCGCTGGTGGGCGACGGTCTGGGCCTCGGTGTACTTGAGGATGCCGTCGGCGCCGTGGCGCCGGCCGAGCCCGGAGTCGCCCATGCCGCCCATGGGGGCGTCAGTGCTTCCCCAGGCGGCGGCGAAGGCCTCGTTGACGTTGACGGTGCCCGCGTGGACACGGGCCGCGACGGCCCGGCCGCGCGCACCATTGCGCGACCAGACGCTGGCGTTGAGGCCGTAAGCCGTGGAGTTCGCCTGCGCGACGGCGTCATCGACGTCGCGATAGGGATAGATGGAGACGACGGGGCCGAAGGTCTCGTGGCCGTGCAGCGTCATGTCGGGGGTGACGTCGGTGAGGATGGTCGGCTCGTAGAACAGGGGTCCCAGGTCGGGGCGCGCCTTGCCGCCGGCGAGGACGGTGGCGCCCTTGGCGACGGCGTCGTCGACGTGCTCGGTGACCGTCTTCAGCTGGGACGGGGTCGTGAGGCTGCCGACGTCCATGCTGTAGTCGTACGCGGCGCCGATCTTGAGCTTCTTGGTGCGGGCGACGAACGCGGCGACGAACTTGTCACGGATGGACTCGGCCACGTACAGGCGCTCGATGGAGACGCACAGCTGTCCCGCGGAGGGGAAGCAGGCGTTGACGGCGCCCTCGGCGGCCTTCTCGATGTCGGCGTCGTCCAGGACGAGCATGGCGTTCTTGCCGCCCAGTTCGAGGGAGGCGGCTATGAGGCGCCTGCCGGCGTCGCCGGCGATCTGGCGTCCGGTGGCGGTGGAGCCCGTGAACATCATGTAGTCGGCGTTGTCCATCAACGCACCGCCGATGGAGCTGCCCCGCCCGATCACCATCTGCCACACGTCGGCGGGAAGACCTGCCTCGTACATCAGGTCCATGGACCACAGGGCGGTGAGCGCGGTCTGGGTGTCGGGCTTCTGCACGACGGCGTTGCCGGCCATCAGGGCCGCGATGGTGTCGCTGGCAGCCATGCTCAGCGGGTAGTTCCACGGCGAGATGACGGTGACGACGCCCTTGGGGTGGCGCAGCTCGGTGGTGTGGGTCAGCACTGGAATTGCGCCGCGACGCCGCTTGGGGCTGAGGTACTTGGCGGCGTTGCGCGCGTAGTAGCGCGAGACGATGCCGATGTCGACGACCTCGAGGAACGCGTCACGGCGGGTCTTGCCGTTCTCGGCCTGCATCAGGTCGACCGCCTCGTCCCGCCGGGCCAGGACCAGGTCGTGGTAGCGCAACAGGATCCGCTTGCGCTCCTCGATCGGAGTGGCCGCCCAGGACTTCTGCGCGATCCGGGCACGTGCGAACGCGGCCTCGACGTGCTGGGGGGTGGAGACCGGCAGGTCGGCCAAGGGCTCGCCGGTGTACGGGGCGCTGGTGGTGACCCGCGCGGCATCGGGCGCGGCCGAGACCCGCGCGGCCAGCCGTTCGATCAGGGCCGGGGTGATGAACGCGGGCAGGCCCGGGCCGCGGGCGGTCGTGGGGCTGCTGACGTGGTCGGTGACCATGGCAGGGACTCCTTGCTGCTACTTGTTGCGGCTCTGGACCGAGGTGGGCACCGGCATGTGGAGGGCGGCCTGGCCTTCGGTCATGACGTCGAACTGGATGGTCCGCTTCGGCTTGAGCGAGCGCAGGTCGTCGGACATGCGGCCCTCACCGAGCTGAAGGGTGATGCCGCTGGTGCTGCGCGTGGTGCCGGCGTTCAGCACGTTGGTCTGGTTCAGAGTGGAGTGCCAGGCGCCGTTGATCGTCGTGTACGAGGTGAGCGAACTGACGCGCTCGCCGCTCGGGTAGGCCCTCTGAGCCGGCGTGTTCGCCAGGAGCGACAGGTCCACTCCGCCGGCGTCGTTGGCCACGCGGGCGGTCGTCCGATGGTCGTCGATGTCGACGTCGAGCCCGGTGACCCACTTGGGGAAGCCGTAGCCGTCGTGACCGCGGACCTGCGCGATGTCCGAGTTCACCGGCAGCGACAGCACGTAGGAGTCGAGGTGCTCGTTCTTCAGGCCGGAGACGAGGTCGAAGAAGCCGAGCTTTCCGTGCCGCGCGGGCTTGACGGCGATGCCGACGGCCGCTTCGGTGTAGAAGTCGATGTCGCACACGTCGTACCGGAAGAACATGACCGAAACCAGGCCGAGGCCGGGCACGATCTCCAGCGGCGAGAGCTCCTCGGGCAGGCGGGCGCGGATCGCCCGGGAGGGCGCGACCATCGTGAGCCGGGCGGTCGAGATCGTGTAGTAGAAGTTCGGCGTGAGCGTGGGACCGATGGGCGAGTCGACCTTGATCTTGGGCAGCTGCCGGAAGAAGTCCACGCTGCTGACGCGCGGGTCGCGCGCGATGGCGTCGAGGTCGGGGTTCATGCGGTACTGGTCGTACAGGCCCCCCTTGGGGACGGTGACGGCGCGGCCGCCGAGGTCGACCTTGACGGTGTCCTTCTGAGTCGAAGACATGGGGGTTCCCCACTCTCATGTAAGCGATGTATACATGAAGACTGTAAGGGGGAATGTAAGCACCGTCAACAATGGGGGTGGAGAGATTCCACGGAGACTCCCGAACGGCCGACGTCAGGGTTCGCCGGCCTGCCGGCACCGCCTGCCGGAGCGCGAGCGGGCCGCGAATGTGCGGCGCGGGAACCTTCCGGGCCGCGACTGCGCGGCGCGGGAACCTTCCTCCGACCGCGTACTCCGCTCGTGCCCCTTTCATTTGATCGCCCACAATGAGATCGTCCGCAGGTGATGGACATCGCCCGCGGAGAAGCCGACTCACGACGACCCGATGACCGCACCGCGTCCGCCCTGCGGTTCGCCACGGAACTGATCGCCTGGGTGGCCACCCCCTGGGCCCTGGCCGGGCACTCATGGCTGCTCGCCGCCCTGTCCGTGGTGGCCCTGATCGGTCTTCCGACCCTCTTGTCCACCCCGGGGGACAAGAGCCACGTGGTCGTCGCGGTGCCGGGGTGGGCCACGATCCTGCTGGTGCTGCTCCAGCTGACCGCTGCCGTGGTTTCCTCCTGGTTCGCATGGCCCCCTTGGGCGGCGGTGTCCGTGACCGTACTGGCCGCCGCGACCCTCGTCATGGAACGTCGGCGCTGGATGTGGCTGCTCTCCGCGAATCGACGCGCCGGCTGACGGGCTCCTCCGCTCGGCTCGGGTGTTCACACCCCGGCGCGGTGAGCGGGGCGGGTGACCCGCGCGTAGGGACCTGGCGCGAGTCGCGCGGGCCAGGTGGGGCCGCGCGCTAGCTTCGGGCCGTGACGGAACCTCTTTTCTACGTCGACCGCTCCGAGATCCTGGAGGGCAGGATCGAGGAGGCCAGGGACGGGATGCGCGACCTGGCCGCGTTCGTGGCGGAGCGCGAGCCGCAGCTCATCGCCTACCGCCTCTACCTCGACGAGGCGGCGTTCACGATGAGCGTCGTGGCCGTGCATCCCGACTCGGCGTCGATGGAGCGGCACCTGGAGCTCGGCGGCCCGAAGTTCCGCGCGTTCGGCGCGCTGATCCGTATGCGCTCCATCGATGTGTACGGGGAGCCGAGCCCGGCGGTCGTCGACCGGCTCCGCCAGAAGGCCGAGTACCTCGGCGGCGCGTCCGTCACCCTCCACACCCTCCAGGCGGGCTTCAGCCGACTGGGCCACGCGTAGGAGCCGTTCGCGCCGGGCGAGATCACATCATCGGGCATGGTCGGCCGCCGTGCGGCTTCTGGTCTGTCCGGCGAGGGCGGGGTGGTGCATGCGGGCGATGCCGAGCATGGCGTGGCGGCCGGGCCGGAGACCCGCCAGGCCTTCGCTTCGGTGGTGGTGCCGGGCACCGGCCGGGCTGCGGCGATGACCAGTTTGGTGTCGGCGTCGATGTTGACCTGTACGTTCGCCGAGAACCGGTAACTGCGTGAGGACGCCCCGGTCTTCCGATCGCGGACCGGGACCAGGGTGCCGTCCGCGATCCACGGCCGGTCGACCGCGGCGGCCGGACGGGTGGCCGGCTCGATCGCGTCGGCCGGACGGGTGGCCGGCTCGATCGCGAGCAGCGGCCGCAGCCGCTTGGTCACCCGGCACACCGCCGGCTGAAGACGGTCACCGAGCACCGGGCGAAACGCCGAAGAGCGGCGCGAACTGCCGCATCCGCAGACCCGTGAACGTCTCCACCCACCACGGCCCAGCCCTCAACACCCCTCCCAGACAGGGGAAATGCCCGAACCGAAGCCTTCTGCAACACGCTTTAGGGGGTGGGCGCCCGGGCGGTGAGCAGCGGGAGGAGGCGGTCGGGGGTCAGGGGGAGGTCGCGGAGGCGGACGCCGCACGCGTGGTGGACGGCGTTGGCGATCGCCGCCGCCGTGCCGACGATGCCGATCTCCCCGATGCCCTTGCTGCCCATCGGGTTGAGGTGGGGATCGTCCTCGTCCACCCAGTGCGCCTCGATGTCCGGCACGTCGGCGCAGACAGGGACGTGGTAGGAGGCCAGGTCGCGTTCGCGGAAGTCACCGAAGGCGAGGTCCATGGTGCTGTGTTCGGTGAGCGCCATCCCGAGCCCCATCGTCATGCCGCCGATGAACTGGGAGCGGGCGGTGCGCGCGTTGAGGACCCGGCCCACGGCGTAGACGCCGAGCAGCCGACTCACCCGGACCTCGCCGGTGACGGTGTCGACGCGGACCTCCGCGAAGTGGGCGCCGAAGGCGTGGCGGGCGTACGGGGACGTCCGCCCGGCCTCCTCCTCCGTGTCCGCCTCGACAGTGACGCCCTCGGGAGGCAGCGGACGGTCGGGGCCGGCGGCCAGGGTCGCGCGCAGCGCGGCACAGGCCTTGTGCACGGCCCAGCCCCAGGACGCGGTCCCGGAGGAGCCGCCGGCGACGGGGGCGTCGGGGAGTCGGCTGCTGCCGAGTTCGACGCGTACGGAGTCGAGCGGGGTGCCGAGGGCGTCGGCGGCGATCTGGGCGAGGACGGTGCGCGCCCCGGTGCCGATGTCGGTGGCGTCGACGCGGACGACGAAGCGGCCGTCCGGGGCGGCGTGGGCGGAGGCGCGGGACGGGCTCAGGAGTACGGGGTAGGTGGCGGCGGCGACGCCCGTACCGGACAGCACGTCCCCGTCCCGCCGGATGCCGGGGCGCGGGTCCCGGTCCGCCCAGCCGAACCGGCGCGCACCGTCCCGCAGGCAGGCGGTGAGGCCCCGGCTGCTGAACGGTTTGCCGCTGTCGGGCTCGGTGTCGGGTTCGTTGCGAAGCCGGAGCTCCACCGGGTCGATGCCGACCGCCTCGGCGAGTTCGTCCATGGCCGCTTCGAGGGCGTACATCCCGGACGCCTCGCCGGGGGCGCGCATCCACGACGGGGTGGGTACGTCCAGGGCGACCACCCGGTGGGTGGTGCGGCTGTGCGGGGAGGTGTACATGGTGCGGGCCGGGACGGCGGCCTGTTCGACGAACTCCTTCACCGTGGACGTCTGGGTGACCACGTCGTGGGCGAGGGCCGCGATCGTCCCGTCGGCGGCGGCGCCGATGCGGACGCGCTGGACGGTGGGCGCGCGGTGCCCCACGGTGGCGGGCAGGTCGCGGCGGGGCAGGGCGAGCCGGACGGGCCGGCCGGTGTGCCGGGCGGCCATCGCCGCGAGGACGGCCGGCGGCCGGGGGGTGCCCTTGGAGCCGAAGCCGCCGCCCACGTAGGCGGAGACGACGGTGACCCGCTGCTGGGGTAGCCGGAACAGGCGCGCGAGGACGTCCCGTACGGTCGTCGCGCCCTGGCTGGAGTCGTACACGGTCAGACCGTCGTCGTCCCACCAGGCCGTGGCGGCGTGCGGTTCCATCGGGTGGTTGTGCAGGGCGCCCATGGTGTAGGTGGCGTCGAGGCGGACCGGGGACGCGGCGAAGGCGGTGTCGAAGTCGCCCCGCTCGCGTACGGCCGGGTAGCCGCCGTTGGCCTTCTCGGGCGTGTAGAGCCGTGGGTGGTCGGCGCTCAACCGGACGTCGTGCCCGCTCGGCGCGTAGTCGATCCGCAGCGCGTCGGCGGCGGCGCGGGCGTTCTCGGGCGTGTCGGCGACCACGACGGCGACGAACCAGCCCCGGTGGGGGACCCGGTCCTCCTGGAGCAGCGCGAGCGTCGGGTCGTCGGCGTCGCCGAGGCGCGGGGCGTTCTCGTGGGTGAGGACGGCGTGCACCCCGGGGCGCCGCAGGATCTCGTCGGCGTGGACGGCGGTGACCCGTCCGCGGGCGACGGCGGCGGGCACCGGGCAGGCGTGGAGGCAGCCGGGTGGCGTCCGGTCGACGGCGTAGCGGGCCTCGCCCGTCACCTTCTGGCGGGCGTCACGCCGGACGGCAGCCGGGGGCTGCGCGGTCGCGGGTTCGTGGCGGGTCATGGCGCGGTGCCTCCTCCGGTCGGCGTACGGCGGGGTGTGGGCGATCGGACGTTCGGTGGGCGGACGGATGCCGGGCGGACGGATGCCGGGCGGGCGGGTCGACGCCGGGCAGGACATCAGGGCGGCGTGGCGGACGGGCGACGCGCCGCGGGGCGCCGGCGGGGGCGGCGTCGGGGTGCGGCCGCGGGCGCGTCGTGGTCGTCACGGGGCGGCCGCGGCGGCGCGGGACGCGAGGTCCCCCAGGAGGCTCACGGCGAGGTTGCGGGCCAGCGGCACCTTGAAGCCGTTGTCGCGGAGGGGCTCGGCGGCGGCGAGTTCGGCGTCGGCGGCCCGCCGGAAGGTCTCGGTGGTGGCCGGTGCGCCCCGCAACACCTCCTCCGCCGCCCGCGCCCGCCAGGGCTTGTGGGCGAGACCGCCGAAGGCGAGGGCGGCGTGCCCCACCCGGCCGTCCTCGACGGTCAGGACGAGGGCGACGGAGGCGAGCGCGAAGGCGTACGAGGCGCGGTCACGGGCCTTGCGGTAAGCGCTGAGAGCGCCGGGCGGCGGTGCGGGGAGAGCCACGCCCGTGATGAGTTCGCCGGGTGCGACGACGGTGTCCAGGTCCGGGCGGTCGCCGGGCAGCCGGTGGAACGCGGCGACGGGCACCGTCCGTTCGCCGTCCGCCCCGCGCAGCCGGACCTCCGCGTCGAGGGCGGCGAGGGCGACGGCCATGTCCGAGGGGTGCGTGGCGACACAGTGCGCGGAGTGGCCGAGGACCGCGAGGTCCCGGTGGACGCCCTCCCGGGCGGGGCAGCCGGAACCGGGCACGCGCTTGTTGCAGGGCGTGGACGTGTCCTGGAAGTAGGGGCAGCGGGTGCGCTGGAGGAGGTTGCCTCCGGTGGTGGCCGCGTTGCGGAGCTGGGGCGAGGCGCCGGCCAGCAGGGCCTGGGACAGCACGGGGTAGCGGGTGCGCACGGCGGGGTGGGCGGCGACGTCGCTGTTGCGCGCGGTCGCCCCGATCAGCAGGCCGCCGTCGGGGGTCTCCGCGACGCCGTCGAGGGGCAGGGCGCCGAGGTCGACGAGCAGCGGCGGGCCGGTGACGCCCAGCTTCATCAGGTCCACGAGGTTGGTGCCGCCCGCCAGGAAACGGGCGCCGGGGTGGGCCGCGAGGTGCGCGATGGCCTCCTCGGTGCGTTCGGGGCGCACGTACGCGAAGGGCTTCACCGGGCGGCCTCCTCGATCGCGGCCACGATGTTCGGGTAGGCGCCGCAGCGGCAGATGTTCCCGCTCATGCGCTCCCGGATCTCGTCCGGGGTGAGGGTGACGGGGGCGCCCGGCGGGCGTTCCGGCGGTGTCACGTGCGACGGTTCGCCGCGCGCCGCCTCGTCCAGCAGGGCCATGGCCGAGCAGATCTGGCCCGGTGTGCAGTAGCCGCACTGCAGGGCGTCCCGGGCGACGAACGCCTCCTGGACCGGATGGAGGCGCTCGCCGTCCATGAGGCCCTCGACGGTGGTGACGGAACGGCCCGCGCACGCGACGGCGAACAACAGACAGCTGTTCACGCGCCGGCCGTCGAGGAGGACGGTGCAGGCACCGCACTGCCCGTGGTCGCAGCCCTTCTTGGTGCCGGTGAGGTCGAGGTGGTCGCGCAGCGCGTCCAGCAGGGTCGTGCGGTGGTCCAGGGTGAGCGCGCGGTCCGTTCCGTTGACGCGCAGCGTCACCGTGGACGCGCGCTCGGGCAGGGTCTGGTCCACGGACCTTCCTCCTCACCTCGGGGCCTTCGCCGGCGCGGGCCCGGACGTTCGCCGGGTGGCGGCACGTGGGCGGGTCCGACCGACCGGGTCGCCGCTCGGCACGCCCGCCGGCCCGTCCGCACGCGGGTGCGGACGCGTGTCCGTCGGCGTGTCCATCCGTACGCGCCTGCGTCGACGCTATGCGACGACCGCCTTCCCCGCCTCTCGCGAGCCAAGCGTCCGGCCCTAGGTTCTGTCCGGCGGATCTTAACGGGTCACACCGCAGTAGGCTGGGGCGGTGCTGCTCCCCACCCTCCCGCGCACCCGCCTGCGTTCCTCCGATCAGCCGGCTATCGACACGCCATTCGGCCCGCTGACCTTCACTACGACGATTGGGAACACCAGCCTTCCGCTGCAGCCGGATGAGCTGTTCCAACTTCCGGGCGACTGCACGCTCGCCCGCTGGGTAACTCCCGGGGCCCGCGTCGAGCTGCTGCTGACCCCGTACGATCCCGAGCTCGACCCCGAGAACTGGGGGCCACTGATCGACTGCCGTGCGGCAGTCTGGCGAATCGACGCCTTCACGCCGCTCGGGCGAGTGCAGTTCTCGGCAGGGCTTCCGGAGGGTGCAGACGGAGGGTACGACGGGGGGGCAGGCGCTGGCAGCTATTACGGTGGAGGACGAGACGATCCGGCTCACTGTCGGAGGCAGTGACGAGGAGGCGATCTGCGGGGCCGCCGACGCAGGAGAGGTACCCCGGCGGTGGGCTGCGCTGATCGACGAGGTACACAACCACTCGTTCAGCACGTGGGGCGTGGACCTATGGTCACTACCACGGCATGTCCTGGACGCTGCCCCCGCTGGAGGCCGGCGACCACTGTGAACTCCCCGTAGTTGCAGCCTGGGCCCCGGTCACCGAGGAGAGTGCGAACACCTGGTACGCCGTCATGCCATCGCCAACGGTGCTGCTGAGGCAGGTCACTGCCGAGCCGGCGAAGCAGGCCGATACTCCGGACGCGGGCTGATCACGGTCTGAGCCAGAGGCGTATCGACGCGACGGTGACGGTGCCGTGGAAGACGTAGGCACGCTTGTCATACCGCGTCGCGACGGCCCTGGAGTGCTTGAGTCGGTTGATCGTCCGCTCGACCTCGTTCCGGCGCCTGTACATCTCCTTATCGAAACCCGCAGGCCGGCCTCCTCGGCTGCCGCGGCGCCGGCGGTTGGCCCGCTGGTCCTTCGGCTCCGGGATGGTGTGCTTGATCTGGCGTCTACGCAGGTAGCGGCGATTGCGGCGGGAGCTGTACGCCTTGTCGCCGCCGAGGTGGCCGGGGCGGGTGCGCGGATGCCCGCCGCTCGGGCGCTTGACCCTGATGCGTTCAAGGACCGGGATCAGCTGTGGGCTGTCGCCCCACTGACCGGGCGTGATCAGCATGGCCAGGGGACGGCGGCCGCCTTCCCCGGCAAGGTGGATCTTGGAAGTGAGGCCGCCACGGGACCGGCCGAGTCCTTCGTCGGGGCGGTGTTGCCGAGGTGTTGATCTCCGCTTCGGGATCCTGGGTGTCCTGCGCGGCGCACCGGCAGCATGCTGGTGGGCCCGGCACGAGGTGGAGTCCACGCCCACCATGCTCCAGTCGATGCGCCCCTGAGAGTCCGCCTCGGCCTGAACGGTCTGGAGGATCCTTTCCCAAGTGCCGTCCGCCGACCACCGGCGGTGGCGCTCGTACAGGGTCTTCCAGTTCCCGAACCGCTCCGGCAGGTCCCGCCACGGGACACCCGTGCGGACCCGGAACAGGATCCCGTTGATCACCATCCGGTGATCAGTCCAACGTCCGCCACGGCACCCGGTCTTCGGTAGATGTGGTGCCAGTTGCGCCCACTCGTCGTTCGTAAGATCACCCCGCCCCACGACCAACACAATGGTCCATGGGGCGATCACATGATCCGCCGGACAGAACCTAGGGGGCGTCTTTCCGATCATCGGATCATTGGTCTGGTGGTGAGGGGGAGATCTCTGACGCCGCGTGGGCGGAGGTGGACTGGCTGGTCGCGAACGGCTCCACGACCGTGCGGGCTCACCAGCACGCGGCTGCCCAAGGGAGCTCGGACAAGGGCTACTCCGTCCGCGGCTTCCGGGCCCACCTCCGCCGGCGCGGGATCAAGGCCACGATTCCCGAACGCGTCGACCAGCTCGCCGGCCGCAGACGGCGCCGTGAACGGCCTTGCGCCTTCGACAGGTCCGCCTAGCGGCGGCGCAACGTCGTCGAGCGCTGCTTCCACCGGCTCAAGCAGTGGCGCGGCATCGCCACCCGCTACGACAGACACCCCGACCGCTACCTCGCCGCCATCACCCTCGCCGGCACCCTCATCTGGCTCGACCAACGATCGGCAAGACCCCTCTAGAGCTCCAAGATCATCCCTTGGTCCCTTTCGGGCTCACCTCGGCGGTCCCCCCGATCGGGAAACTTTCAAAGGAGCGGACGGACCAGGCCCGCATCGTCCTTGGGGCGTACGTCAACGGCCTTCTCCGAGCCGGCGGTGCGCGGTGGCGAAAATGCCGGACCACACCGTGGTGACAGCTCCGGGCAGAACAGTGGATTCGTCCGGGTTCTCATCCGGATCGGGAAACGACTGCTCCGCCAGGGCGGGGGAGCCCTGCGGGCTGTCGTCGGCCGACCGCTGCTTGTCCGTGACGCGGTGGAACTCGTAGGCAAGATACGGGAGTACGGGCATCGCAGGTCCAGAGGCCTCCGGCGCCGAGTTGTGGATGCCCCTGGACTCCGGGATGTCGCGCCGGTACGGCACCGAACGGCCGTCGGGTGCGCGAGGACCCTCCGGCAAGGAGCCTTCGAGGTTCTTCGGGGCGCCGGGGCTCTGGCTCGGTTCTGTCATCTTCGCGCTCCCTTGTCCGGGTCGGACGGTCTTCCGGGTACTCCGACCGTGTCCGTCAGGCGTGCCCCTCGTAGCCGGGACCGTGCGCCGCGCCGCAGGTGCGTCGGCCGGCACTGTGGCCAGCTGACGGCGTCCAGGCGGGTCACGTGTCGGACCGCCTGCGATGGTCGGCTTCGCAGGCGGTCGCGGGGGAGCGCTTCATGCAGCAGGGCGCCTGGGCGGAGCGGACGGCATGGTGCGGCAAACGCCGAGTGCCGGGGACGGATGGCAAGACGACGAGCGATGGCGCCCCCGGGCAGAGCGGAGAGGCGCGCCATGGGGCGCCATCGGCGTCCTTCTCAGGCCGCGGCCCGAGAACTGGTCAGCCAGGCGCGGTAGTTGCGCAGGGCCCGTCGCTGCTTGCGGCGTTCGGAGATCAGGGCGATCACCGGGTGGGCACCGGGCCTGGGGTTGTCGCCGCGAGAGAGGCGGCGCATCTGGTGGCGGACCTGAGCCATGCCGGCGGCGGAGGCGAGGGCCTTGTCGGACCAGGTCACCGGGCGCATGGTGCGGTCGGCCTCGCGGCCCTGGCGCCAGCGCTCGGGGAGGTCGGGGGTGACGGCCAGGGCAGTACCCATGCCGATGACCGCCACGCCGCTGTCGAGGACCTTGTCCGCGGTCGCGCGCTTGGTGATGCCGCCGGTGAGCATGAGCGGGATGGGGCTGGTCTTGACGAGGTCCTTGGCGAGGTCGAGGAAGTAGGCCTCGCGGGCCTGGGTGCGGTCGTCGGCGGGGCGGCCGGTCATCGCGGGGCTCTCGTAGCTGCCGCCGGACAGTTCGACCAGGTCGACGCCGAGCGGTTCGAGCATCTCGATGACCTGGCGGGCGTCGTCGGCGTCGAACCCTCCGCGCTGGAAGTCGGCGGAGTTGAGCTTCACCGCGACGGCGAAGGACGGGGAGACCGAGGCGCGGACGGCGCGGACGATGTCCAGCAGCATCCGGGCCCGGTTCTCCAGGGACCCGCCCCACCGGTCGGTGCGCTTGTTGACGAGGGGGGAGAGGAACTGCGAGAGCAGGTAGCCGTGCGCGGCGTGGATCTCGACGCCGTCGAAGCCGGCCTTTTCGGCACGGCGCGCGGTCACCGCGTACCGGGTCACGGTGTCCTCGATCTGCTGGGGAGTCATCGCGGTGGGGCGGCCGAAGCGGCTGCTGTGCTTGCCCAGGGACACGCCGATGTCGGTCGGGCCCCACACGACGCCGGGCATGTCGGAGGCTACCTGTCGGCCGGGGTGGTTGATCTGCATCCAGATCGCAGCCCCGCCGGCCTTGGCGGCCTTCGCCCAGTCGACGAACGGCTCCAGGGGCGCATTCTCATCGAGTACGACTCCGGCGGGGCCGGTCAGCGCCTCGGCGTGGACCATCACGTTGCCGGTGATCAGCAGTCCGGCGCCGCCGGAGGCCCAGTGCTTGTACAGCGACAGTAGCTGCCAGTCGGGGAGCTGGCCGTCGCCGGCCATGTTCTCCTCCATGGCCGCCTTCGCGATCCGGTTCTTCAGTACCTGCCCGGAGCGCAGGGTCAACGGCGAGAACAGCTCGCTGGTCATCCCGTTCTCTCTTCCATCTCGATCACTTACGATGTGTGCACCACTCACATTAGGGCAATGATGTAGGCATCGTAAACATCGAGGGGTGTGGGGTATCTCGCAAAACGGGTGGTCGGCACCGACGGCCCCGCCGAAACGCGGCCCGGGCCTGCCGACGCCGTGATGGCGTCGGCAGGCCCGGCTTCGTGCTTCATGCACAGAGAAGCACGGGGTGTGTCAGGTGTTGTGGAGTGCGGTGTGGAGGAAGTCGACGGCGAGTTTGCGGGCGACGTTGGCGGCGCGGGTGTCGCGGAGGCTGTCGAGGAGGAGGAAGTCGTGGACCATGCCGGCGACGCGGACGGAGGTGACGTCGACGCCGGCTTCGCGGAGCTTGTTGGCGTACTGCTCGCCCTCGTCGCGCAGGACGTCGGCCTCGTCGGTGATGACCAGGGTGGTGGGCAGGTCCTTGAGCTGGTCGAGGGAGGCCCGCAGGGGGGAGGCGTGGTGTTCGGCGCGCTGGGCGGGGTCGGTGGTGTAGGCGTCCCAGAACCACTGCATGCCGTCGCGGGTGAGGTAGTAGCCCTCGGCGAACTGCAGGTAGGAGGGGGTGTCGAAGTCGGCGTTGGTGACCGGGTAGAGCAGGCACTGGGCCTTGAGGTCGATGCCACCGCGTTCCTTGTTCATCAGGGCGAAGACCGTGGACATGCAGCCGCCGACCGATTCGCCGGTGACGGCGATGCGGGAGGTGTCCAGGTTGTGCTCGGCGCCGTGCTGCATGACCCACTGGCCGACGGCGTAGTTCTGCTCGACCTGGGTGGGGTACTTCGCCTCCGGGGCGCGGTCGTAGACGGGGAAGACGCCGGCGGCGTCGGCCCCGACGGCCAGTTCGCGGAAGAGGCGGTCGTGGGTCTGCTCGTCGCCGAAGACCCAGCCGGCGCCGTGGATGTAGAACACCACGGGCAGGGGGCCGGTGGCTCCCTTGGGGCGGATGATGCGGGTGCGGACGGTGCCCCACTCGCCCGCGTCCACCTCCACCCATTCCTCGTCGACCTCGGGGCGGGGCACGCTCGTGTCGCTCTGCAGGCCGAGGAGGATGTCACGGCCCTTCTCGGGCGGCACCTCGTAGATCCGGGGGTGCGGATCGGTCGCCTCGCACAGCTCCTTCGCGGCCGGCTCGAGGTAAGGCGTGATCGGAGGAGGAAGCTCAGTCATCATCGACTCCGTTGTCACGAGCACACAAGTGCCCTGTTCTTGCGGCCCTACCGGCCGCGAGTGGTGGTTCCCCGCCCTGGGCGTCAGTGCCCGGTTCCATCGTTTGTGCCCTGTCAGCCCACCGCAACCCGGCCGGCGGTGCCCCAGGCGCAGCAACCGGCATGGGGTTGTTCCTGCGTCCTGCGTCCTGCTGGACGGCCGGTGCTGCGGACGTCCGCGCCGGGATCCGTTCGGATGCCTTCCGCCTGTGTGAGTGCCCAGTGCCCGGGACCGTTGAGGGCATGAAACAGGGCACCTTCTCCGAAACCGGGATATCGGCGGTGCGCTTGTGGTGTACCCGGCCGGTGCCGCCGACACGCTGCTCGTCGTCATCGCGGGCAACCCGAGCGCCGGTGGAGCCTTCCCCGCGCCGATGCTGCCGTCGTTCTGGCAGGCGATCGGTCCGGCCCTGCCGTCGGGAACGAGTGCCTGGGCAGGCCGCTCGATCTCCTCCTTCCACGGCGGCAACATGACCCCATCCCTGCTGGTCCTGTCGGCTTGGGCGGTCGTAGGCGTCCTCGTCACCATGCTCGCGGCGGTACTGCGCCAACGCCGCGCCTCGCGGCCGGGCCCCTTCGGAACAGAGGCAGGCGGCACCGCGAACCTGGCGGGCACGGGAACGTAGTGCCTCGGCGGCACGCTCGTCAGGCGTGAGGGAACCGCACGAACCCGAACACGTCGTCGACGAGGGCGGCGAGGGAGAGGTCCGAGCCGCTCTCGGACCAGCGCATCAGGGCGACGTCGAAGCAGCCCAACGCGGTGTTGATCATCGTCTGAGCCCGGAGTCCGGCGTCGGGGCCATCGGGATTGATCCGGGGCGCGATCTCGGGCACGAGGGCGTCGGTCCAGGCCAGGTGCTTCTCCAGGTAGCGCGCGCGTAGGCCGGGCGTATGGCAGATGACGCGGGTGGCCCTTTTCCAGTGCCCCGTGTCGTCGTCCATCTGAAGGGCTGCTGTGCGGAAAGTGGCGCGCAGCGCGTCCCATACGGAGTTTCCGTCGAGGTGCCGGAGCAATTCGTTCCGGACCTCGTCGGCGGAGGGGATGCGGTCGCCGAAGACCACGTCCTCCTTGTTGTTGAAGTAGCGGAAGAAGCTGCGCTGGGAGATGCCGGCCGCCGCGACGATGTCGGCCACCGTGACCTGGTCGAAGCCGGTGGTGTCGAAGAGCTCGAGGGCCGTGTCGGCCAGGGCTTCTGTGACGGCTCGGCGGGTCTTCATGCGCAGGCCGGGCGTGGTGGTCTCCCTCATGCGAAAAGGGTATCAGTGTCAAACCTGGCAGTCTGTGCCAGGATTGGCGTACGCTGCCAGAAGCGTGTGGCGCGAGGGCCCCGGCGGCGACCAGTCGCCCGGCCCCTCCTCAGGGCCGATGATGATTCCGGACACTCACGCCAGATATCAGTAGATGTATCCACCTTTGAGGTGGTGGAGCCGTCTCCGGAGGAAGGGTCGTCATGATCAGGGTGTTGTTTGTGGTGTCTGCGGCTGATCGGTGGACGTTGAAGGACGGGGAGGTGCATCCGTCGGGGTTCTGGGGTGAGGAGCTGGCGATGCCTCACAAGATCTTTTCGGCGGCGGGGTGGGAGATCACGATCGCGACGCCGGGCGGGAAGGTCCCCACGCTGGATGAGCTGAGCATGTCGCGGACGGCGGGGTGGCCGTCGAAGTTGCGTGAGGTGGCGGCGTATCTGGATTCGATCAAGGCCGAGTTGGACAGTCCGCGGGTGCTGGCGGATATGGATCCGGACGATTTCGACGTGGTGTTCTATCCGGGTGGGCATGGTCCGATGGAGGACTTGTCGGTGGATCCGGTGTCGGGTGCGTTGATCACGCGGGTGTTGCGTTCGGGGAAGCCTTTGGCGCTGCTGTGCCATGCGCCGGCTGCGGCGTTCGCGGCGCAGAACGAGGACGGATCGTGGCCGTTCACCGGGTACCGGATGACGGGTCTTTCGAACCTGGAGGAGAAGTTCAACAGCTTCGGCCGCAAGGCGGTGTGGCTGCTGGAGGACCGGTTGCGGGAGAGCGGGGCTGAGTACTCCAAGGCTCGTCTGCCGCTGCGTCCCTATGTGGTCGTCGACCGCAACGTGTACACGGGCCAGAACCCGCCGTCCTCCGAGCGCCTCGCCGAGCGCCTCGTCGCCGATGTGAATGCGGCAGCGACGACCCGCTAGCCGCCCCCTGGCACGACACCGTCCCCTCCCCACCGCCTGGAAGGCACGCGCCCATGACCGGCACCGCCGCCACCGCCGCACAGCAGGACCAGGACATCCCGGAAACCGTCGTACGCCTTCGGGCCGCCTTCGACTCCGGTCTCACCCGGCCGGCCGCCTGGCGCCGCCGGCAGCTCCATGCCCTGCGACGCCTTCTCAGGGAGCGCACCTCGGACATCGAGGAAGCCCTCTACGACGACCTGCGCAAAGGGCGTACCGAGTCGCACCTCACCGAGATCGGCGGAGTCCTCGCCGAGATCGAACACGCCCTGCGCCACCTCGACCGTTGGATGAGGCCCCGGCGGGTCGCCGTACCCATGAACCTGAAACCGGCGACGGCCCGGATCCATCCCGAACCCCTCGGCGTCTGCCTCGTCATCGCGCCCTGGAACTATCCGCTGACGCTCACCCTGAACCCCCTGGTCGGCGCACTGGCCGCCGGCAACGCGGCCGTCGTCAAACCCAGCGAACTCGCCCCCGCCACCAGCGCCCTGCTCGCCGACCTCCTGCCCCGCTACCTGGAGGCCGTCGCCGTCGTCGAAGGAGCCGTCGAAGAGACCACCACGCTGCTCGCGCAGCGTTTCGACCACATCTTCTACACCGGCAACGGCACGGTCGGCCGCATCGTGGCAGCCGCCGCGGCGAAGAACCTGACCCCCGTCACCCTCGAACTCGGCGGCAAATCACCCGTCTTCATCGACGAGACCGCCGACATGGCCGTCACCGCCCGCCGACTGGCCTGGGGCAAGTTCACCAACGCCGGCCAGACCTGTGTCGCACCCGACTACGTCCTCGTCACCCACGCCGCCCGCGACTCCCTGCTGGCCGCACTGCCCAAAGCCATCCAGCAGATGTTCGGCCCCAACCCCCGCACCAGCGCCGACTACGGCCGTATCGTCAACGACCGCCACTTCCAGCGCCTGACCGGACTCACGGCAGAGGGCGACCTCCTCACCGGAGGCGTCTCCGACGCGGCGGAACGCTACATCGCCCCCACCGTGCTGACCGACGTGCCGGCCGGGGCCCCCGTCATGACCCAGGAGATCTTCGGCCCGATCCTCCCGGTCCTTACCGTAGGCGGCGTCGGTGAGGCCATCGACTTCATCAACGCCAGGGACAAGCCCCTCTCCCTCTACGCGTTCACCCGCGACAAAGCAGCCCGGCAAGCCCTGTTGGAGAAGACCTCATCCGGAGGACTCGTCTACAACGCGCCGATGATCCACCTCGGCGTTCCGAACCTGCCGTTCGGCGGCGTCGGAGAATCCGGCATGGGCGCCTACCACGGCAAGACGTCCTTCGACACCTTCAGCCACCGCAAGTCGGTCCTGTCCAAGCCCACCAGGCCCGACACCCTGCGCCTGATCTACGCACCGCACACCTCCCGCTCCTTCGCCTTCATCGCCAAGGCCGTGTCCCGGACCCACCCGCTCCTGGGAAGGAAGCGATGAACAGCCGCATCATCCTGCTCGGCGCCACCGGCTACACCGGCGACCTCGTCCTCAACGCCCTCATACGCAGGGGCGTCAGGCCGACGGTCGCCGGACGCGATCCCACCGCACTGGCTGCGCTGGCCGAACGCTTCAGCGGACTCGACCACCTGGTCGTCGACGCCGCCACCCCCGACGGCCTGAAGAAGCACCTGCAGCGCGGTGACGTGCTGATCACCACCGTCGGCCCCTTCGAACGCTTCGGCTTCCCCGTCGCGCAGGCCGCCGCGGACGCGGGCGCCCACTACATCGACTCCAGCGGCGAAGTCGGATTCGTCCGCACCCTGCACGACCGGCACCACCAACGCGCCCGTGAGACCGGGGCGGTGATGCTCCCGGCCTTCGGCTATGACTACGTGCCAGGCGTCCTCGCCGCGGCCCTCGCCCTCCAGAAGGCAGGGGCAGCCGCGCGCAGTGTCGACATCGGCTACTTCGCCACCGGCCCCATCTGGCGTGGCACCAGCCAGGGCACACGCACCACCATGCGCGACGGATTGACCCTGCCCTCGGCACGCCTGCACCGGCGCGTGCTCGTCGACGAACGCACCGCCTCCCGCGTCCGCCGCTTCACCGTACGAGGGCGCCGCAAGTCGGCATTCCTCGTCTCCGGCACCGAAGTGCTCTTCCTGCCACGGGAGTTCCCGTCGCTCGACGACGTCACCGTCTACAACGGCTGGTTCCCCGAACTCAGCCGCTTCCTCTCCCTCTACTCGGCCCTCGCCCACGCCACCACACGCCTTCCGGCAGGCAGCAAGGTCACCGGCGCCCTGACCCGCCCCCTGCTCATCGGCCCGCCGGGCGGTCCCGACGCGGCCCTGCGCGCACGGATTCCCTCACACGTCGTCGCCGTCGCCTCCACGGGCACTCCGGGCAGCACCCCGCTTGCGGAAGTCCACCTGGAAGGCCCCAACCCCTACAGCCTCACCGGCGAACTCATCGCGTGGGCGGCCCACCACATCGCCACCCACTCCGACGTCACACCCGGAGTCGTCGGACCGACCGCGGCCTTCGGCCTCGACACGCTCCAGCAGGGCTGTGCCGAGCTCGGGCTCGTCACGGTCTGATCAGTCGGCGGCCTCAGATCCCGCGCGAGAGCCTCCGCGCGGCCTCGACAGCATGATCCCGGAGACCCGGCCTCCAGCGCCTCCACGGCGGCCTTCCGCAGTGGGACAAGGCCCAGTCGACGGAGAGGCGGGCACCGACGTCCCGCGACCTCCACCGGAGAGGCAGGCGTGCTTTTGCGTACAACGGGGACTCGAGTACGTCGGGTTGCGCTTGCGCATCAGGGCGGGATCATGGTGTGGAGAACAGGGACGTGGTGCGCTGTGTCCCCGTAGCGGGTTCCGCCGCCGTCGCGCGTGCGGCCGTCGAGCCGTGCCCGCAGCCTGTCGTGCCGACAACAGGGCTCTCCTGAACGAAGCCGGTGATCCCCTGGGCGCCCAGGCTCACTCCGATCTCGACGACGAGAGGGCGGAGGTCGAGTTCGAGCGAGAGGAGTGAACCCATGGGCAGCCTGTCACCGGGGTTCCACGGGAGGACTCACGCCTTCGAAGGCCGCTTGCCGCCAGGTCAGTACCCGACGGAATCGTTTCCCGTCCTGTCCGCCGGACCCACCCCGCACGTCCCCACGGACCGGTGGTCGTTCACAGTGACCACCGAGGCGGGGGAGACCCGCACCTGGACGTGGGACGAGATGATGGCCCTCCCGCAGGAGGAGCCCACCGTCGACATCCACTGCGTGACCCGGTGGTCGAAGTTCGACACCACCTGGCGCGGTGTCCCCCTCGACGTCTTCCTCGACGAGGTCGAGACCGCGGCCGACTTCGTCGTCGCCGAGTCCTTCGACGGCTACACCACCAACCTTCCACTGGAGGACGTGACCGACGGCAAGGCATGGCTGGCACACTCCTTCGACGGCTACGCGCTCTCCCCGGACCACGGCGGACCGGCCCGCCTCGTCATCCCCCACCTCTACTTCTGGAAGTCGGCCAAGTGGGTCAAGGGCCTCATCCTCACGCTGAACGACGAACCGGGCTTCTGGGAGTCGGCCGGCTACCACGACTACGGCGACCCGTGGCGTGAACAGCGCTACTGGAGCGACTGATGCACGGGTGGCGACGAGCCCGACTCACCGAGCGGACGCGACAGACCTCGACCGGCCGCACACTGGGGCTCGAAGTTCCGCAATGGCCAGGACACCTCCCGGGCCAGCACGTCGACATACGGCTCACGGCAGCGGACGGCTACCAGGCCGTACGGAGCTACTCGCTGGCCGCCCCCGCCGACACCGACCGCATCGAGCTGGGAATCCAGGCAGCGCGGGGAGGCGAGGTCTCCCCGTACCTGGCCGACGATCTTCCGCTGGGCGCCGAGGTCGAGGTCAAAGGCCCCCTCGGAGGCTGGTTCGTATGGACACCGCAGGAACCCGTCCCGCTCCTGCTGGTGGCCGGAGGCTCCGGCATCGTGCCGTTGATGGCGATGCTGCGCGCACGCCTCACGGCCGCGTCGGACGAGCCCTGCACACTGCTCTACTCCGTCCGGGACCCGGACGAGGTCTGGTACGGCACGGAACTCGACACCGCCGAGCACCACGTCCGCGTCCGGCGCCTCTACACCCGCCTCGCACCCGACAACTCCCGGCGACCCGCAGGGCGCATGACGGAGCTCGACCTACGGGATGTGCCGCCCTCCGCGGAAACCCGCTGCTACGTCTGCGGTCCGACCGGCTTCGTCGAACACGTCAGCGCCCTCCTTCTGGCCACTGGGCACGCACCCGACCAGATCCGTACCGAACGTTTCGGCTGACACACCCGCGCCGCACGGTGAGGAACCCCCGCCATGAACGAGCACCCCCTGTACCTCGACGGCAACGCCCTGGCCGGTCCCCTGGCGGAGGTCTTCACGATCGATCCGACCACCGCCTGGCGGCTGTGTCCCTCCTGCCGTCTGCCGGCGACCGTGGCCCAACTGCACGTCTACGGACCCGAACCCGGCCTGACCGCCCGCTGCCCGGGCTGCGCGGCCCTCGCCCTGCGTGTCGTCACCCAGCCCCAGTACCTCTGGCTCCAACTGGGCAGCGGAGCGGGCGCCTTCCGTTTCGCTCTTCCGCACACCGCGCCCTGAGCACGGAAACCGGGCCCTCCAGTCGGAACCGAACGCCCCGCGACCGCAGTCTCGACGGTGGCGCGACCTCCGCCGAGGAGGCCGCGCCGCACACCGTCGACGAGGCGTGCCCTCATGACCACACCCGTTTGATCAGGCGTCCTTCAGACTGATGCCCTTCGTCTCCCGCATGAGGTAGCACGCGACACCCGCGAACACGCACAGCAGCGTGATGTACAAGCTGGACAGCCCGGCCGCGCCAAGGTCGATGAAGAGCTGGTTCAAGTACGGCGCGGTGCCGCCGAAAGGACGAACTTGCGTCCGCGCCGGTCGGCGATCCGTCCGAAGACGATGCCGCCCAGCGGGCGCACGAGGAAGCCGACGGCGAAGACGGCGAGGGCGGACAGCAGGGCCGACACCTGGTCGGACGCGTTGAACATGACGGTGGCGATGAAGGGCGCGAAGACGGCGTAGGCGCTCCACTCGTACCACGTCGAGGACGTTCCCGGCCGTGCCGGCGACAAGGGACTTCCGCTTCGAACGCAGGGTGGCGGGGGGCGTGGTTCTCTCCCAGGCCGCGGTTCCGGACTCTGCTGGTGCGGTGCTCACGGATGCTCCTTCGCTGTTTTCGGGCAGGGGGAGTAAGGACTGGTGCTCGGAGAGAGGTGGTGAGGGCGGTGATCTTGTACCGGGGCGCCGACAGGTGTCAGCGGCGGGTGGTCACCGTCAGGCCGGCATACTGCCCGGCCGTCTCCAGCAGACGGGGGACACCCGTCTCGAGCGACGGCCCGAAGACCGTGTCGTTCGGACGCTCACCGCGCTGCCAGCGGGTGTAGACGGCCTCGCAGAAGATCACTGCCTTCCACAGGGCGAGGGTCTGGTACCAGGGCAGCGGGGTGAGATCGAGGCCCATGCGGGACTGATGGCGCTCTGCCGGCCGGCGCCGGGTGAGGTAGCGGGGTGACCGGGGTGAGTTCGAGCGGGGTGGTAGGACTGCCGGCTTCGGAGTACGTGGCGGTGACGTACCCCAGATCCGCCAGTGGGTCACCGAGAGATCCGCCAGTGGGTCACCGAGGGTGGCCATCTCCCAGTCCAGGATCGCGAGGACCCTGGCGGGTGCCTGCGGCGCGAACATGAGGTTGCCCATGCGGTAGTCACCGTGCACCACCGAGGCCGCCTGGCTCGCCGGCAGGTTGTGGCCGAGCCAGTCCGAGATGCGCTCCACCGCCGGCAGGCCGCGGGTGGTGTTGACCTCCCACAGCCCTCGGAACCGGTCGACCTGGCGACCGAGGTATCCCTGGGGCGAGCCGAGGGTGGCGAGTTCCCCTCCGGTCACGTCGATGCCGTGCAGGGCGACGAGGGTGTCGACGACCGCCTCACTGGTGGCCCGACGCTGTTCGGCGGGGGAGAGGTGGGCCGGGATCGTGTCGGTGACGACCGTTCCGTCGAGCCGGGACATGAGGTAGAACGGCACGCCCAGAAGCGACTCGTCCTCGCAGACCGCGAGGATCTCCGGCACGGGCACCCCGTGCCCGCCGAGGACCTTCTGGATGCGGGCCTCGCGCACCATGTCGTGCGTCGACTTCGGCAGCGGCGGCCGCGGGCCACGGCGCAGCACGACGCACTCACCACCCCGTTCGATCAGATAGGTGACGTTGGAGTGGCCGTCGCCGATGCGCTGCCACGCGAGCGGGCCGCTGCCGATCCCCTGTGCGTCATGGAGCAGTCGACGGTGTGGATCGCCTCGCCGACCCGGACGCCGGGGCTCGTCATGTCGACGAGGAACATGGTGGCCCCCTCGGGGGAGCCGTCGACGGCCGGGGTCCGGGCCATCACGATGCAGAACCCGGCACCGACGGCGCCGCTGGTGAACCGCTTGTGCCCGTCGATGATCCAGCCGCCGTCGGTGCGCACGGCCGTGGTCCGCAGCGCCGCCGGGTCGGAGCCCGCCCCCGGGTGGGGCTCGGTCATGCCGAAGTGTGGCGCCTGCCCGCCTGATGGGCAGGGGTTTTCGGACGGTGCCGACGTCTGTTGATCGGGACCTGCCCAACGGGTTGCGCCCGGCATGGGCTGTCCCGTGCCGGGTCTGCCGGTCCCCGCCGCTTGCCGGGGGCCGGCATGGAACGTGCCGCCCGCGGCCGTCCCCCGGCGTCGCGGTGTCGTGCTGTCGTCGATGCTCCGGCGTTCCAGGGGCCGGGGCCGGGGCGGGGCGGGCCGAGAGTTCCGGACGGTGGATCAGCCGGGCTGCAAGGTGGCGGCCGCGGCGCGGATGAAGGTCATGGCGGTCTCCAGATCTCCCGGCTCGGACTGGTGCGTCAGCTCGCCGATCACGCTCGCCACCGTGGCCGCAAGGATGCGTGGGGCGAAGTCGTCGGGGCGCCAGCCCTGCTCCTCGGCGAGAAGCCGGGCACCGTCCTGGATGACGTCGGTCAGCCGACCCCGGCACAGTCCCTTGAGCTGGGGGTTGGACTGGAGCATCCGGTCGTAGAGCTCGTCGAACTTGTCCTGGGACTGCTCCTGCTCGCGCAACCACTGCTCCACGGTGTCGAGGATGCCCTGCCCCGCAGGCCTGGCGTGCAGCGCCGCGGCCAGCTGGTCGACGAACGCGTTGAAGTGCTCCATCGCCAGCTCGAGCTTGGTCGGGAAGTACAGCGTGACCGTGCGCGGTGAGACCTCGGCCGCTTCGGCGATGTCGGCGATGCTCGTGGCGTCGAAGCCCTTCTCCGCGAACAGCTCGTAAGCGGCGGTGAGGATCGCTTCCCTGCGTCGAGCCTTGCTGCGTTCCCTGAGGCTGTCACCCGTCATGCAGGAATCTTACCATCGGTAGCTAATTTACAGTCGACTGTAAAAATGCGTTACTGTGTAGTGCGCGGTGGAGGCGACCCGCTCTGACCCCTCCGCCACGCACACACCTCCTTGGCTCCCTTGATCAGGGTCTCGACCGGTTAGGAATGCATCGATGGCCTCACGCCTGTATGCCTGGGCGCGCTGGATGGTTCGCCGCCGCCGCTGGGTGATAGCCACCTGGATCGTCCTTCTCGCGGTCGTCGGCGGCCTGGGCGCGACCCTGCACGGAAAAAGGACCACGGAGTTCACGGTCCCCGGCGTGGAGGCCCAGCAGGCGCAGGACCTCCTGAAGGAGAAGTTCCCGCCGGCCGCCGGCGGTGTCGTACGAGTCGTCGTCGCCGCCCCTGAGGGCAAGACCGTCACCGACCCGGCGCAGCGGCAGGCGCTCGACGCCGCCCTCCACAAGGCGGCGTCGGTGCCGGGCGTCGTCACCGTCTCGCAGCCGACCTCGGTCGGTGCGGTCTCGGCCGACCGGACCATCGCCTACTCCGATGTCCGCTTCGCCGAGGAGGCGTCCAAGGTCGAGCAGTCCGCCAAGGACGAACTGTCCACCGTGATGCAGCCCCTCCGGGACGCCGGAATGCAGGTCGAGCTCGGCGGCTCGGCCATGCTGCCGGAGTCCAAGGCGGGAGGCCCGGCCGAACTGGTCGGCGTCGTCCTCGCCTTCGTGATTCTCGCTGTCGCACTCGGCTCCGTCGTCGCCGCCGGACTGCCGCTGGTGACCGCGCTCCTGGGCGTGGCCGTCGGTGTGCTCGGTACCCTGTTCGTCTCCGGCTTCGTGCAGATGACGGGCACCGCGACCGTGCTGGCGCTGATGATCGGCCTGGCGGTCGGGATCGACTACGCGCTGTTCGTCATCTCCCGGCACCGCGAGCAACTCTCCGACCCCGAGACGGACTGGGAGGAGTCGATCGCACGCGCCACCGCCACGGCCGGCAGCGCGGTCGTCTTCGCCGGAGCCACCGTCGTCATCGCACTGGCCGCCCTCGCCATCACCGGCATCCCGTTCCTCACCATCATGGGCCTGGCCGGTGCCGGGACCGTACTGATCGCCGTACTGGTCGCCATCAGCCTGCTTCCGGCGGTACTCGGTGTGTTCGGCGAGCGGATGCGCCCGCGCCGCCCCCAGCGGAAGAGCAAGTCCAAGGACCGCCCCGCCGGTGCCTGGGGCCTGGCCTGGGCCCGCACGGTCACCCGCAAGCCGGCCCTCGTCCTGCTCGTCGGCATCGTAGGACTGCTGGCGCTGGCCCTGCCCGCCCGTGACCTGCGCCTCGGACTGCCCAGCTACGCCTCACAGCCCGAGGCCAGCACCCAGCACAAGAGCTACGACCTGCTCACCGAGGGCTTCGGGCCCGGCTTCAACGCCACCCTCATCACCGTGGTGGACACGGAGCACATCCCGCAGAACCAGCGTCAGGCCACCGTGACCCGGCTGCGTGGTGCGCTGGCCGCGGACGAGAACGTGGCCGCCGTCTCGCGCCCGGTGTCCAGCCCCTCCGGCGGCGTCGTGGTCATGGGAGTGGCGCCGAAGTCGAGCCCCGACGCCCAGGCCACGACCGACCTGGTCCACCGCATGCGAGACCGGGCACCCGAGGTCGCCGACACGGGCGGAGCCCTCTACGTCACCGGACAGACCGCCATGGCCATCGACGTCGCCGGCAAGCTCGGCGACGCTCTGCCCCTGTTCCTCGGCATCATCGTCATCCTCGCTCTGATCCTGCTGGCCATCGCCTTCCGGTCGATCCTGGTACCGCTCAAGGCAGCACTCGGATTCCTGCTCTCGGTCGGCGCGAGCCTGGGCGCCTCGGTCTGGGTCTTCCAGCAGGGCCATCTGAACGGCCTGCTCGACGTGGCAGCCATCGGCCCGGTCACCAGCTTCCTGCCGGTCCTCCTCACCGGTGTGCTCTTCGGCCTCGCCATGGACTACGAAGTGTTCCTCGTCAGCCGGATGCGCGAACACTACGAACACAGCAAGGACCCCGCCGAGGCGATAGCCCAGGGCGTCTCCAGCAGCGCACGCGTCGTCGTGGCCGCCGCACTGATCATGGTCGCGGTCTTCGGCGGCTTCGTCTTCAACGAGGACCCGATCGTCAAGGCCATCGGCTTCGCGCTCGCCATCGGCGTGTTCATCGACGCCTTCGTCGTCCGCATGACGCTCGTGCCCGCCGCCATGGCCCTGCTCGGACGACGTGCCTGGAGGATGCCCCGCCGGCTCGACCGACTGCTCCCGGACGTCGACATCGAAGGCGCGCGTCTGCCGGCCTCGGCTCCGGCCGTACCTGCCGCGAACCCGCACACCGAGAAGAAGACCCCGCGCCGCAAGCCGGCCACCAGGGTCTGAACGCCCCCCGATCTCCGAGGCCGCCGCTGCCGTGGGGGCCCGACGGCCTCGGGCCACACCCTGCACCTCCTGAGGGACGAGGAGGGGCAGGGTGTTTTTTCGTGGTCACGTTCAGGCGGCAGGGGCGTGAAGCTGCCGGTTCCGGCCTGCTGTGGAATGTCGGCCGTCCAGGGAATCGGAAGAGGGCCGACGGGTACGGTCGAAGTCGAGATCGGACCGGCCCTCCTCCGCGGTCGGCCGCGGGGCGGCAGAGGCTGCGAATGCGGCGGCCGCGAAAGCCGCGGTCTTGCGGGCTGTCTCGGTGGCGTGGTCTGCCGGCCAGGTGGTGGTGATGCCGTCGACGACGGCGACCAGATGCCGCGCAAGCTCCTCCAGAGGGGCCGTCCACATGGACGAGGCAGCAGCCGCGGCACTGCGCAGCAGGACGGATGCGGCCTCGTCATAGGACCGGTACTGGTCCCGCATCCGCCCGTGCTCGTCCTGTCGCCGCGCGAAGACGGCGAGCTCGAGCAGCGCCAGTTCACGCTGCGGATCCGCTTCGAGAAGGTCTATGTAGGCGTCGAGTCCGCTGCGGATGGCCGCTTCGACCGCGGTGCTGTCCAGCCAGGACGTCTCGGCGGCGAGGCGCTCCCTTTCCATGACGTTGTCGATCACCGCCCGCATCAGCTCGTCGTGCGACGTGAAGACGTAGTGGGACGCTCCCAGCGGCATCCCGGCCTCGGACGCGATGGCTCGTGTGGTCGCCGCCGCCACACCGCGCGCGGCGACGATCCTGATCCCGGCGGAGATGGTTTCCTCGCCCCGCTGTTCCGAAGGCATGCGCCGCCTCAGTGGCCTCCTTCGGTCAAGTAGCCGGCTGTAGCGGACCGCTGCCGCGGAGCGGTCCGAGCGAGCGAGCTCTGAATCCTGTGGTGCTGCGCACCCCTGGTAGGGGCGGCGAATCGTCTCGCGGAAACTGCCCTGATCTGCGGGCTCGTACCTGCAGTGATCACGGCACGCCGGCTCCGGTTCCCTGATCGCACTCTTGCTCCTGGCGAGTTGGACGACTGTGCAACTCGGAGTACGGGAGCCCCCGCCCTGTGGCTCAGGGGGGGGCAGCGCGGCGAACCCCGAATGTTGACACTGCGTACTCCAGGGGCGTAATGTATGCGATGTAAACATTTGGCTCTCGGGTGCATGCGGACATAAGCGAGCATTGTCATCCATTCTCGATATCGTGCTCGCGGTGCGCTCGGCATCGGCCGACTAGTGGGAACGCCGCGGACGCCCTGTCCCCAACACCCCCTAAGAGTCCTTCATCTCAGTTGTGGGAACGGAGTTGTCGTGAAGGCTGTATCGATCACGGAGCATGGTGGTCCTGAGGTTCTGCAGTGGGTCGAGGTCGAAGACCCGACGCCCGCCGCCGGTGAGGTGGTCGTCGATGTGGTGGCCAGCGCTCTGAACCGGGCGGACGTCATGCAGCGCTGGGGGCTCTACCCGCTGCAGCCCGGCTGGTCGCCGTATCCGGGGCTGGAGGTCTCCGGTCGCATCAGCGCCGTCGGCGAGGGAGTCACCGGCCGGCAGGTGGGCGACGAGGTCTGCGCCCTGCTGACCGGAGGCGGCTACGCGCAGAAGGTCGCCGTTCCCGCCGGACAGCTCCTCACGATCCCCAAGGGAATCGGACTGACGGAAGCGGCGGGCCTCCCTGAGGTCACTGCCACGGTCTGGTCCAACATCGTCATGACCGCGGGCCTGAAGGCCGGCGAGACGCTCCTCGTCCACGGCGGCGCCGGCGGCGTCGGCACGATGGCGATCCAGATCGCCAAGGCCCTGGGCGCCCGTGTCGTCACGACGGTCGGCGGAGCGGAGAAGGCCGCCCAGGCCCGGGAACTGGGCGCCGATGTGGCGATCGACTACCGCACCGAGGACTTCACCGAGCACGGTCCCTACGACGTGATCCTCGATGTCGTCGGCGGTGACTACCTGGAGCGCAACGTCCGCTCCCTGGCAGCCGACGGCCGGCTGGTCGTCATCGGTCTCCAGAAGGGCCTCGAGGGCCGGCTCGACCTCGCCGAGATCGTGTTCAAGCGGGCCTCCGTGCACGGCACCACCCTGCGGACCCGCTCCAAGGAGCACAAGGCCGAGATCGTGGCCGAGGTCCAGAAGAACGTCTGGCCCATGATCGAGAACGGCACCGTGAAACTGGTCATCGACCAGACCGTGCCCATGGCCGACGCCGCCGAAGGCCACCGCCTCATGGAAGCCGGCGGCCACCTCGGCAAGATCCTGCTCGTGAACGACGAGAGCGCATGACGGCAGGCGGCTGAACGCCTTCGCCGTAATCCTCGCGCACGGTCCTTCGCCCCGGCGATGACGTCAGTGCCCGAAGACGCAGGCTCACGGGGAGGCAAGCCCTTCGCCGGCCTTCCCGGCAGCCCGCCGAGCGGCGGACGTGGAGCGGTGCACACCCGGCAGCACCCGCGTAGGCCATGAAAGCGGTGCATCTGCCAGGTTTCCGGGATGAGGAGTCGGCGACACCTCACACCCACATGCCGGCTCTCGTACTCAACGCACCCGACGGCTGCCCGGTCCCCGGAAGGTTCTGGACCGTTTCGAAGCACGAGGTCCGGAAGCGAGTTCCAGAGATGCGGACCGCGTGGCATCGACAGAGACAGAGACGCCGGTGGCCCTCCCCAGCAGTCCGGTAGACGGTGCGCCGGCTCACCCCCCGCAAGCGTCAGCTGAGAGGCGAACGCCGGGTCGCCCAGATCGTGGGTGCGGCAGAGGGACTCATCGCCGACGTGGGTGTGCAGGCTGTCAGCATGAACGCCATCGCGCGTCGCGCCGGCATCTCCCCGGGAAGCCTGTACCAGTACTTTTCAGGGAGGAACACCCTCCTGGAGGAACTGTCCCGACGCCTCGTGACTCAACTCCAGTGCACGACACAACAAGTGCCGTGCACTGGGTCTCGCTCCATCCCGCCGACGCCCGAGATCACGGTCGACCGGCTCCTCAACGCGGTGATGCTCCTGGCACAAGAACATCCGGCCCTTCCTGCCTTGCTCGCAGCAACAGAACCCACCGAGCCGCACACGTTCCTCAGGGCCATCTCTCGGAGTCTGCCCAGGGTCGGGCCGCTGCACAACGAAGACGTGACCCGCGACCTGGCCACACGTATCTTCTGCACAGACATCAGCCTGGCCGTCCAGCAGCCGGACCCCGCCGTGCTGTTGCTTCCCATCCGCCAAGCGGTCCTGAGTGTGCTTCGAGCAACCGAGAACCCGCAGCACTCCGCTTCTCCACCCATGACGAGTCAGGCGGGACCGACCGCTTCGCCCCGAAACTGATCTCCGCCCGCGGAGCACTTCGCAGCCGGCGGCCGAAGACCGCCGACCGGCGTCGTCGAACCAGCTGCCTTTCCTGGGACTTCAGGCACGCTGGCGGGCGCGGACACCCTCGGCGATGCGTTTGCCGACGGTCGCGTCGATGTTCGTCCAGTACGTGAAGGCGCGCTCCAGGACCGGTTCGCTCACGCCGTCGAGGAGGTGGCCGACCACGTTGTCCACGAGCCGGTCGCGGGCCGCGTCGTCCAGGACCTCGCGCACCAGGGTGCCGGGCTGTCCCCAGTCGTCGTCCTCCGGGTGCGAGACGTAGGCCGCCCGGGTGATCTCCCCGTCGGCCGCCCAGCCCGGTGGGGTTCCGTAGCGCTCGGTGTCGGCCGCCGGTCCGCCCTTGGAGTTCGGGGCGTAGACCGGATCGGACGTCTTCCGGTAGGCCATCGCCCCGTCCTTCGAGTACGTGTGGACGTCGACGACGGGCGCGTTCACCGGAAGCTGCTGGTAGTTGGTGCCGAGACGGGCCCGGTGGGCGTCCGCGTACGAGAAGAGCCGGCCCAGCAGCATCCGGTCGGGGCTGGGCCCGATGCCGGGGACGAAGTTGTTCGGCTGGAAGGCGGCCTGCTCGATCTCGGCGTGGTTGTCGGTCGGGTTGCGGTCCAGCGTCATCCGGCCGACGGGGATGAGCGGGTAGTCGCCGTGCGGCCATACCTTGGTGAGGTCGAACGGGTTGAACCGGTACGTTGCCGCTTCCTCGTACGGCATCACCTGCACATGCAGCGTCCAGGACGGGAAGTCCCCGTCGCGGATGTGCTCGAACAGGTCCCGCATGTGGAAGTCCGAGTCGGCTCCCGCCATCCGGTCCGCCTCGTCCTGCGTGAAGAACTCGATGCCCTGGTCGGTCTTGAAGTGGTACTTCACCCAGAAGCGCTCACCGGCCGCGTTGATCCACATGTACGTGTGCGAGGTGTAGCCGTTCATGTGGCGCCAGGTCCGGGGGATGCCCCGGTCGCCCATCAGCCAGGTGACCTGGTGCGCGGACTCCGGGGACAGCGTCCAGAAGTCCCACTGCATGTCGTGGTCGCGCAGATTGCTGTCCGCCCGGCGCTTCTGGGACCGGATGAAGTGCTGGAACTTCATCGGGTCCTTCACGAAGAAGACCGGCGTGTTGTTGCCGACCATGTCGTAGTTGCCCTCGGGGGTGTAGAACTTCACCGCGAAGCCGCGCGGGTCCCGCCAGGTGTCCGGGCTGCCGCGCTCGCCGGCCACGGTGGAGAAGCGGGCGACCAGATCTGTACGGGCCCCCGGCTGGAACAGCGCGGCCTTGGTGTACCGGCTGACGTCGTGGGTGACCTCGAAGTGGCCGAACGCGCCGCTGCCCTTGGCGTGCGGCTGGCGCTCCGGGATCCGCTCCCGGTTGAACTGCGCCATCTGCTCGATCAGGTAGGCGTCCTGGAGCAGGATCGGCCCGCCCGCCCCCACGGTGAGCGAGTGCTCGTCACTCTCCACCGGGGCGCCGGAATCGGTCGTCGTCGCGGGTCGGCTTTCGGTCATCGTTCTACCTTTCGTCGTCGCGCACGCCCGCCTACCCTCTGACGGTTCGACCAAAGCCGCTACCGAAGAAATCACGCTCCGTATCCAAACGATACGACCTGGACCGTCGCATGATGGTCCGGAGCCGGACAGAGACCCCAGGTTGATCAAGCACGTCCTGGAAGCCGGCGTTCTGTAGGCGGCACGCCTTGCAACCTCGACGTTTCCGGGCGTGAGCGTTCTGATGGTCGCACTGGGCACCCCCTACGGTCCGGCCGCCGCCTACCTGCCCGAACTCTTCAAGACCTGCTACCGCTACACCGGCGCGGGCATGGGTACAACCTCGGCGGAATCCTCGGCGGTGGTGTGCCGCTCCTGCTCGCTCCGCCTCTGGCCGAGCGCTACGGCGGTAGGGGAGTCGCCTGGTACCTGTCGGCGCTCGGCGTCATCAGCACCCTGTGTCTGCTGCGTCTGAAGGAGACGCGTGGCGTGGAGATCGAGGCCGAAGGCCCTGAAGCCGCGGCGGTGAAACCTGCCTGATCTGACGACACTGTTCACCTCCTACCACGAGGGCATCACCGAGATCCTCGGCTGACCCCTCCTCGTCCTCGCTCCCGCCGGGTCGCCATGGACATCAGACGCACCCGCTCCGCCGCCCGCTCGGTGTGCTGGTGGCCAAGGGGGCCGGGGAGCTTTCGGCCCGGCGTGTCCTTGGCGGGAGCGGTGGCGGCCATACCCCCTGGAGT
This sequence comes from Streptomyces sp. TLI_105, assembly GCF_900105415.1. Lineage (GTDB taxonomy): Bacteria > Actinomycetota > Actinomycetes > Streptomycetales > Streptomycetaceae > Streptomyces. The sequence continues at coordinate 204,493 of NZ_FNSM01000001.1, read as the reverse complement.
CGCCGGGGGCCCGCTCGCCTCCGGGGTTCGAGAACCGGCCGGGAAGGCGGCGGACTCGATCCGGCTGCCGCTGTCGACCGGGTCGGCGCTGGTCGGCCGTGGGGCGCGGCGGCACGGTACCGGCGGTCCGCGCATGAGGGCAGGCCCTCCTGGCGACTCGGGTGCGAGTCGACCCGAGGGAGACCAGGAGGACCTGTCAACGCTGTTCTCGCCCGCGTACACCGACTGCGGCTCGCGGACCGCGGCGTGTGCTGGAGCTGTTCAGGCCGGAGAAGCGCCGACGGGCGCAACCGAGGTTCGGCTTCTCGTCCGGAGCGGGTGAGTTGTTGCCGGATGACCGCTCACGTGCGATGCGCGCGCGGCACCAGCACGGGTTCAGCTGGTGAAGTAGCCGGCGTCGAGCCCGATCCAGCCGTTGAACGTGCGCTGGTCGAAGACGCGCAGCGATCCGTCGGTGAGGACTTCCCAGCGGACGGTGAGGGAACCGGAAACCCCGGTTCCGGTGGTCTGGCCGACCATGCCCTGCGTTCGGTTCGGACGGATGTGCGGCGGCAGGACGAGGATCGTCTCGCCGTTGGTCCACGGGGTGCCGTCGGTGCGGGCCAGCCGAAGGTGGATGTCTATGCGGTTGCCGAGCTGGCGGTACTGGGGGATGTAGTTGTCGGAGTTGGGGGTGTAGAGGGCGGTGTTGTAGTCCAGGGCGGTCCACGGGACGTGGTCGCCGGTGCCGTCGGTGGTGCTGGTGATGCCGTAGAGGGCCATCTGGCGAGGTCCTGGTTCTTGTGTGGCGAAGCCGAAGACGAGCTGCGGCCCGTTGAGCGTCGGGCGCACGGTGATGGCTTCGGTCTCGCGGTGGGAAAGGTCGAGGGCGGTGGCGTTGAAGGTCCGCTCGATCATCTCGCCGGTGGTGATGTCGTAGACGTTCCACCAGGAGTTGCCCGGGCGTGGGTTCGTGGCGCTGTAGGCGCTGCCCTCGTTCTGGTAGACGAGATCCCCGTACAGACACCAGGCCTGGGTGCGGTAACAGGACGGGAAGCTGTACAGCGAGGTGAAGTCGCGGTGCTTGAAGGCGTCAAGTTCGTAGACGCGGTATTCCTCGGCGCCGGGCGGTCCGTGACGTAGCCCTATCCGGCCGTGATCGACATCCAGGGAAGGGGTGACACGAGAGGATCCCGGGACGGGGTCGAAAACCTCGATCTGGCCGCTTCCCGCATCGACGATGGCGTCGGCGGTGAACGCGATACGGCCGACACGCTTGCCGTAGGCGAAGCCGCTCTCGACGGGATCCGCGTCGGTCTCCAACCAGAGCCAGGGACGGCCGTCGACGTGCTCGACGCCGAGTCCGCCGCCGTGGCCGACGCCCCTGAGGTACATGACGGCGCGGACGGTGCCCTCGGGAGTGACCTCGTTGATACACAGATCGCCCCGACGCTCGCGGTCGATGCCGGATACGGCGGCGGGCTCGTCGGCCAGGCGGCGGCCGTCACTGATGAGTTGCGTCACGTAGGCAAGGCCGGTCACCGGATCGAAGGCCACCTGTTGGTGCACCCTGCCCTGCTTGAGCCGGATCTCCCCGCCGAACAGACCGACGGGCTCGGCCCGCAGGTCGAACCTGTGCTGTGCGTTCAGGCTGATGCTGCTCGTCGGCCGGCTTTCGGCGGCGAGGGCCGCCGCGAGGGGGGTCTCGTGGCCGGTCGCCCGTGGGGCTCCGGCGGAGGCGAGGACCGGTGCCGCGGCCATGGCGGTGAGGACGGTGCGGCGAGTCAGCGACATGACGTGAGGCCTTCGTTGCCCGGCTGCGGCAGTGCGACGGGTACGGCCCGCTCCGCGGGGCCGAGGCCGACGGTCCCGGAGACGGTGGCCACGGTCGCCTTCGACGAGCTGCGGCACGGTATTCGGATGAAACGGTGATTCATAAGCGTGTAAGCCCCCCTTGCAAGATCATCTCTTGTGCGGTGCCGTCATCCTTGCACAGCGAGTGAAGAGGTTCGGCACGGAGCGCCACAGGTCGCCCGGGGCGCGCTCGTGGGAGGGCGGTTCGCCGGGCCGGTATCGGGAAGAGGCCCGGCCGTCCTCATGACGGGTATCCCTCAGGGCAGCGCCCAGGCGTACTGGTCGATCGCGCTGCTGGCGAGGGGAGTCGACCGCCCGGGCGCCGATCGGCCCGCCTGCCAGGCGGAGGAGAGGTCCGAAGCCGGTGATGGTCAGCGCCTCTCAAACGTGTTGCAGAAGGCTGCGGACCGGGTATTTCCCCTACATGGATGAGGTGCTGAGGGCTGAGTCGTTGGGGGTGGAAACGTTCACGGTCTGCGGATGCGGCAGTTCGAGCGGCTGTTGAGGGTGGTGCGGGAACGCGCGGTAACGGTGCCGGTGGCGGTCAGCCGTGGTGTCTGCACGCACCTACCGGTCCTCGGCGAACGTGCTGGTCGCCGTCGACGCGAACACCGAACTGGTGATTGCCACTGCCCGGCAGTACCGAGGACGCGAAGGCGTGACCGCCCTCGGCGACAGCACCTACATCACCACCGGACTCGTCGTCCTGCACCGCCTCCTGCACCGCAAACGCCCGAGGCGAGCCCTCTTACCCCGGCGAGAAAGAAGACGATGCCGAACGCCGACGGGTTCGAACCCCCGTCAAGCACGCCGTGGCCCGCATGACGCACTACAAGGTTCTCCGCGACTGCCGACAGCACGGCACCGGCCTCCACCACGCCGCCCAGGCCGTCGCCCACATGCACAACCTCGCGCTCGCCACCTGACGACAAGTGCTACGAACCTGGCCCTGACGAGCCCGAACTCAACTTTCTGCAAGTGGATCGCCGAGCAGCTCGCGGGCGACAAGTACAGCCCGCAGGCCATCGGAAGGATCGCCCACGGGCCCGTCCACGGCATCTTCTGCAGCCAGTCAACCCCCGTGCGAGAGCCGCGCCGACATCGTCCAGGACGGGCGCCGCGCGTTCCTGTCGTTCCCCCGCTCGATGCTGGCCGGCGCGCCGCAGCGCGCATGGCTCCACGACGACTGCTGCGCCGGGGACGCCCCGGAGCCTCCCTGGATCCGGGGCGTGACCCCCAGCGACATCCCGACCCTCGCCCTGTCCGGCGGCTTCGACTCGGAGCGGGCGGCCGGGCGGTGGCCGTGCCGATCAGTGCGGGGCCGTCTGCGGCTTGTGGCCCCAGGCGGTGAGCATGCCGGCGGACAGGGCGGCGCAGTCCTGGGAGTCCAGGTACCGGACCGCACCGTCGATCGCCGCGTCGTCGACCAGGCCGGTGGCGACCATCGCCGCCCTGCTCCGCTCCCAGGTGTCCGCCCAGAAGCGGCTGATGGGACTGCCCGGCAGCAACGGCGGTACGTGGATCTCGGCACCGACGCGCTCGAGCCCGGCCCCGCGCAGCAGCTGCGGGTACGACGGTACCCACGAGACGTCGGTGCCGATGGTGGCCCGCAGCCCCTGCCACATCGCGCGCATCGCCGTGGTGTACGGCGTGGGCGACGTCCGGTCGCCCGTCAGGTCGACGGCGTCGCTGAGCACCAGCACGCCTCCGGGCGCGACCAGTCCGGCCAGCGCGGTGATCAGGCGGTCGTGCTCGGCCAGGTGCATCAGGACGAAGCGCGCGTGGACGAGCCGGAAGCGACCGGGGGAGAAGTCCGGGGCGGTGACGTCGGCTTCGAGCAGATCCAGCCCCGTGACCTGCCGTTCGGCGAGGAAGCGTACGTCGCGGTCCACGGCGAGCACGCTCTCGACCCCTGCCTCCTCCAGCAGCCGGCGCGAGACCGTTCCGGTGCCGGCCCCCACGTCCAGGCAGCGCCATCCAGGCCCGGCCCCGAGGGCCCGCAGACGCGCCATGGTGGTCCGGTCGTAGGCGAGGGCGCCGAAGTCGATGCGCTCGCCCTCACCGGCCTGTTCGGGTCGGAAGACGTCCTGGCCGTATCGGCCGCCGTCCGGTCCGGCGGTCACGTTGCCCCCCGCATGGGGCGGGGGATCTCGACGAACGGTGTCATGGTCGGACCTCTTCACACGATGGGGCGGTGCCGGGCGGCCCGTCCCGAGGGCTCCCGCCCACCGATCCTCCCCGGGCGCCCGCTCCCACCGCCGAGGCGCGCCGCGCCTGAGCCGATCGGCCCAACAGGCCCGGCAATACGACCAGGCCGGCACCGCTTGGGCAGGTCCGCGCGATCCTTCGGCACACCGATCCGGCGACCACGGGCCGCTACGTGAACGCCCGGGCTGAGTACCCCTTCGCCGCCCTCCAGTCCCCCTACGACCGGCCGCGAGTCCAATGTCCTTCGCGGCCGGCTACGACCCCGAGGATGGCATGGCGGTGTTCGGTGCCTAGCCGCACGACGGTCGAGACCTACACGGTCCTACACGGTCCGCAACCGGCGCCAGAACTACGACGAGGCGCCCGGGGTGGAAGGGCCGACGAGGTTCACCAGGGCGGCGACGATAGCGGCCCCTGCACCCCGGCTCGAGACGCCGCCGACGCCGTTCGGGGGCCTGTCGCGGGTCGGCATCGTCGACCTGTGTGCTCTTGCCCGCCAGGTCTGGCCTGGGCATAGCTGCCGGGCGGAGAAGCGCCGGGTCGGGGGCCGGATGCTCTTCGGGCACTTTGCGACGCCGCCCACGGCACTATGCAGGTGAACGCCGACCGCCTGTGCGTGGAGGTCGTCCGGCTGGCAGCAGGCAGCATCACTCTGGTCCTCGCCCGGCGCGTGAGCGTGCCCTTTGCGCCCGGTCCGGCCGGCTGCGCAGCCGCAGGGAGGCAGCTCCTGACCGGCTTCCTACTACCCGGCAACCTGCGGCGCTGACGCCCGCGGTAGCTTCCTGCGGCCGCGCTGCCCAGACTCCGGCAGAGGCCGCCTCGGCGGGCTCCTCGCTCTTCGACTGCTCCGCGACAGCGACAGCGATAGCGGTAGGGGCAGGGGCAGGGGCAGGGGTGTGGACCGTGGGCCAGGTGTAGAGGACAAGGCCCTGCCGGGTGTCCTTCGGGCCGGTTACTGAACGAGGCGGTCTTCCCCCTGCTCATCGCTCCGGAGCGCACTGCGATGACGATGATGCTGCCGAGCCGCTTCTGGCCCACGGCAACCTGACCGTACGAAAGCAGCTTCTGACGGGCCGACAGTGCAGAACGTGACCCCAGCAGGCGCCCGCGAAGCCCCACCCGCTGTCAGGGTTCTCCCGGAGTGGCCCCAGCCCGGCAGCTCCGGCGATACCGTGGGGGCAGACGACTCGTTCCGTATCCCAGGGAGCCCTCCATGAGCGACCGGCCGGCCTCCGCCGAAACCGTCCGCCAGCAGCTGCCCTCCGAGGCCGCCGAGAGCCTGCGCGCCTATGCCGCCCGCACCCGCGCCCAGGCCGACCAGTTCGCCGCGGTCCTGGAGGACATCGCCACCAACGGCCTGCCCGCCGTCGACGACTGCACCCCGTGGGAGACCCTGCGCGAGACCCACCTCGCCCGTCTCGCCGCCCAGCGCCCGGCCGTCGCCTGATGCCCCCACAACATCATCCCCCTCGCCGCGCGCGGATCGCGTTCTCCGACGCCGCCGCCAAACAGCTCCAGGAGATCACCGGCGAGGCCGAGCTCCACGCCCTCGACCGAGCCCTGGTCGTCATCTCCGTCGACCCCGAAGCAGGCGACCCCCTGCCCGGCACCACCGACGGCCCTCCACTGCGCCAGTACACCGACACCGTCGAGCAAGTCCGCATCCTGTACTTCGTCACCGCGCTACGCACCGTCGTAGTAGTCGCCTACATCGAGGTCTAGCTCCTGTTCCCGGATGAGGACATAGGGCGGAGCCGAGACCGAGCCCAGCTGCTCCCCGCCCCTGCGGGGATGGTCCCCGGTCTCTCCACGCTCCCGAGCTCGGCGGCGACTGCTTGTCCGCGTACGCGGTGGAGTGCTCAGGCAGGTGCGGATGAACTTGCTCAGCTCGGCGTCCAGCAACGGAGAACCTCGGCAGATCTGGGGGTGCCGCTCGGTGCGAGAATCCAGATGTGTCTGAAGAGTTGTCGCGCTGGTACCGGAGCCGCCTGGTCGTGGGGCCGTTCACGCCGTTCGAGGTCAGTGAGCTTGAAGATCTCGAACGGGAGATCGGTCTGTCTCTGCCGCAGTCATATCGCTCGTTCCTGGCGGCGGCGAGTGGGGGAAGTCTCCCATATGCGGTTCGTGTGCCGGCGGGTGAACCGGAGCCGTTCCAGAGCTTCGACGACTTCTACCGGCTCGGCCGTGACGACGAGGGTGAATACGGCTGGGGCACCTTGCTCGGCGAGTACCGCCGCAGCCGTGACGGGTGGCTCGCCAGCGAGGTCTCGCTTGCCGGGCTTCTCCCGATCGCCCGGAACGGCGGCAGCGACACCTTGTTCCTGGACCTGAACCCGGCCGCCCACGGCCAGCTCTGTGCCTTCGTGCAGGGCATACCTCACCCCGGATACCTGTCGAAGGGCGTCTTCACCAAGGTCGCGGACGACTTCGACGTCTACCTCGACAGCCTCGTCGTGGACCCGGACCTCGCACAGGACAGCTGGGCCGACGTTGCCGACAGTGACTCCACCGACCCTTGGCGGCGGACCGTCGAGGAATGGCTCGACAAGGAACTACCGGCCTGGCGTGCTGAGCCGTGGGCAGTGGCCTGAGTTCGCAGTCCGGGTGGTTGATCAAGCAGCACCGGTGTTGCGTTCCATGGCGGCGAGGCGGTTCTTGGGCAGGTAGCTCGGGCCGTTGAGGGAGACGACGTCGTAGGGGTGGAGAAGTCGGTCGAGAACAGCCGTGGCGAGGACTTCATCGCCGCAAGCGGCGCCCTGCGCGGTCTGGGGTACGTGTCACGGACCGACAGCCGCGCCCGGGCCGGGCAGCTGTCCGGCCGCTCCTCGGGATGATCATGTGGAGGTGTCCCTTCCACCAGTTCGGGTTGCGTACGGTGCACCTTGTCGATCATCGAACGGGTCCGCACGTCCGGGCCCGGGAAGAGGGGGAACCACGCAGAAGCGCATCGTCGCATTCCCGGCCGCTGCGTTCGCCGTCACCGCGCTCGTGAGCGCGGGTGTGACCGTGACGGGCGGGGAGACCGCCGTCCAGGTCGGCAACATCGTCAACCTCCCGTAAGGCCGCCCCGCCGACCCGCCGCTACGGGGCTGAGCCCCTTCACCTTCTGGTGGAGGGGCTTTCACGTACGCAAGCCGCGGTGGCCCGCCCCCTGGCTTTGTTCACGACTCCTGGTTCTGGCACCACTGCTGTGCAGTCGGGCCGAGCTTTGATGGCCGAGGCCGGCGCACCTGGCGGACTGGCAGGCCGGCGGCTCGCTCCGAGGGAGGCATGAACCGGTTCTAGGGGGTGTCCGACAATTCCCGTCGGATCAGCGAGCGCCCGCCGAGCCGGTGGTCCGGAGGTGCGCCAGGACCTGGCGGGTATTGCCGGGCAGGCCCTACGAGCGGCGGGCCAGCAGGTGGGCGTCGAGGAAGCCCCGTTCGGAGGCTGGATCGTGGAGCAGCCGGGCGAAGGGAACGAGCCCGGCGTCGGACAGCAGTTCGGCGAGGTGGTCCGCCGGCCAGCTGTAGGCAGGTGCCACCTTGTGGTCGAACCGGACCGGCTCCGGTCCGTCGGTCCCGAAGAAGGAGACCAGGAGCAGACCACCTGGTGCCAGGACGCGTACCTGCTCGGCGAGCAGCTCCGGCAGTTCTCCCGGAGGGGTGTGGATCATCGAGTAGTGGGCCAGTACGCCGCCGAGCGCGCCGTCCTCGATCGGCAGGGACTCCATCCGCGCCTCCTGGAAGCGCAGCGCCGGATGGGTCCGCCGGGCGTGGTCGACCATGCCGGGGGAGAGGTCGAGTCCAAAGGCGTCCAGGCCCAGTTCGTGCAGCATGGACGTCAGATGTCCAGGTCCGCACCCGACGTCCGCTGCCCGCAGGTTGCCCGTCGCGCGCACCAGTTCGGCGAAGGTGCCGATCATGGCCCGGGCGAACGGCCGTGTCTCCAACCGGTTTGCGAACAGCGAGGCGTACAGCTCGACGACTCCGTCGTAGGCCGCCCTGGTCTCGTCCTGATGATTCGCCACAGGCAGGACTCTATAACCGGTCTGATAATTGATCTTGTGGCAGGTCGAGGTGAGGTGGCGGACGTGGTGTGGGAGCGAATAGAGCCCCCATCGCCGCAGGCGGACGGGCGTGGCCGTCCATGGCGTGATCATCGGCAGGCGGTCGATGGTGTGCTGCGGCGGCTGCGGACCGGGGCTCCTTGGCCGTCGGCCTCCCCCTGGCAGGGGGCCTCGCGCCCCCGGCGCTGCCCCGAGGCCTGCTGCAGCGCGTTCAGGCCGTGGGCGCTCGGCATCTCGTACTGATACATGTCCATCCCCCGTGCCGCCCTGTTGTGGTGGCCGCTCTGGATCGGTCTCGCCTCCTGGCCCCTGTTCCGGCTGCAGCTGTGGCCCGCCGTGCTCTGCCTGTCGGCGCCGCTCTCGGTCGTGCTCGCGGTGACCTTCCGCTCCGGCCGCCGGGCGGCCGGAGGTCCGGGCCGCTGGCCCACGCTTGCACAGGATTCAAACCCATGATCCCATGTGCTGTCTTTCTCATGATCACGACACAGGGGGAATGAAATGACCGGACACATGGACAGACGATCCATCATCCGCGGCCTGGCGACGGCCGGTGCGGGCGCGGCGGCCGGCGCGGTCGTCATGGGGGGCACGCCGGCGTACGCCGCAGGTTCGGGCAACGACCCGCACAGCGTCTCCGTGATCAGCAAGAACGCGGACCCCACCGGCGTCAACCCGAGCGACGACGCCTTCCGGGCCGCCGCCGCCGAGGTGCTCGCCTCGTACCAGCCCGACCCGATCTCCGGCGCGGTACCGAAGAAGGTCCTGGTCATCCCGCCGGGCACGTACCGGCTGACCCAGCCCGACTCGCTGCTCCCCAACGTCGACGGCACCGGCGTGGGTATCGTCGACGGTGTCACGATCACCGGCTACGGCAAGCGGCTCACCCGCATCGTCTACGCGCCGACCGAGAACGACACCACGCTCTGGACCAACTACCAGCGCTACAAGAACATCCGGATCTCCGGCATCACCTTCGTCAGCGAGAACGCCACCTCCAGCTTCTGCTACGCGTACTCCTCGGCGACGCACGGCGTCCAGGACACCTGGTACAGCGACGTCGAGTGGCAGGGCAGCTGGAAGCGCGGCATCGGCCTCGACGGCCCGGCCACCACCTCCAACCTCAACAGTGAGATGGGCTGGGACCACTGCCAGATCGGCGGCACCTACTCGGACGCCTTCCTCGTCATGGGGATGACGCCGAGCGCGAGCCAGCAGGACCAGTTCCTGAACTACTGGTTTCGCGAGTGCAAGGTGGAGTACAAGGCCGGTGTGTTCGTGAAGAACAACCGCGGTGGCTCGATGAACTTCATCGGCGGCTCCTACATCCTCACCGACGCCGCCTCGACGGGCACCTTCTTCCAGCTCTCCTCGGCCGCCGCCACCCGCGCGGACTCCGTCATGCGGTTGTACGCCCAGGGCATCCGCTTCGAACTGCGCGGCACCGGCCACAAGGTGATCGACTCCCGCTGGTACAAGGGCAGCATCTCCTTCGTCTCGTGCGACGACACCGCCAACAGCTTCAAGTCGTGGGCACCGGACGCCGTCGCGCACGTCTACGCGTTCAACGCCAACGGCGACCGCGGTCCCACGGTCCGCTACACCGACTGCGCGCTGATGGGCTCGCACCAGGTGGTCACCGGCACGGCCGCGACCACCGCCGGCAAGCTCATCTACGACGGCTGCCGCTTCATCGACATGGCGAGCGCGACCGGCGCCAGCGGGTTTCTCCGCTGGACCGGCACAGCGCCCCGCCACGAGATCCGCGATTGCCTCGGTGGCGCCACCTACGTGGCGGACGTCAAGAACCCCGCGTAACGGCACCGAGCCGCCGACGAACCCGACGGCCGCCTTCCCGCTATCGCCCCCGAAGTCGTCCTCGACGGCGACGACCTCGGCCGCTGGATCATCCGCCAGCAGCGCGCCTGGCCCGAGCTCTCCGACGAGCAGTGCCACCGGCTGACCGCCCTTGGGACCGATGTCGTCGGCTTTCGCGGCGCCCAGTATTGCCGCCTGCGCCTACTAGTGTCCTGAGTCGGAGATTCTTGGGTAGTTCTCTCAGCCTCCGGCCTTCGGGCCGACGGTTCCAAGTCGAGCCCCAACCTGGTGAGAAGCGGGCGCGGCCGCCGGTCGATCGAAGCAGAGATCTACCTGAAGACTTCCGACTCAGGACACTAGGCGTGGTCGGCGCCCTCGGCGCAGTCCGCAGCTGTCTGACGCACGCTCAGGACGCGGGGCGGTGGGGGCCACGGCACCTCACAAACGCTACGACGCGGAGCGAAACTGCAGGTCAAGGGCCGGTATCGATCCCTGGAGGGGCATTGACCCGATCCGCCTACCAGGAAGTAACCTCTGGTCGCGCCGCCCCCCACCGAGCCGATCACCTAGAGGTACGCCTTGAAGAAGTACGTGCTCGCCGCCCTCGCAAGCGCCCTGCTTGCGCTCACTTCCGCGGCTCCGGGTCACGCCGCCGGAACATCCACCTTCGGACCGTCCAGCAACCCCATCCTGTTCGTCCACGGGTACAGTTCGTCGGGCTCCTACTGGAACACCATGGCCGACGACTTCCGAGCCGACGGCTGGCCCTCGTCCTACCTGGACCAGTGGAGCTACGACTGGCGACAGTCCAACGCCACCACGGCCCAACAACTGGCTGCCGAGGTGGACCGCCTGCTCGTGGCCACCGGCGCGTCCAAGGTCGACATCGTCAGTCACTCCATGGGCGGGCTCTCCAGCCGTTACTACGCCAAGAACCTGGGCGGCAGCGGAAAGATCGACGCCTGGGTCTCGCTGGCCGGTCCCAACCACGGCACCGACTGGGCCAACGGATGCGCCTACGCCTCCTGCCTCGAGATGCGCATCGGCTCCACCTTCCTCACATCGCTGAACGCAGGCGACGAGACCCCGGGCAACCCGCGCTACGGCACTTGGTGGTCGCCCTGCGACACGATCATCAACCCCGACAGCAGCGTCTCCCTGAGCGGTGCGAAGAACACCCAGACCGCCTGCCTCAGCCACACCGCCCTCGGTTCGGATCCGACCGTCTACGGGCAGATGCGCGACTTCATCAACGCCTGACGCACCACATGTCGCCAAAGGTGGGGGCGAAAGCCGACCCCGCCCGGGGTGTGCGGCAAGTGCTCAGGTGGCCGGCGTGGAGTGGACGACGGCGTTCCGGCACGCCCCTTCGGTACGGACTCCGAGTGCCTCGAGTTCGGCGGGGTCCGCGGTGAGGCCCCGGCGGAGTTCGGTGCCGGCCCGTTCGGAGAGGTACCGGAAGTGCGTCTCGGGCAGTGCGGCATCCGCTCGGCCGCGTCCCGGTCGGTCTTCTGCCGATCGGGACGCACGGTGGCCGCAACCAGAAAGGCCACGGCGTCCTGGTCGTGAGGCGTGACGCCTCACGACGGGCGGCCATCCGTTCCGCCGCTTCGGAGTCCCACACCGAAGGAGCGGGAGCCCCGCCTCAGGGCCGGAGTCCGACGCGGTTGAGGGCGATCATGCTGAGGTCGGTGATGGCTTGCGGGTCCCCCTGACGCCAGGCGTCGGCCCATCCGCCTGGCGGGGCAGGGAGTTCGGCGAGCGCGCCCGGAGGACCGGTGAGGGCGCGCAGGGCGAGCAGGTCTGCGCCTCCGGGAGCCTCCGCGAGGCGGCGCAGGGTGTTGCTGCGCCGGATCCAGAGCAGACGCGGCGGGAGCCACAGCAGCAGGACGAAGAGGACCGGGATGAGGATGAGGGCCGTCGTGATCACGTCGGCGACCTGGCTGACGGTCTCCTGAAGCGACACTCCCGCGTCGGCGAAGCCGGAGCCGGCGTCGGCCGCGGCCTGGAGCGGCTTCTTCAGGATGTCGCCGATGAGCGGCACGTCCGATGCCGCGTCTCCCGCGTTGCCGAGTTCTTCGGCGAGGCTGTCGCCGGCACTCTCCACCTTGCGCCCCGGTTCGGCCAGCAGCAGGATCACCTTGCGGACGGCGAAGGCCGCCCACACGGCGGCGGCGATCAGGGCTACGGCGATCAGGTCCACAAGCACCTGACGGTTTCGGCGTGCGGGTGTCTGGGCGTAGAAGCGCAATCAAGAGCTCCTGTTCGAGTCCGGGCGTCGAGGAGGTCCGGCCGTGACTCGGCCGACCGGCCGTCGGATTCCACTGTCCCACCGCGCCTCATGGGCAAACGTGTAAGACACGAGGCATGTGGGGAGTGCTGCGCCGACGCTTCGCCTGCCTTCCGGCCGGGGTTCGCGGGCGGAGCGCCCGTGTCGCTGCCGGTGAGGGCGCGTCCGTTCCTGTCGATGAGGACAGATCTGGTGCCATGGTGACCGGACACGACCGGACGCTGGAGTGTCCGAGCTGCCACACGGCGCACGGCGGAAGCTCCACTCCACCTGCCTTGGAATATGCCGCTGTCTGGCTGCGCCGGGGGCAGCTCGTGTCGGCATCGGAGTGATGGATATCCGGTGGATCCGCGCCGGCGCGAGCGATGCAGCGAGCCGGTGTCGGTCTTCTTCGACCCGGGCAGCGGCGGCCACTTTCATGAGTCGATCGACTGGTGGGCGTACGACGGCACGATGCGCAGGCCGACGGCGACCACGATGCGGGGAAGGTGCTCGTGCGGCTGGCGCAGCGCGACGACGTACCCGATCGACTGGGAGAAGGCGCGCGGCGACGAGGTCGACGAGTACGACACCTCCGGACCCTGGGCCGACTGGGAGGGACACACGGACGAGGTGACCGCACGGACTCTGCCGCCGCCTGAGGGCGTGGCCGGCCTGCTGGGGCAGCTGCGTGAGCGCCTGGACGAGGTCGTCGGCGAAAAAGCCGCTCGTGGCGTTGAAGGCGGCCGGGGAGCCGGGGCGATTGTCGCGTCGGCCGGACCCCTCGCAACCGCCTATGTCACGGGGGACGAAACCTCGATGCGGCAAGCCGCCGAGGCCCTGGGCACGACGGAGAAGGCGGCCCGCTCCTGTCTCTCGCACTACGAGTACCTGCCCCGCTGATCCAGAGTGATTGCGGACCGCTGCTTCGGCTCAGCGGCTGGGGAACAGAAGGACGTTGTCGTGCAGGAGGGTGGGGAGCGGTCAAGTAGCGGATGGTGCTGCCGGGCCGATCGGTGACGTCCGCGATGGCCTCGGAATCATGCCCGAGCTCGGTCAGGACGAGGGCGTCGTACTGGAGCGGATCGTCGGCGACAGCATGGGGCGGCGAGCGCCGGGCTCGGAGAAAACTGCCGATCCGAGCCCGGCTGGGCTTCCTGACGGTCTACGATCCCGCAGCGGTGCCTTCCAGCCGCAGCGCTACCTCAAAGGAGAGGGACTGCTTGAGCCCTTTCCCACCTGACGGTGCGGGCCGTGTGTGGGGCAGTTCGGTGGAACGACGAAGCTCCTGGTAGACGGGTTCTCGACCAAGATCCCCCGCGGCACCAGGAGCTTCGCGTGCTTGTCCACCCCTCCCCAAGCTCTCGGCTTCGCTCGAGCAGGGGAGACCCCATTCGATCGACCTGTCCCGTCGCACCCTGCGGTGCCTGACCGGACGACTCGCTGCCCGGCGAGGGGAAAATCGGGACCCGATGGCGACGCCTGACCGCCGGCCGCCAGGCTCTCCTCACTCCGGCCCGTCCGCGATGCGGTGACACCTACGCCCAGCTCGCCCCCGGGTTCGCCATCACCACCGCGTGCCGCTCCCTGCGCGAGGCCGTCGACGTACCGGCCGCCCTCGCACCCACCCCGGCCGAGGCGATGCGCATCGCCCGGACCAAGGCGTTCGTGATCCTGGACGGCACCCTGCTGCCGATCGACCGGACCGCCGCCGACACCCCGTACCACTCGGGCAGACACCAACGCCACGGCAGGAACGTCCAGGTCCTCACCGATCCCTTCGGCCGGCTGCTGCGGGCCCCGCCCGCCCTGCCCGGACCGGCCCACGACCTGACCGCCGCCCGCACCCACCACATCGTCGACGCGCTCACCGAGGCCGGCCTCACATGCCGGGCCGGCAAGGCGTACCAGGGTGCCGGTGGTCCTATCCGGGTGCCCTTCCGCGGCCTCCGCCTCACACGGTGGCAGCGCCGGCACAACAGCACACACGCCAAGATCCGCTGCCTCGGCGAGCAGGCCATGGCCACCCCGAAGGGCCGGTGCCTCCCGCGAAGGCTCCGCTGCGGCACCCACCGCATCACCACGATCGTCCAGGCCGTCCTCGTCCTTCATCACGCCTCAGCGTGAGGTTGGAAAAGGCTCATGGTCAGTTTCCTTCACTCACCTCGTCGGTCTGAGCGGGCTCCGTCACGGCGACGTACCGGATCCGCCCGACCCACGAATCGGGGGTCAGCGAGGACCAGGCAACCTCGATATCGACGCCGTGAAAGGTGCGGGTGAGGTCCGCCAGGGAGGTGAAGACCGCCGCCTGCACGTCTTCAACGGCTGCGTCGGGAGGCATCGGGACCTTCCCGCACCCACCGCCCGAATCATCGGCAATGAACGTGTAAGGCCACGCGTCCTGTCTCGCCAGAAGGATGATCTCCCTCGGTATGCCGAAGGGAGGCCGCTTCTTCTTCATCTTGGGTCGTCTCGCCACGGCGCCATCCAACCTGAAGGCTCCCCAGGTCAGGTACCCGGCATACGCCATGCCGGCTTTGTCGCCGAGGGTCAGCAGCGTTTGTTGGTTACCGCTGAGAGCGGGCCGTAGGGGGCGGGAAGTGTGATGCCGAGTTCTGGAAACGCGCCGGTCCTGGCTTCTGGCCGTCTCGTGCGCTGGTCGGCTCGGAGCGGTGTGGTCATGGCGTGGGCCAGGTGCCGAGTGCGCGGGTCAGCCGGTGGCTCTGCCCGCGGGTGATTCCTTGGGCGAGGCGGATTCCGCTCAGGATGGGAGACGAAATACTCGGTCCCCAAGTCATCGGTGAAGTTGCGGCTCACGATGACCACACTGTGGTTGTCAGCGAACGGGATGCGGAAGACCGGCCGGCGTTCCTCGTTGGTGAGCGCCTCGTACGCTGCGTCGGTGTCGGCTCCGTCGGCACCCAACTACAGCGGATCCGGGTCGTTCTCCTCGGTCTGGCCCATCCACAGAAGGTATGCAGCCCAGAACCCCGGCAAAACCAGCAGCTCCTCCGCTGCGACGAGGGGGCGCTCTCGTATCCATCGATCAGCACGAGCTCAGAGTGCCCCCGGCTCTGACAAGCCCCGCACCGACCGCTCCTTCCCATGAAGGGCGTTCCTGCTTCTCGTCGACCCCCGGAAGACAGTGATCACGAAGCGATCCTGAGCAGCCCCGACAACCGCTCTCGGATGTGGCCTACGTAGCCAAGGGCTCTTTCGGAACCCCCACGGCCTCCAGCGCGCCTGATAACCGGGACCATCGCAACCGCGCTTCCCAGCCCGGCCGACGTCGCTGCGCGGGCCCGTGAGATCCACACCGCCTGGCAGGCCGACCCCGAGATGACCGTCGTCCTCGCCGGCTTCGCCAAGGATCACGTCCGACCGGGACGGCTTCTACGGCGGTCCCCTGATCTTCGTCCACCACAGCGCCGCGCCGCGCCGCGCGCAAGGAGCCCGTCCGCAGAAGTCGTCCCGCTCTCAGCCCAGCAGGTCCGGCGCCCGCAGCGTCTCGGACGGGATGCCCCAGGCGTCGACCAGGTCGACGGCCAGCGGCCGGACCTTGCGGCAGAGGTCGTTCACCTCACGGCTGATCGCCTTGGACCGCTGGACGGTCAGCCGGCCGTGCTCCATGAACCAGGCCCGGTCCGCTTCGATCGTCGACAGCGCGAACAGGTCGCAGAGCAGACCCAGCGCGACCCTGTTGCCACCGTCGGGCAGGGCCCGGAACGCGTCGACGAACGCCTCCAGCACCAGTCGCTCGACGTGCGCGTGGGCGAGCGCGATCACATGGTCCTGCACCTGCGAGAAGACGGCGCCGGGATCACGTTTCCGGTCGACTCCGCGCTTGAGCCGGCGGGCCAGCCCGGCGAGCATGTGCTCCTCGCGATAGCGCAGCATGGCCAGGTGGTACTCCGAGTCGAGCAGCCCGGCCTCCCGGTCCCATTCGTCGCCGCCGGGCAGCAGGTCGCGGACCCGTTCCAGGAGCTTGTGGACGGACGCCTTCTCGATGACGGTCTCGACAGCGAGGCCGGTGACGTAGCGGACCACGCCGAGCTGGTCCAGGTCCTCGAACTCGCTGGCGTGGTCGGTGAGCAGACCCTTCGCCACGAGCTGGAGCAGCACGTGGTTGTCGCCCTCGAAGGTGGTGAAGACGTCGCTGTCGGCCTTGAGCGCGGCGAAGCGGTTCACCGCGAGGTAGCCGGCGCCCCCGCATGCCTCGCGGCACTCCTGCACCGTACGGGTGGCATGCCAGGTGCCGAGCGCCTTGGTGCCGGCGGCCCGCGACTCCAGCCGCCGCCGCGCCTGCGGGTCGTCCTCGTGGCCGGAGAAGACGTCGTGCAGCTGTCCGCGGACGACGTCCTGCGCGAAATGCAGCGCGTACGTGCGGGCGAGCAGCGGCAGTAGCCGGCGCTGGTGCAGCCCGTAGTCCAGGAGGAGCTGCTCCTCGGCACCCGGCGACGCCTCGAACTGGCGTCGCCGCACGCCGTACTTGATGGCGAGAGCGAGGGCGACCTTGGCGACGTTCACCCCGGCGCCGCCGACACAGACCCGGCCCTGGACGAGCGTGCCGAGCATGGTGAAGAAGCGGCGGTTGGGATTGTCGATGGAACTGACGTACGCGCCCTCGGGTGTGACATCCGCAAAGCGGTTGAGCAGCGCCTCACGCGGCACCCGGACCCCGTCGAAGCGGATCCGGCCGTTGTCGACGCCGTTGAGGCCCATCTTGCGGCCGTCGTCCTCGATCTCGACGCCCGGCAGGACCTTTCCCCCGGACCGGAGCGGCACGACGAGCGCGTGCACGCCGCGGGACTCTCCGCCCACCTCCAGCTGGGCGAAGACGACCGCCAGCTCGGCGTGGCGGGCCGCGTTCCCGATGTAGTCCTTGCGGGCAGCGTCGCCTTCGGTGGTGACGACGAACTCCTGGGCCTCGGTGTCGTACCGGGCCACCGTCCCAAGCGCCTGGACGTTGGAGCCGTGCCCGGTCTCGGTCATAGCGAAGCAGCCCAGAAGCCGCCCGGCGACCAGGTCCGGCAAGTAGGCGTCGTGGTGACGTCCGGTACCCAGGTGCAAGATCGCGCCGCCGAACAGCCCGAACTGCACACCGACCTTGACCAGCACCGACAGATCACCGAAAGCGAGGGTCTCGAAGGCGGCGACAGAGGCGCCGACGTCGCCGCCGCCACCGTACGCCGCTGGGAAGCCCATACCGGTCTGGCCGGTCCCGGCCATCTCGACCACGATGTCGCGCACCCGGTCGCGGAACGCGTCCATGCCGAGTCGCTCTGCGTCCTCCAACACAGAAGAGTGAGCCGCCAGGTTGGTCCGGACGAGGTCGCGGATCCCGGCGTACTCGCCGTCCAGAAGGCCCGCCAGGGCTTCGACGTCGATCACGGGCTGCGTGTAGCCGCTCGCTGCGGCAGAAGCGTCGTCGGGTGCCATGGCCCTCCGTTACCCCGGCCGGTACGGATCAACCGGCGATGATCATGTGATGGAGCGGAGCCTACGGGAGGCTGACCCCCGTGACGCGGAACCAGACCGCCCGGAGGTGCAGGGCCGCCCTGAGCCGGTTCGACAGCGGCGCCGGCGGGCCGGTGCATCGGGCTCGTGGGGGGCCGGGCACGGGTGAACTATCTTGGGCGGCAGCGAGACGAGAAGGAGACATCCTGTGGCATCCGGGCAGCAGGCGCGTGCACAGGCAGCCGCGATCACGCCGGGCAGGCGCTCGTCCGAGGCGGAGGGCGAGGTGGTGGCGGTCTCTCCCGCCGAGCGGGTGCGGGCGCTGTTCGGCGGGCACCGGCTGTCTCCCGCGCAGCGGCGTATCGCCCAGTTCCTGACCGATCACCTCACCGAGGCCGCGTTCTTGTCCATCACCGAGCTCGCGGAGCGCGTGGGGGTCAGCCAGCCGTCCGTGACCCGGTTCGCCTCCTCGCTGGGATTCAGCGGCTACCCCGCGCTCAGGGAGGCGCTCCAGCCCATCGCGCTCAGCGCGGTCGCCGGTGCGCCCGGCGAGGGGGAGGAGCGGCACCGCAACGAGCTCCAGTCGGCGATCGACGCCGAGATCGAGAACCTGACGTCCCTGCGGCGCGCCCTCGCCGCCCCCGACCGGATCGTCGGCATCGGCCGCGAGCTGGCCCGGTCCGTCCCCCTGACGGTCGTCGGCCTGCGCATCTCGGTCTCCCTCGCCGAGTACTTCGCGTACGCCGCGCGGCGCATCCACCCCGATGTCCGGGTGGTGACGCGGGGCGGCAGCGTCGCCTACGACGGACTGCTCCAGGCGCGCGAGGCGGGCGGCACGTGGGCGCTGGCCTTCGCGATGCCGCGGCACGCCAAGGAGACCCTCGCCGTCGTGCGTGCCGCCCGCGGTGTCGGGCTGCGCGTCGCGCTGATCACGGACCTCGCGCTCGGGCCGCTGGCCGACGAGGCCGATGAGGTGTTCACCGCGGGCACGGGCTCACGGCTCGTCTTCGACTCGTACGCGGCGCCGGGGGTGCTGTCCGCGGGCATCCTCCAGGCCATGGCGGACGCGGACCCGGAGCGTACGCAGACTCGGCTTGAGAAGTACGAGCACGCGGCGGAGCAGCACGATTTCTTCCTGGACGACTGAAACCGGCTGAAACCGATCGAGACGGATGGGCCGGGGCCGGTCTCCACACGATCGTTTGGCATGAAAATTTTCATGCTCTTGCTTACCTGGCGGTATATATATTTACTACAAGGGCCCCACGGGCCCGAACGGAACATCGAAGGCCGCCCCCTCCTCCTCAGACGGTCCCGATGTTCCTGGCGGTCCACGCCGCGTTGTCGCGGGTGCTCTGTGGCGGCTCCGATCGACCCCTGGGTCGGAGCCGCCGCACAGAGCCGAGGTGAACCTGCTCCCCGCCCCGGGGGGACGCTTCCGGCCTGGCCAACCGGGGCCCCGATCCCGCGCCCTGCCGTTCCGTGTGTCCGGGGCGGCGGCGGTGGCGTACGTGGCTCAGCGGGTGAGGGTGTCGGCTGAGGAGTCCTACGGCCGGTTCGAGTTCGACATGGGCAACCGGATCGGCCTCCACCCGGCTGTGGCCATCCCGGGTCGGCAGGCGGACGAACCGTGGCCGACGTCCGCAGGGGAGGGCGCGGAGCGGTGGTGGCGCAGGGGTCCGAGGCGAAGCCGTCTGTCGTGGCTTCGACCCGGACCCACTGGTCATGGCCGGCCGGTGAGGAGGGCCGGACCGCCTCCGCCATGACCGTGTTCCCGGCGGGATTCGTGGCTTACTGCCTGTCGACGGCGTCGGTCACACGCTGCCAGCTGTCCAGGTCTGCGATCCGTGCCTCCAGGGCAGGGCGCATGCCCGTCGCGCTGGAGGAGCCAAGGGCCAGGCGTAGCGGAGGGTTGGGGCTGTCAACCGCGGTCCGGATGCCTGCGGCGATCCGCGCCGCGGCGGAGAACGCGGACGTCGGCAGCTCTCCGATGCCCTTCTGAACCTCGCGGACGGTCTGGTCGTAGTCGTCCAGGCCGGCTGCGACATCGAGGTTGGCGAGGAAGGGGGTCGCGGTCAGGCCGGGCTGGATGATCGTGACCTTGATGCCGAGTGGTGCGACCTCGGCCGCGAGCGCGTCCGACAGCCCCTCGACCGCGTGCTTGGTGGCGGCCAGCAGACCCACGCCGGGATGGGCGGACTGTCCGTAGACGGACGAGCCCTGGAGGACGTGCCCGGACCGCTGGGCGCGGAGCACCGGCAGCGTTGCGCGGAGCACGTTGAGCACTCCGAAGACATTGGTGTCGAACACGGCACGGACCTGCGTGTCGGAGGCCTCCTCGACGGCTCCGAACAGTCCGTAACCCGCGTTGTTGGCCACGACGTCGATGCGGCCGAACCGCGCGACCGTGCCTTCCACCGCGTCCCGGACGGCTCGCTCCTCACGTACATCCGCCTGGATGAGAAGCAGGCGCTCACCGTGCGCTTGCGCCAGTTCGTCCAGGGAGGAGGTGTCGCGGGCGAGGGCCGAGACGGTGTCGCCGTTCTCCAGTGCCTGGAGCGTCAGTTCGCGGCCGATGCCGGACGTCGCGCCGGTGATCAGCCATGTGCGGGGGCGGCCGTGCTGGTTGGATGTTCTATTCATGTTGCGACCGTAAGCAGTTAGCTCGCAACGAGTCAACCTGGATCGACTGGAAGGTTGCTCTCTAGCTGGATTAGTGCCGCTCCCGCTGATGTACTGTGGGAGGATGATCGCTGCGGCAGCCGGATCCCCCAAACCCAGCCCGACCACCGTCACGCCGACGGTGGAGACCGTTCTCGCGTTCGTGAACACGCGCGCGGACGGATCGGGTCGCCGAGAGTTGTTCGGGGACGGGGACTCGTTCGCGGCGTGGCTGGCGGAGCGCGACGAGTTCGATGGCGAAACCGTGGTGACCGACGCTGACGCCGCGGTCGCGCGCGAGCTGCGTGATGCCCTGGTGACCGTGCTGCTCGCGCACTCGGGCGATGAGGAAAGTCTGGGTGAGCCGCTGCTGCGTGCCGAGCGGCACCTGCGACGTGTGGGTTCGCTCTACCCACTGGCGACGGTGGTCACGGCCGGTGGTGTGGAGCTG
The DNA here is from genome assembly GCF_900105415.1 of Streptomyces sp. TLI_105. Classification (GTDB taxonomy): domain Bacteria; phylum Actinomycetota; class Actinomycetes; order Streptomycetales; family Streptomycetaceae; genus Streptomyces. Next base: position 183,751 of record NZ_FNSM01000001.1, on the reverse strand, counting down.
GCCTCACCGCAGGCGGGGGTGCCGCGCGTGTTCGGAACCGTACTGGCTGCGGTGACGACGTTTGCGCAGAGCAGCGACTGGGGGCGCATCAAGGCGTGCCGGAACCCCCCATGCCACTTCGGTTTCTTCGACCGCACCCGCAATGGGGGAGGGCTGTACTGCAGCACTGGCTGCGGCTCCCAGGTGTCCATGCGCAAACACCGCCAGCGGCAGCGCCATGGCAGTGGTGCGCCGTCCGAGGCGTGAGCCCGCCCTTCCAGCGAGGAAGGGCGGGCACCCCCCACCGGCAAGCGCAAGGACCAGAACTCTGGCCTGGCCGGCACCTACCGGGCACTCGCCGAGCACGGGAAGCGCCAGGCGTACCCCGAAGCCGTCGAAGCGGCCCACGCTGACTTTGCCCCTCCAGACCGAAGGCAACGACCGGCCACCCTGAGCTGCTTTTCACTTCGCCGGAGCTTCGGGGGGACAGGTCCTCGTCAGCCACGAGCCCGCGTCTGCCTGCCCGGCACCCCGTTCCTCGGCTCTTCCGACTGGGCCGCCTCGCTCGAAGTCCGTCACGCCGGCCGACAACAGTCCGCTGAGGGGCTGGGCCCCTTGCGACGCGGTCGGCTCGACGGGCCGACCGACCCTTGGGGTCGCGCCAGACAGACCTTCAGGACGGGGGTTCTTCGCTCCAAAGGGCAAGGGTCGAGGGCTGTGGCGGACGAGGCTTGTCCTGGTGCAGGACGGCCACGGCCTCTTCGGTGCGGCCGAGGTCGATGCCTCTTCGGTGCGGCCGAGGCCGATGAGGGAGCCGGCCAGGTCGTGACGGTTCGAGGGAGCGTGCGGGCGCAGGACGGCGACAGCCTCCTCGGTGCGCCCGGCGCCGGCGAGCCGCTCGGCAATGTGCGCCGCCGCGTACCAGGTGGCGCCCTCGGGGTGGGAGCGGGCTTGTGCGATCGCTTCGTCGACGCCGTCGCGGGCGGCGATCAGCGGCAGCCGCATCCGGTACAGGTCCCAGTCCTCCTCGCCGCCGCAGCCTCCCGGAGCTCGTCGAGCCGGCCGTACCGTGCCGGCAGCGCGGCCCAGTTGCTCACGGTGGTTGAGCGGCGTGGTGCTGCCGGTGCGCAGCAGGGGGATCGCCTCGTCGGGAAGCACGCACCCCTCCGGGCGGCGCGCGGCCCCGTCCCGCGCGACCCCGGGATCTGGCGCCGGAGTCCTGGACGTCGTCGGATATGGTCCTGATCGCCGATGGCCCGAGCGAGGAGTACCGGTATGTCTGATAGAGAGCCGCCGCTCGGCGGTGCGACGACCGCGACCGCCGACAGCGGCCCGGCGGGCGAACGGATCCACCGCATACGCCGGCGCCTGGAAAGACTCATCGGCGTCGCGGCGACCGAGGGCAACGCCGTACGTCCCCTGCGCAACGGGGACGAGATCTTCGCCGCGATGCTGGACGCGATCGGCAGTGCCCGTCACACCGTCGACATGATGACCTTCGTCTACTGGCGGGGCGACATCGCGCGGCGTTTCGCCGTGGCCCTGTCCGACCGGGCGCGTGCGGGTGTGCGGGTGAGGCTGCTGTTGGACGGCTTCGGCAGCCGTCTGATAGAGCGGGACCTGCTGGACCGGATGAGCGGGGCCGGAGTCGAGATCGCCTGGTTCCGCAAGCCTCTCTACCTCTCGCCGCTCAAGCAGAACCACCGCTGCCACCGCAAGGTCCTCGTGGTCGACGAGCAGACCGCTTTCACCGGAGGCGTCGGGATCGCCGAGGAATGGTGCGGTGACGCGCGCAATCCCAACGAGTGGCGGGACACGCACGTCGAGGTCCGAGGTCCCGCCGTGGACGGCATCGCCGCCGCCTTCGCCCAGAACTGGGCCGAATGCCATGTGGAACTCTTCGACGAGCGCGACCGGTTCGTGAGCCACCGCCCGAGCGGGAACGCCATCGTGCAGGTCGTCCGCGGCTCGGCCAGCTTCGGCTGGCAGGACATGCAGACCCTGATGCGCGTCATCCTCGAATCGGCCGAGGAACGGGTCCGTCTGGCGACCGCCTACTTCGCCCCCGACACCTACTTCATCGACCTGCTCTGCGCGACGGCCCGGCGCGGCGTGGAGGTCGAGATCCTGCTGCCCGGCCCCCACACGGACAAGCGCGTGTGCCAGCTGGCGGGACAGCACCACTACGAGGCGCTGATCACCTGCGGCGTGCGCATCCACCAGTACCAGCCGACCATGATGCACGCGAAGGTCATCACCATGGACGGCGTCGTGTCCCTGATCGGCTCCACGAACTTCAACCGCCGCTCCCTCGATCACGACGAGGAGGTCATGCTCGCCGTCATGGACGCCGAGTTCACCGCCGCCCTCGACGCGCACTACGACGAGGACCTCGAAGTCAGCGAAGCGATCCGCCCGGGCCGCTGGAAGCGGCGCTCGCTGCTGCAGCGCGCCCGGGAGACCGCGGTGCTCCCCATCCGCCGCTACCTGTAGGAGGAGGTGGTCTCGGCGTCCGCCGGCGCCTCGCCGGCTCGTTCTCCGGTCCGTGCGAGCACCGCGTTGAACTGCGCGCCGGCGAGCAGGGCCAGGTTGCCGAACCACAGCCACACGAGGAAAACGACGACCCCCGCCAGCGAACCGTAGAGGCGGCTGTAGGTCCCGAACTGCGTGTAGAGGGTGAAGAGCGCCGAAGCGCCGAGCCACAGGAAGGCCGCCAGGGCGCCGCCCGGAAACCCCCGGCGCGTGCCGCGGGCTTGGACGGGTCCGGTCCGGTAGAGGATGAGGATCAGCGCCGTGACGATCACCAGGAGCACCGGCCACCGCAGGATCGCCATGGCGCCCGTGCCCGAGTGGCCCGCGGCCGCCGCGAGCCGACGGGCCACGGGGCCGGTCGCGACGAGGCTCGCGGCGCCCGCGACGAGCAGGGCCAACAGCACTCCGGCGGTGAGGACGAGGACGTGTGCCGCACGCAGCGGCGGCCGCGTGTCGGGCAGCCGGTGCATCGCGTGCAGGGCGCGACGGAAGACCGCCAAGTAGCTGGAGGCCGACCACAGCGCGCTCAGGACACCGCTGACGAGCAGCGCCCACAGGGAGGACGGCGCCGAGGTGAGGCCCTCCAGGGCCTCTCGGAGCACCTGGGCCGACTGGGGAGGGGCGTAGGAGGTGAGGTCGCGGATCAGGCGCTCGCGGGTGTCGGTCCCGGCCAGCCCCACCAGGGAGACCGAGACGAGCAGGGCGGGCACGAGCGCCAGCACCGCGTAGTAGGTGAGGGCCGCCGCGTAGTCGGCGATGTTGTCGTCCCAGAGGCGTACGGCGGTGTTCCGCAGGTTCGAGCGGGCGCGTCTCAGCAGCTCGACGACCCGGTTTCCCGGAGTGCTCCGGTGCGTGCGGAGAGTGTTCGATGTCACGGTGCCCTCCTGCCCGGCGTCACCGCTCTCATCCTCCGTTCCCTCCGGCCACCGTCGACGGCGTTCGCTCCGCCCGGCCGAGCAACAGCCGTCTCCTCGCCCTTCGTACGCTCGACCCTCCAGCCGACGTCTCCGGGGGCCGCGCGCCGCGCCGACGGGCGACGCCGGACCACAGTGGAGGAATGAGGACCGCGGAGAGGGGCAGCCGCGATGCGGAACCCCTGTGGAATCGAACGAGGAGACTCTGATGCACAGCACCCCCGAGCCGGAGCTTCCCGACCCCGTCCCGGCGACGCGCGACGCCGTCACGCCGGACCTGCCCGCGCCGGGGCCGGACGCACCGGACGTCCGGGGCGCCGGAGGCGAGCGTCCCCGGACCGACGAAGCCGACGAGGACGGCGAGCGGCAGAAGGACACCGGCGACCAGGGCGAGGGCCGTCCAGCTGCCGGCCCGGGTACTCCGGCACCCCAGGAACAGACCGATTAGGTCGTGTCTGACGGGACACTCATGGCTGCCACCACCACAGGGGCAGCGAGGTGGAGTCGCCCCGGCCACCTGGAGAGGGTTCAATGCCCAGGTGGTGAACTGGGCGCACATGCGCGACTGCAGGTTCGACGTCGATTGGCGGACTGTGCCGGCGCGGTCGCGGAGTTCGGTGTGGTGTTGGATCGGCACCTGCGGTCGCGGCCGGCCGACTACCTCGTGTCCTTCCGTGCCCTGCTGGCCGTCGAAGAGGAGTACCACTGGGCGAACGCCCTGGAGGGCTTCGAGGACGACATCCATCACGTGGACTGTCCCCACTGTGGCATGGGGGTGACGATCGCCGTCGGCGGTTTCGGATGCTACCCGGAGGCGTGGGACGGGGGCGAGAGGATGCGACGGGACCTGCGGCCGGCGGCCGCCGAGGACCTCACCGGAACCGGCCGATGGATGCACCAGGTCGCTGTCCGCGATGGGCAGGAGGTGCTCGCCAACGGGATCGCCCCCCCTCTTCGGTGAAGCGGAATGCCCGCGCTGTGCCGGCGTCTTCAGCGTCTCGGACGAGTACACGTCCGCCGACCGGCCGGTCTTGCGGTGAATCACGACGAAGCCGCGGCGAAGTGGCGGCGCCTCAAGGGCGGAGCCACAGCCGGATCGCGGTGACGGTAACCGTGCCGTGGAAGACGGAAGCCCTCCTGTCATGGCGGGTGGCCACGGATCGAAAGCTCTTGAGCCGGTTGATCGTGCGCTCCACTTCGTCGCGACGGCGGTCGATCGACCGGTCGAATCCGGTCGGCCGACCGCCCTCACTGCCTCGGCGTCGGCGGTCGGCTCTCTGGTCCCGCCGCTCCGGAAGGGTGTGCTTGATCTGGCGCCGCCGCAGGTAAGGGCGGTTGCGGCGCGACGAACGGGCCTTGTCACCGCCGAGGCGGTCGGGCCGAGCAGGACCCGCCCGACCGGTCGTGTGGCCGCCTCGTGACAGGGACGTCGAGGGACGTGGTCGATCTGACGGACGTCGAGAGGGAGCAGCTGTGACGGTCGGACAGTGGGTGGGAGCGGCTGTGACGGTCGGACATCGGGTGGGAGCGGCTGCGGTGGTCGGACATCGGGTGGGAACGGCTGCGGTGGTCGGGCATCGGGTGGGAACGGCTGCGGCCGTGACCTCGTCCACGATTGGCTGAGGCCCCGGTCACGGTCGGAACGGCCCCGCGGGCGCATGACCCACGCCCGGCAGGTAACACGGCCTCAATGACGAACTCACACGAGGCGGGAGCCGGGCCGGGCCGGCTGCTCCTGCTGCTGCCCGTGCAGGCGGCCGTGGTCGCCGCGCTGGGACTGCTGGTGACCGGCCCCCTCGCACACCGCTGGCCGCTGTCGGCGGAGGACGGCGTCAACCGTGCCCTCGCCGCTCATCGCACCGCCTTCGCCACCGCGTTCACCGACGGGGCGTCCCTGCTGGCCGGCACGGAGAGCGTGATCGCCCTCACCCTCCTGTGCACGGCCGCCCTGCTCCTGGTGCCCCACGTGCCCCGATGGCGGGAGGCGGCGTTCCTCGCCGTGGCGGTGGCCGCGCAGTCCGCCGTCTTCCTGCTCGTCACCCTCGTCGTGAACCGCGAACGCCCCGACGTGCCCCACCTGGACCCGGCGCCGCCGACGTCCAGCTTCCCCTCCGGCCACGTCGGGGCCTCCGTCGCCCTCTTCGGGGGACTGGCCGTCCTCGCGTCCCGGCGCCTGCACGGCGCTCGGCGACACCTCGTGGTGGGGCTGCTCCTCGTGATCCCGCTGTTCGTGGCGGTCTCCCGGGCGTACCGCGGCATGCACCACACCTCCGACGTGGTGGCGGGACTGCTGAACGGCGCCTGCACGCTGGCCCTCGTGGCGGCCGCCCTCCTGCCGCGCCCCCGGGAGGAGGCGGCAACGCCCGCCCCGGGCCCGGCCGCCCCCCGCGCGCGGCGGGCCGTGGTGGTGCGCCACCCGCGCGCGTGCGGCGACGGGACCGCCGCCAGGGTACGGGCCGTGCTGTGCGACCACGGTTACACGGAGCAGCGGTGGACGGAGACGACGGCCGGGGATCCGTCCGGTGCCCTGGCCTCGTGCCTCGGCGGGACCGACACCGATCTGGTCGTCGTCTGCGGCGGGGACGGCACCGTGCGCGCCTGCGCGGACGTGGTGGCCGGGACCGGGATCTCCCTGGCGATCGTCCCCTGCGGCACCGGGAACCTCCTCGCCCGTAACCTGCGGCTGCCGACCGAGCCCGTGGCCGCCCTGCGGGAGGCCCTCCGCGGACAGGCCGTCGGGCTCGACGTGGGACGGATACGGGGCGACGGGATCGCGCCGACCCGGTTCGCGGTCATGGCGGGCGCCGGGTTCGACGCCGCCATGGTCCGGGACGCCTCGGCGCGGCTCAAGGAGAGCCTGGGCTGGGCCGCGTACGTGGTTTCGGCCGTACGGCATCTGGGGGACGCCCGGATGCGGCTGTCGATCCGGCTGGACGGGGGCGCCCCGTTGGAGCGGCGGGCCCGCATGGTCGTCATCGGCAACGTCGGGACCCTTCAGGGCGGGCTGCCGCTGCTGCCGGAGGCCCGGCCGGACAGCGGCAGGCTGGAGGTCGTCCTGCTCGACCCGCGCGGGGTGACCGGCTGGCTCGCCGCCGCCGGGTACCTCGCCTCGCGCGTACCGGGCGGACGGCGGCAGCGTGCGTCCGGCGCGGGGGAACGGACCCTCGCGCACGGCGCACTGGAGTACTTCGGCGCGACCCGGATCGACCTCCGCTTCGCCCGGCCCCAGCCGCGCGAGCTCGACGGTGACGTCTTCCCCGCGGGCACCCGGCTGACCGCGGAGGTCGAGCCGGGGGCGCTGCGGGTGTGCTTGCCGGCCCCGGCGCGGGCAGACGCTCCGGCGGGAGCAGGCATCCCGACACGGGCAGGCGCCCCGGCGGGAGCAGACGCTCCGGCGCGGGCAGACGTTCCGGCGGGCGCAGACGCTCCGACACGGGCAGGCGCTCCGGTGGGAGCAGACGTTCCGGCGCGGGCAGACGCTCCGGCGAGAGCAGACGCCCCGGCCCAGGCAGCCACCCCGACGGGGGCAGACGTCCCGGCGCGGGCCGGAGGGGAAGGAGGGGTCCATGGGCACCGCGACGCGCGTACCGCAGCGCAGTGAGGTCGAGGCCGTGGAGGCCGAACTGCGTCTGCGGGGGGACGTCCTGTCGGGCGAGGAGGCCTGGGCCGCGCTCCGCCACTACGGAGGCTGGGCCCTCGTGCGGGACTCCTTCGTACGGTTCCGCTACGCCGACGGGTTCAGCCACTCCCGGGCCCTCGCCCTGCAGACCGTCCTGGCGATCCTTCCGCTGGCCATCGCCGTCATCGGGCTGTCCGGAGTGCTGCACACCGAGGACATCGGGCGGATCGCCGAGCTGACGATCCGCCGGATCAGCGGCCCGAGCCAGGACGTGGTGGACGACGCCCTGCGGGAGAGCCGGCGGCACGCAGGGGAGGGGGGCGCGGCGGCCCTCTGGCTCGGCCTGCTGTTCTCCGTCGCGAACGTCACCACGGGCATGTGCCAGGTGGAGCGCGGCGCGAACCGCATATACGGCGTGGAGCGCGACCGGCCGTTCCTCCACAAGTACGCCCGTGGGCTGGTGATGGCGGTGCTGGCCGGGGTGCCCCTCGGACTGAGCTTCTGCGTCACCGTCCTCGGATCCGACCTGAACCGGGCCCTGATCGAGGTCTATCACCTGGAGCCGGCCACCTCCCGCGCGTGGGACGTGCTGCGCTGGCCCGTGGGGATCCTGTTGGCGGTGATCGCCACCAGTGCCGTCTTCCGCCGCTCGCCCCGGCGCGCCCAACCGGGCTACACCTGGCTCGCCTTCGGTGCCACCGTCCATCTGCTGCTGTGGCTGGGCGCGACGTGGGCATTGAGCCTGTACGTCGGCTCCGGAGGCTCCTTCACCACCGTGTACGGGCCGCTGAGCGCGTTCATGGCGCTGCTGTTGTGGTCGTACCTCACCTCGCTCGCGCTGTTCCTGGGCCTTTCCTTCGCCGCCCAGCTGGAGGCCGTACGGGCGGGGGTGGCGACACCGATCACCGAGGACCCCGGGGTCTGAGCCGACCGGCCCTCCCGACCTCTCCGACGGAAAGGAACCGTACCGACCATGACCGAGCGTTCCCCCCGGACCTGGCGGCGCCGTCTCGGACGGCTCGTGCCCGGCCACGGCGGGCCCGACACGCGGTTCGGCGCGCGATTGGTGGCGGGCGCGGCCCTCACCGCCCTGGCGGCCGTCCCGTTCTCCCTCGCCCTGGTGCTGGTGGAGTCGCACTGGGCCCCGCTGCACCGTCTCGACCAGGGCGTGGCCGAGCGGCTGCACCGTTCCGCACTCGGCAGTCCGGCCTGGGTACGGGTGCTCGACTTCCTCACGCACGTCGTGTGGGGGCCGCTGACCATGCGGCTCCTGGTGGCCGGTGCGGTGGTGTGGCTCCTGTGGCGGCGGGCGTTCCGTCTCGCCGCCTGGGCGGCCGTCACCGCGACGACCGGCGGGCTGGTGGGGCTGCTGGTCAAGAACGTGGTCGAGCGTGCCCGGCCGCACCTGCCGGATCCCGTCGCCCACGCGCCCGGCTTCTCCTTCCCCTCCGGGCACGCCATGACGGCCACCACCTCCTGTGCCGTCCTGCTGCTGGTCCTGCTCCCCCTGGTCCCGCGTGCCTGGCGGCCGCTGCCGTGGGTCCTGGCGACTGTGGCGGTGCTCGGCGTGAGCTACACGCGGGTCGCGCTCGGGGTGCACTGGGTGAGCGACGTGGTCGGGGGCTGGCTGCTGGGACTGGCGGTGGTGACCGCGACCACGCTCGCCTTCGAAGCGTGGCGCGGCGACATCGGCCGCTCCCGCACCACCCCCGCCGAGGGCCTGGAGCCCGAGATCGTGACGGACTCCCCGGAGCCGGTGGGCCGGCCCGGCTCCCGATGACACGGGGCCGGCCACCGGGCGTCCGGCCCGCCCCTGACGGCCCGCCCGCCGCACGGGCCCGCGGTCGACCGGTCCCGGGAGGCGGCGCATGGGAGTGGCGTGAGTGGAAAGCCGTCGGTCATGACACGTACGCCGAAATCAGAGCATGGTGACGACCGCGAGCCCACCACGGGCGGGCCCGCGAGCGTGGGTCCCGACGAGCAGGTCGAGGAGCGGGCTCCGGACCGACTCTCGGAGATGCCGAAGCGGTCGTGGAAGGCGGTCCTGCGCGGCACGCTGAAGGAGTTCAAGGACGACGAGCTCACCGACCGGGCCGCCGCGCTGACCTACTACGGCGTGCTGGCCCTCTTCCCGGCTCTCCTGGTGCTCGTGTCGCTGCTCGGCGTCGCGGGCGAGTCGGCGACCAAGCAGGTCCTGGACAACCTCCAGAAGCTCACACCCGGCTCGGCCCGCGACGTGATCGGCAACGCGGTCCAGCAACTCCAGGGCAACGCGGGCATCGGCTCGCTCCTGGCCGTCGTGGGTCTGGCCGTGGCGGTCTGGTCGGCCTCCGGATACGTCGCCGCGTTCATCCGCACCTCGAACGCCGTCTACGACATGCCCGAGGGCCGGCCGGTGTGGAAGGTCCTGCCGCTGCGGCTGGCACTGACCGTCACCTTGATGATCCTGGCCGTCGTCAGCGCCCTGATCGTCGTCTTCACGGGTGGCCTGGCCCGCCAGGCAGGTGCCGCCCTCGGCATCGGTGACAGCGCGCTGACGGTGTGGTCGATCGCGAAGTGGCCGGTCCTGGTCCTGCTCGTGACGATCATGATCGCGATCCTGTACTGGGCGGCTCCCAACGCGAAGGGCCGTGGTTTCAAGTGGGTCACCCCCGGCAGCTTCCTGGCGCTGGTGATCTGGATGGTCGCCTCCGCCGGCTTCGCGTTCTACGTCGCGAACTTCGGCTCGTACAACAAGACCTACGGTGCCCTCGCCGGCGTGATCATCTTCCTGGTCTGGCTGTGGATCACCAACCTGGCCATCCTCCTCGGCCTGGAGTTCGACGCCGAGATGTCCCGCCAGCGCGCGGTCGCCGGCGGGCATCCGGAGGACGAGGAGCCCTATGTGGAACCCCGGGACACCCGGAAGTGGAGCGATGAGGACCGCCGTCGTCTGGGGTGAACGGCGCGTGGGACGCCTGCGGGGGAGCGGCCGGCATTCCCGGCCGGGTGAACGTCCGCTTGCGGGGTAGGCGCGCCGTGACAGCGGAACGCACGTCTCGGCCGGACGCCACCGGTTCGGATTCGGGCCGCCGATCGGCGTGGTACCGCGGAAGTGACACGAATGGCGGCCGTGGTGCGGCCACCGCGGCACGTGACGGGCACGTACACGGAGAGGGTGAAGAGTGGATGAGCACCGTCGGACGGCACCCGGACCACACCGAGGAATCAGCGGGTGACCTCGTCTTCCGAGCGTCACAGCAGATCTCGGAACTGGTCCGTGAGGAGATACAGCTGGCCCGGGCGGAGATGACCCGGAAGGGCAGGCGCTTCGGCGTGGGCGGCGGCCTGTTCGGCGGAGCCGGCCTGGTCGGCTTCCTGGCCGCGCAGGCTCTGGTCGGCGCCCTGATCGCAGCCCTCGCCCTGCTCCTCCCGGTATGGGCTTCGGCCCTGGTCATCGCCGCCCTGCTGGCGACCGTCGCGGCGGTGATGGCCACTGCGGGGAAGAAGCAGATCGCCAAGGCCGGTGCCCCCGTGCCGGAGCAGACCATCGACAGCGTCAAGGCCGACATGGCCGAGATCAAGGAGGCAGCACACCGATGAGCACTCCCTCCAAGGGCGACAGGGAAGCCGCGCCCACTCCCGAGGAACTGCGCGAACAGGTCGAGCACACCCGTGATGAGCTCGGCATGACCGTGGAGGCGCTGGCGGCCAAGGCCGACGTCAAGGCGCAGGCCAAGGAGAAGGCGGCCGAGTTCAAGGAGCAAGCCGCCGAGAAGGCCGTCGTCGTCACCGACCGGATCCGGGACAAGACGGCGCACGCCGCCCAGCTGGTCAAGGACAAGACCCCGGACCCGGTCCTGGACAAGGCGGCCCATGCCGCGGCGCAGGTCCGCGAGACCGCGACCCGCGCCGGGCACCTCGCCGCCGAGAGGACCCCGGAGCCGGTCCGTGAAAAGGCCGGGTCCGCCGTGACCATGGCCAAGGGCAAGCGCACCCCCCTGCTCGCCGCGGCCGCCGCGTTCGTCGTCCTCCTGCTCCTGCGTCGCAGCCGGAGGCGACGGTGAAACCATCCGAGATCGCCTACAAGCCGGTCGGCCTGGCACTCGGCGCCGCGAGCGGCATGATCGCCGGCGCGGCCTTCAAGCAGGCGTGGAAGATGATCGGCCACGAGGACGACGCCCCGGACGCCACCGACGAGGGCCGCACCTGGCGGGAGATCCTTGTCTCCGCTGCCCTGCAAGGCGCGATCTTCGCGGTCGTCAAGGCGGCCGTCGACCGGGCGGGAGCCACCGGCGTCCGCCGCCTGACCGGGACCTGGCCCGACTGAACCGTCCCAGGGCGGCGCCGGACCCTCCTCGAGGGCCGGCGCCGCCGCACCTCTGCAGCCTCCAGCACGGGAGGAAGTCTTGGCCGCACACAACGGACTGCACGCCCTCGCCGCCGCCGTGCTGCTCGTCCGGCGACGGGTGATCCGCGCGGCCCGCGGCGCCCACGACGCGGGCGCCGCCGGGGCGCCCCGCACACGATCCCCGAGCGGGCCGACCAGGCCCGTGACCGGGCCCGGCGAGGCAGCCGGGGCGGCCGCCCGCCGGCCTTCGACCACGAGGCATACAAGCACCGCAACGTCGTGGAACGGTGCTTCAACCGCCTGAAGCAATGGCGCGGCATCGCCACCCACTACGACAAGATTGCCCAGTCCTACGAAGCCGCTGTCACCCCCGCGTCACTCCTGATGTGGGCCTGGCATGTGACGACAGAACCCAGGCCTGCTCGGCGAGGGGATGCCTTCACGTCTCGGCGCGGCGCAACTTACGGTTTGTGGGTCACCCAGAGCAGTTCCGCCGGCCAGCGGTGTGCCCAGTCGGGTGGGTCGGTTTCGTTGTAGCCGTTGGGTGTTCCGGGTTCGGGCCGCGGCTCGATGAGGTCGTCGATGACGAGACCCGCGCCGCGCAGGACCTTGACCCAGTCGCCGTAGGTGAGCTGATAGCTGGTCGCGCCGTCGCCTTCGGCGATGGTGTTCAGCCCGAAGTAGTCCTGCTGCAGTGTCGTGGTCACGCGGCTGGCGGCTTCGTCGTAGCAGGCTTCGAACCACGGGCTGGCGACGTTGAACACCAGGCGTCCGCCTCGGCGCAAGACGCGTGCGGCCTGCGGGACGGCCAGGTGCGGGGGTGCCCAGCTGAGCCCGCCGAAGTCGCAGAACACCAGGTCGAAGCTGTCGGCGACGAAGGGGAGTCGTTCGGCGGCGCCTTGCACCAGCGGGTAGCGGGCCGTTCCCATCGCGCGGGCCGCTGCGGCGAGTTGGGCTTCGGACAGGTCGAGCCCGACCACGGTGGCGCCCTCGGCGGCGAGCGCCCTGGACCACTGGCCGGCGCCGCAGCCGAGTTCGAGGACGCGCTTGCCGGCGACGTCGCCCAGGGCGTGCAGGTGCGCGTCGGGGATGGAGTACATGCCCCACAACCGGGGTGCGGCGCCGATTTGCGGGTCGTGCTCCTGCTGGTAGGCGCTGCTGATCTGGTTCCAGAGCCGCCGGTTGGCGGGGATGCTGTCCACGTGCCGACTCCAGCACTGTCTGCCGGGGGCGGTCAACACGATTAGGGCACTGGCCGGCCCTCGCCTCGGTCCGGCCCTGGCTCGGCCCGTGATCCGCCGGACGAGACACCCCCTAGGCTGAGGGGCGCAGAGGGGGCGGCATGGTGCGGTTGGAGAAGGCGTCGACGCGGGTGAGACCTGTGTACCGGCGGAGCGCGTGGACCACGCTCACCGGCTGGGGGATGCTGCTCAGCGCCGCGGGGGCGGTCGGCTGCGTGCTGTGGGGCGTCGGCCCGTACCCGCCGCTGGTCACCGAAACGGGCCTGGCCGCGCTGACCGTGGTCTTCGCCGTCGCCTGGATCGCCGCCTCCCTCCGGGCCCCGCAGCACACCGGCCTTCCCCCGGACAAAGGCCGCGCGCTGGTGTGGCTGGTCGCCTGGCTGGTGCCGCTGGCCACGATGGCCTGCTTCAACCTCGGGTTCATGGTGTCCCCGGAGTACGGGCGGGAGACCGAGCGCCTGGAAGCGGCCCGGTACGGGCAGTATTCCGTCACCGTCGCCCGGCTCGCAGGGGGCCCGATCCGCGGGCACAACGCCTCCGACGAGCCGGTGTACTTCGAGACCGACTTGGTCCTGCGTATCCCGTACGACAGCGGCCCGCGCGAGGTGACCGTGCCCAAGATGTACACCCGCTACGAGCCGCCGAAGGCGGGCACGAGGATCGACGTCTACTGCGCACCGGGCGACCCCCGCCCGGACTCGCCGGTCCTGGAGGACGGCCGCCGCTGGGGCACGGGTGTGATCGGCTCCCGAATGCTCATCATCACCCTCTTCCCGGTCATTTTTGCGGGGGCCATCCTGACGGGGACGCTCTCGTACGAAATGCCGCGTGGAGCACGGCGGTTCACCCCGCCCGTACACCTCCCCGCCCTCGGCATCCTCCTCCTCGGTCTGCTCCTCCTCCTGCCGACAGCCCTGGGCTGGGAGGCCGGCGGACTGGCCCGCCCGGCGGCCTTCCTGTCCTGTGTGACGCCGGGGGCCGCGCTGGCGTGGATCTGGCGCTCGTCCTTCTGATCGCTTCAGAATGAGTCGAGCTGTGGGTCTTGCACCCGCCGATCTTGGTCGGCAGGGTGTTCGGGGGCGTGCTGATCTTGTTCCGGACGACCTGCGGGAGAGGGCAGCCCCGCTGCTGCCACCCGCTCCCGAACGACGCAGCCGGCATACCGGGCGGCTTCGCGTTCCCGAGCCGATCTGCCGGGTCCTTGCGAGCACCCCTGCAAGACCGCCCCTGATCCACCCCGCAGCCGCGGTGTGACGGCCCCCTTCTCCCGAAGGGGGCCGTTCCGTCGTCTCGGCAGAGGCGGCCCTTTGTCCCGAGAGTGGGAGAAGTCCTGCCTGTTTCCTGCTCAAGTAGTTCCCAGGTCGGTGGAGCACTGCTACGTTCCTCTCGAAAGCCCGACGGATCGGCCGCCGCAGACAGGCATTGGGGCCCCCAGCCGGAGGCGGGGGAGGGGAGGGATTCGTGAGACGGATGACTGCTCGGCCCGCGAACGTGCACCAAGCGCGGCTGCTGCGCCTGTTGCGCGACGGAGGTCCCAACTCCCGTGCGCAGCTGGGCGATCTGGTGGACCTGTCCCGTTCCAAGCTGGCGGTCGAGGTGGACCGGCTGCTGGAGACGGGGCTGGTGGTCGCGGACGGGCTCGCCGCCTCGCGCGGCGGACGCCGCTCGCACAACCTCCGGCTCGCCCCGGCGCTGCGCTTTCTCGGGGTCGACATCGGGGCCACCTCGATCGATGTCGCCGTCACCAACGCCGAGCTGGAGGTCCTGGGACACCTGAACCAGCCCGTGGACGTCCGCGAAGGGCCCGTCGCCGTCTTCGAGCGGGCGCTGGCCATGGCGGACAAGCTGAAGGCCTCGGGGGTCGCGGAGGGTTTCGACGGCGCGGGCATCGGCGTGCCCGGTCCCGTCCGCTTCCCCGAGGGCGTGCCCGTCGCACCGCCGATCATGCCCGGCTGGGACGGCTTCCCCGTCCGCGAGGCCCTCAGCCAGGACCTCGGCTGCCCGGTGATGGTCGACAACGACGTGAACCTCATGGCGATGGGGGAGCAGCACGCGGGCGTCGCCCGCTCCGTCGGCGACTACCTCTGCGTCAAGATCGGTACCGGCATCGGCTGCGGCATCGTGATCGGCGGCCAGGTCTACCGCGGTACGACGGGCAGCGCCGGCGACATCGGACACATCCAGGTCCAGCCGGACGGACGGGCCTGCGCCTGCGGCAACCTGGGCTGCCTGGAAGCGCACTTCAGCGGTGCGGCGCTGGCCCGCGACGCGGAGGAAGCGGCGCGCTCGGGCCGGTCGGCGCAGCTCGCCGCTCGGCTGGAGGCGGCCGGGGAGCTGACCGCCGCGGACGTCTCGGCGGCCGCGGCGGCGGGCGACACCGTGGCCCTGGAGCTGATCCGCGAGGGCGGACAGCGGCTGGGCCAGGTCATCGCCGGGCTCGTCAGCTTCTTCAACCCGGGGCTCGTCGTCATCGGCGGCGGTGTCACCGGGCTCGGCCACACCCTGCTGGCCAGCATCCGCACCCAGGTCTACCGCCAGTCGCTACCGCTCGCGACCGGCAACCTCCCCATCGTGCTGGGCGAGTTGGGCCCCACCGCCGGAGTGATCGGCGCGGCCCGCCTCATCAGCGATCACGTCTTCTCACCGGCCTGATCCGGCCGGGCCCCGCCCGGCCCCATCACTCCTTCGGCAGCGGTACGCCGCACGCCGAAGCACGTACCACCGCATGACCCGGCATCACCGCATCACCGATCACCGCACAAGTAGCAGCACCGCAGCACCGCAGCACCGCACAAGCAGCGTCACCGCGCCTCCGACTCACCGCACCACCACGCCCCCACACCACGCAACGGTCCCGTGGCTGTCAGCCATGCCCGCTCACCCCGCACGCGCCGGCACGTCCAAGGCCGCGGGGCCCTGAGCCCTTCGCTTGTTCCCTCTCATCTCACGCCGCTCACCGTGCCCCGCTTCGCCCTGCCCGCTCACGGCCGTATCCGCCGAGGGGATCCCGATGGCATCACGCCCACCGCTGCTCACGATGAACCGCATCACCAAGTCGTTCCCCGGCGTCCGCGCCCTGGACGGCGTGGACCTCGAAGTCCACGTCGGCGAGGTCCACTGCCTCCTCGGCCAGAACGGCGCCGGCAAGTCGACCCTCATCAAGGTCCTCGCCGGAGCCCACCAGCCCGACGAGGGCGAGATCACCTGGGGCGGCGAGCCGGTCTCCCTGACCTCTCCGATCGCGGCCATGCGGCTGGGGATCGCCACCATCTACCAGGAGCTGGACCTGGTCGGCGGGTTGTCCGTCGCCGAGAACGTGTTCCTCGGGAACGAGCCGACCTCCGCCGGGTTCGTCGTGCGCGGTGCCCGGGCCCGCGCGGCCGCCGGACGGCTGCTTGAGCGCCTCGGGCACCCGGAGATCGATCCGGCCCGACTCGTCGGCGAGCTGTCCGCCGCCCAGCAGCAGATCGTCTCCATGGCCCGCGCGCTCTCCCACGAGGTGCGGCTGATCGTCATGGACGAGCCGTCCGCCGCGCTCGACCCCGACGAGGTCGACAACCTCTTCCGGATCGTCGCCGAACTCACCGCCGACGGCGTCGCCGTCGTGTACATCTCCCACCGGCTGGAGGAGATCCGCCGCATCGGCGACCGGGTCACGGTCCTGAAGGACGGCCGCTCCGTCGCCGGCGGCCTGCCGGCGGACACCACCCCGACCCGCGACATCGTCGCCCTCATGACCGGCCGCACCGTCGAGCACGTCTTCCCCGACCGCCCCGACGGAACCGACGGCGCCGCCGCTGCCCGGGACCCCGTCCTCAGGGTCGAGGGCCTCACCCGTGGTGGCGAGTTCGCCCCCCTCGACCTCGAACTGCGGCCCGGCGAGATCGTCGGCCTCGCCGGACTGGTCGGCTCCGGCCGCAGCGAGATCCTGGAGACGATCTACGGGGCGCGCAGGCCCGACGCGGGCCGTGTCCTCGTCGACGGCTTCCCGCTGCGCCCGGGCAACGTCCGCGCCGCCGTCCGCGCCGGGATCGGACTGGCCCCCGAGGAACGCAAGGCGCAGGCCCTGCTGATGCTGGAGTCCGTCGGCAGCAACGTCTCGGTCTCCACCCTCTCCCGCTACTCCCGCGCGGGCTGGCTCGACCGGCGTGCCGAGCGCGCCGCCGCGCACCGGGCGGTGCGCGACCTGTCGCTGCGGCCCGACGACCCGGACGCGGCGATCAGGACGCTGTCCGGCGGCAACCAGCAGAAGGCCGTGCTCGCGCGCTGGCTGCTGCGCGGCTGCAAGGTGCTGCTGCTGGACGAGCCGACCCGGGGCGTCGACATCGGCGCCCGGGCGGAGCTCTACGCCGTGATACGCCGGCTGGCCGACGAAGGACTGGCGGTACTGCTCGTCTCCAGCGAGGTTCCCGAGGTCCTCGGGCTCGCCGACCGCGTGCTGGTGCTCCGCGAAGGCTCCGTCGTGCACACGGCGCGGGCCCGGGAGCTCGACGAGCACCGCGTACTCGATCTCGTGATGGAAGGGAACCCGACGCCATGACGCAGCCGGCCTCCGCCGCGCGGAAGGACACGCCGATGTCCGCCGCCACCTCCGCCACCGGCAGGAAGGGGACCCACCGACCGGCGCTGATGCGGTGGGACGTGCGCAGCATGTCGCTGCTCGGCGTCCTCGTCGCCCTCGTCGCCGTCGGCGGCATCACCCAGCCCGACTCCTTCCTCGCCATCAGCAACCTCCAACTCGTCCTGACCCAGGCGTCGGTCATCGGCGTCGTCACCGTCGGCATGACGTTCGTCATCACCAGCGGCGGCATCGACCTGTCGGTCGGTGCGATCGTGGCCCTCGCGTCCGTGTGGGCGACGACCGTGGCCACCCAGGAGTTCGGCTTCGCGGGCATCCTCTTCACCGCGGTGCTCGTCGGCGTCGGCTGCGGCCTCGTGAACGGGCTGCTGATCGCGTACGGCGGCATGGTGCCGTTCATCGCCACCCTGGCCATGCTGGCCTCCGCCCGGGGTCTCGCCCTCCAGATCACGGACGGCAGGACCCAGATGGTGACCGTGACCGACGTCCTCGACCTCGGCGTCAAGGACGCCTACGTCCTCGGCGTCCCGCCGCTCGTCCTCGTCTTCGCCGCCGTGACCGTCATCGGATGGCTGCTGCTCAACCGGACCACGTTCGGCCGCCGCACCGTCGCCGTCGGCGGCAACGCGGAAGCAGCCCGGCTCGCCGGCATCGACGTGCGCCGGCAGCGCCTGTACCTGTACCTGCTGTCCGGCCTGTGCTGCGGGATCGCCGCGTTCATGCTCATCGTCCTGGCCGGATCCGGCCAGAACACCAACGGCAACCTGTACGAACTCGACGCCATCGCCGCCGCCATCATCGGCGGCACCCTCCTCAGCGGCGGACGCGGCACCATCGTCGGCTCCGTCCTCGGCGTCCTGATCTTCACGACCATCACCAACATCTTCGCCCTCAACAACCTGGAGACGGCGGTCCAGCAGATCGCCAAGGGCGCGATCATCGTGGCCGCCGTCCTCGTCCAGCGCCGCACCCTGCGCGGCGGCGACGCCTGACCGGCCTCCCCGCACTCCTCCTCGTAACTCCTCCCCGCACCCCTCCTCGACACGACACGACACGACACGACCCGACCGAGCCGCCCCGCCCAGCTGAAGGGTTGATCCGCCATGTCCCGAACCGCCCCCAGCCGCAGAGGACTTCTGTTCGGCACCGCCGCCGTCTCCGTCGGAGCCCTGCTGACCGCCTGCACCAGCAACGAGCCCAAGCAGCAGGAACAGCCGGCCGGCAACACCCCGGCCGCCGCCGACAAGCCCGGCAAGCCCGTCACCATCGGCTTCGCCGGCCCCCAGGCCGACCACGGCTGGCTCAACGCCATCAACCAGAACGCCAAGTCCCGCGCCGCGAAGTACTCCGACGTCACCCTGGAGATCACCGAGGGCTCCAACGACACCGCCGCCCAGATCGGTCAGGTGCAGACCCTCATCAACAAGAAGGTCGATGTCCTCGTCATCCTGCCCGCCGACGGCAAGGCGCTCACCCAGGTCGGCCTCCAGGCGATGCGGGCCGGCATCCCCGTCGTCAACCTGGACCGCGTCTTCGCCTCCCCGCAGGCGTACCGCTGCTGGATCGGCGGAGACAACTACGGCATGGGGCTCAACGCCGGCACCTACATCGGCGAGCAGCTCAAGGACAAGCCGAACGCCAAGGTCGTCGAACTCGCCGGCCTGGACAACCTCGAACTCACCCGGCAGCGCACCCAGGGCTTCGACGACGCTCTGAAGAACTACCCCAACATCACCAAGGTCGCCCGCCAGGCCGCCGACTTCACCGTCGAGTCCGGCCAGGCCAAGATGGCCCAGCTCCTCCAGGCACAGCCCGCGTTCGACGCGCTGTGGAACCACGACGACGACCAGGGCGTCGGCGCGCTCCGCGCCATCGCGCAGGCCGGCCGTGACGACTTCCTGATGGTCGGCGGAGCCGGGGCCAGGTCCGCGATGGACGCCATCAAGGCCGGGACCGGCGTCCTCAGGGCCACCGTCCTCTACCCGCCGACCATGGCCGCATCCGCCATCGACCTGGCCCGCGCGCTCGGCCAGGGCAAGGGCGTGGGCGGTCTGGCGGAGCTGGAGATCCCGTCCTCGCTGACGCTCTACTCCGCCGTCGTCACCAAGGAGAACGTCGACGACTACCTGCCCACCGGCTTCAACTGACCGGATCCGGGCTCCCGGGGGATGCCCGGCCTCGCAGCACACCGACGACTCAGTGACTCTCCGACCAGGAGGAACCGTATGGAACAGCGGGACAGCGACGCGACCGCGCCGCCCGGACTCGGCGTCGGCATGGTGGGGTACGCGTTCATGGGCGCCGCGCACTCACAGGGCTGGCGCAACGTGAGCCGTGTGTTCGACCTGCCGCTGCGGCCCGTCCTCGCGGCGATCGCGGGCCGGGACGCGGGCGCCGTCCGGACCGCCGCCCAGCGGCACGGCTGGGCGGCGGCGGAGACGGACTGGCGTGCCCTGATCGCCCGGGACGACGTGCAGCTCGTCGACATCTGCACCCCGGGGGACAGCCATGCGGAAATCGCGATCGCGGCGCTGGAGGCCGGCAAGCACGTCCTGTGCGAGAAGCCGCTCGCGAACTCGGTGGCCGAGGCCGAGGCCATGGCCACCGCCGCCGAGGCCGCCCGCGCCCGCGGCCAGGTGGCGATGGTCGGCTTCAACTACCGGCGCGTGCCCGCCCTTTCGTACGCCCGCCGTCTCATCGCCGAGGGCCGGCTCGGCACCCTGCGCCACGTCCGGGTGAGCTACCTCCAGGACTGGCTGGTCGATCCCGACTTCCCGCTGACCTGGCGGCTGGAGCGCGAGCACGCCGGGTCGGGGGCGCTGGGCGACCTCGGAGCGCACATCGTCGACCTCGCGCAGTACCTGGCGGGGGAGCCTGTCGTCGGGGTGTCCGCCCAGACGGAGACCTTCGTACGAGAACGGCCCCGGCTCGCCGCGGCGACCGGCCTGGCCGCACCGTCCGGGCAGGCCGCCACCGGCGCCCCGCGCGGGCCGGTGACTGTCGACGACGCGGCCGTCTTCACCGGACGGCTCGCCTCGGGGGCGCTCGCCGCCTTCGAGGCGAGCCGGATGGCCTCCGGCCGCAAGAACCAGCTCCGGCTGGAGATCAACGGGGAGCGGGGCTCGCTCGCCTTCGACCTGGAGCGGCTCAACGAGCTCTCCTTCCACGACCACCGCGAGCCCGCCGCCACCGCGGGCTTCCGGCGGATCCTCGTCACCGAGGCCGAGCACCCGTACCTGGAGGCGTGGTGGCCGCCCGGCCACACCCTCGGCTACGAACACACCTTCACCCACCAGGCCCGCGACCTGGTCACCGCGATCGGCGCCGGCACCGACCCGTCGCCGTCCTTCGCCGACGGGCTGCGGGTGCAGCGGGTGCTCGCCGCGGTCGAGGAGAGCGCCCGGAAGAACGCCGTCTACACACCCGTCCAGGAAGTGCCGGCCGAGGTCCGCTAGAGGACCGCCCGCACACCGTTTGGAGGCTTCATGCCGCGTCCGTTCACGCTCTTCACCGGCCAGTGGGCCGACCTGCCGCTGGAGGAGGTCTGCCGGCTCGCCCGCGACTTCGGCTACGACGGCCTCGAACTCGCCTGCTGGGGCGACCACTTCGAGGTCGACAAGGCTCTCGCCGACCCGTCGTACCTGGCGGGCCGGCACGCCCTGCTCGACAAGTACGGCCTCAAGTGCTGGGCGATCTCCAACCACCTGGTGGGCCAGGCGGTCTGCGACCATCCGATCGACGAGCGACACCAGGGCATCCTGCCGGCCCGGATCTGGGGCGACGGCGAACCCGAGGCCGTGCGGCGACGGGCCGCCGCCGAGATGCGGGACACCGCGCGCGCCGCGGCCGCCTTCGGCGTCGACACCGTCGTCGGCTTCACCGGCTCCTCCATCTGGCACCTGGTGGCCATGTTCCCGCCCGTGCCGGAGCGCATGGTCGAGCGCGGGTACGAGGACTTCGCCGAGCGGTGGAACCCCGTCCTCGACGTCTTCGACGCCGAGGGGGTCCGCTTCGCCCACGAGGTCCACCCCGGGGAGATCGCCTACGACTACTGGACGACGCGCCGCGCCCTGGAAGCGGTGGACCATCGTCCGGCCTTCGGACTCAACTTCGACCCCAGCCACTTCGTCTGGCAGGACCTCGACCCGGTCGGCTTCCTGTACGACTTCCAGGACCGGATCTACCACGTCGACTGCAAGGAGGCGCGCAAGCGCCTCGACGGGCGCAACGGCCGGCTCGGCTCCCACCTGCCGTGGGGAGACCCGAGGCGCGGCTGGGACTTCGTGTCCGCCGGACACGGGGACGTGCCCTGGGAGGACGTCTTCCGCATGCTGCGGTCCATCGGCTACCGGGGCCCCGTGTCCGTCGAGTGGGAGGACGCCGGGATGGACCGGCTCACCGGCGCGCCCGAGGCGCTGGCCCATCTGAAGCGGTTCGACTTCGACCCGCCGGCCGCCTCGTTCGACGCGGCGTTCTCCGGCGGCGACCGGTAGGACCTCCCGGCCAGGCCCGGTGGCGAGGGGCGCCACCGGGCGGTCCGGCCTGCCCGCACACGGCTTTGTCCTGGTGCAGGAGAAAGTTCGACCGATCTACTGCGCAAGGGCTTTCCGTCGCGGACGAACGCGGCTACGGTCCCCTCACATCACCACCACGGCTCCTCGCCCCACCGCACAGCCGGCCCGGGAGCGACCACCCCGTCCCCCGGCCCGCCCCCACCCGAACCCGTCGGGACCGAGCAAGGGCCCCGCCCCGCACAGCGCCCCCGCCCCGCTCCTCGCACCTCACCGCCGGGCGGCCCGCGCCGCCCGCACCGCAGAGGCGCCGCGCCCCACCCCCAGCCCTCCACCCACGCACCCAACGACCTGGCAAGGAGGCAGCCCGTGACTGACACCCACGCACGCACCGGAGTCTGGTTCGCCGGAGCGCGCGGCTCCGTGGCGACCACGGCCGTCGCCGGATGCGCCGCCGTCCGCGCCGGACTCCACCCGGCGACCGGCATGGTCACCGAGACGCCCGCGTTCGCCGGCACCGGGCTGCCGTCCCTGGCCGCGCTCGTCTTCGGCGGCCACGACATCGCGTCCTGCCCGCTCCCCAAGCGCGCCGAGCAGCTCACCGGCGCCGGCGTGCTCCCGCAGGGGCTCGCCGCCGCCGTCCACGCCGAACTCGCCGCCGCCGACGAGGAGATACGCACCGGAGGCCCCCTCCCGGACGACCCCCGCACCGACACCGAACTCATCGCCGACCTCGCCGCCGACCTCGTGTCCTTCCGCGGCCGCCACGCACTGGCACGCGTGGTCGTCGTCAACGTCTCCTGCACGGAGCCGCCGCCCGCGCCCGACGCCGAACGATTGCCGCCCAGCTCCCTCTACGCCGCCGCGGCCCTGCGGGCCGGCTGCCCGTACGTCGACTTCACCCCGTCCACCGGGCTGCGCACCCCGGACCTCTCGGCCGCCGCGACCGCCACCGGACTGCCCCACGCGGGCCGCGACGGCAAGACCGGTCAGACGCTGCTGCGCTCCGTGCTCGCCCCGATGTTCGTCCAGCGGGCCCTGGACGTACGGGCCTGGTCCGGCACCAACCTGTTGGGCGGGGGAGACGGGGCGACGCTGGCCGACCCCGCCGCCGCGGCGGCGAAGAACGCCGGCAAGGAACGCGTCCTCACGGAAACGCTCGGCCATCGGCCGGAGGGCCAGGTCCACATCGACGACGTCCCCGCGCTCGGCGACTGGAAGACGGCCTGGGACCACATCGCCTTCGAGGGCTTCCTCGGATCGCGGATGATCCTCCAGACCATCTGGCAGGGCTGCGACTCCGCACTCGCCGCGCCCCTCGTCCTCGACCTGGCCCGCCTGGTCGCCCGCGCCCACGAAGCCGGGATCTCCGGGCCGCTCCCGGAGCTCGGCTTCTACTTCAAGGACCCGGACGGGGGGCCCGCCGGCCTCGCGGAACAGTTCGCCGAGCTGTTGGCCTTCGCCGACCGACTGCGGGAGGCGAAGTGACGCGCCCCGGCCGCCCGGACCGCGCCGAGCGGAGCGGGCCCAAGTCCGAAGAGGGACGCGGCCGTACGGTCGCACCCGTGTCCGGCCCCGAGCCTGCGCCCCCGTCCGGCCCTGCGCCGGCCGTCGGCTCCTTGCCGGTGCCCGCGCCCGAGTCCGGCCTCGCCCAGGGCGGCGGTCGGATCCGGGCCTGGGCCGAACTGCTGCGCGTCTCCGCGCTGTTCAGCGTGCCCGGGGACGCGCTCGCCGGCGCCGCGGCCGTCGGTCTGCGGCCCGGCCGGGGGACGGCGTACGCGGTCGGCGCGTCGCTCTGCCTGTACGAGGCGGGCATGGCGCTCAACGACTGGGCCGACCGCGAGGAGGACGCCGTCGACCGACCCCACCGCCCCCTGCCCTCCGGCCGGATCGCCCCGGCCGCGGCGCTGGGCGCGGCCGGCCTCCTGACCGCCGCCGGCCTCGCCCTCGCCTCTCGTGCCGGCCGCCCGGCCCTCACCGTGGCCGCCGCCCTGGCCGGCACGGTGTGGGCCTACGACCTCCGCCTCAAGCACACGTCCGCCGCACCCGCCGTCATGGCCACCGCCCGCGCCCTCGACCTCGTCCTGGGCGCGACGGCCACGGGCTCCGCACCGAGACGGACCGCCGTGACGGCGGTCCGGCATGCCCCCGGCCCCGTCGCGTCAGCGCCGGTCGCGCGACGCGGTGCGGCGGCTCGTACCGGACTCCGGGTCGCGGCGTCCGCGGGTGCGCTCGCCGTTCATACGTACGCCGTCACCGCCGTGTCCCGGCACGAGGCGCAGGGTGGTTCGACGCTCGCCCCGCTCGGGGCCCTCGCCACGACGTCCGCGCTCGGGGCCGTCACCGCCCTCCGGGCGCTCCGGAAGCCGGGCGGCGCGGCGGCGCTCGTACCGCTGTTGCCCGCCGCCCTGTACGTCGGCACCACCGCGGTGCCCCTGCTCCACGCCGCGCTCAACCCGTCCTCGTCCCTCACCCAGCGCGCCGTCGGCAGCGGGATCCGCGCCATGATCCCGCTCCAGGCCGCGCTCGCGGCCCGAGCCGGGGCGGTCGGCACCGGGATCGGCGTGCTGGGGCTCGCTCCCCTCGCCCGCACCCTCGCAGGGAAGGTGAGCGCCACATGAGCGAACGGCAGCGACTCCGCCTCGGGTACGGCACCAACGGGCTCACCGACCTCCGTCTCGACGACGCCCTCGGGCTGCTCGCGGACCTGGGCTATGACGGCGTCGGGCTCACGCTCGACCACATGCACCTGGATCCGCTCGCGCCCGGCCTCGCCGCCCGTACCGCCCGGGTCGCCCGCCGGCTCGGCGCGCTCGGACTCACCGCGACCGTCGAGACCGGAGCCCGGTACGTGCTCGACCCGCGCCGCAAGCACGGCCCCTCGCTGCTCGACGCCGACCCGCGGGACCGCGCCGCCCGGGGCCGCCTGCTGCTCACGGCGGTCAGGGTCGCGGCGGACCTCGGGGCGCACGCCGTGCACTGCTTCAGCGGCGTCACCCCGCCGGGCACCGACGACGCCACGGCCTGGCGGCGCCTGACGGAGGCGCTGGCGCCCGTGCTCGACGCCGCCGCCGACGCCGGCGTGCCGCTCGCGATCGAACCCGAGCCGGGACACCTCCTCGCCACCCTCGACGACTTCCACCGGCTGCGCGCCGCACTCGGCGACCCCGCGCCCCTCGGCCTCACCCTCGACATCGGCCACTGCCAGTGTCTGGAGGCGCCGCCGCCCGCCGCGTGCGTCCGAGCGGCGGCACCCTGGCTGCGGCACGTGCAGATCGAGGACATGCGGCGCGGTGTGCACGAGCACCTGCCGTTCGGCGAGGGCGAGATCGATTTCCCGCCCGTCCTCGACGCCCTCGCGGCCACCGGTTACCAGGGCCTCACCGTCGTCGAACTGCCCCGTCACTCGCACGCCGGCCCGCAACTGGCCGCGGCATCCGCCGCGTTCCTGCGCGACGCGGCCGCAGCCGCCGCGAAGGGGGCGCCGGCATGCTGACGCCACCACTGTCCCGGACCCGCGCGGACATCGCGGCCCGGCTGCCCGACGACCACGCCCGCGCCTGGTTCGCCGAGGCCCTCGCGGACGCCACCCGAGCCGCGACAGCACCGCAGGCACCGCCCGCGTCCCGCCCCGCGCATCCCGCCTGGCAGCTGCGCTTCGTCACCGCCGGCCGGCACTGCGGCCAGGACGCCGCGGACGCCGTACGGGCCCTGCTGCTGATCGAGGCCCGGGCCGGTACGGAGACGCTGACCCGCCTCTACCGGGAAGGCAGCGCCGCCGAGCGCCGCGCGGTGCTGCACGCCTTGCCCTCCCTCGTCGACGGCCCGCAGGCCACGCCCCTCGTGGACGACGCCCTGCGCACGCACGACACCCGACTGATCGCCGCCGCCGTCGGCCCCTACGCCGCAGCCCACCTGGCCCCGCACGTCTGGCGTCACGCCGTCCTGAAGTGCCTCTTCACCGGCGTCCCGCTGAGCGCCGTGGCCGACCTGGCGCGGCGGGCCGCCGGCGATGCGGAACTCGCCCGCATGCTCGCCGCCCACGCCGCCGAACGCACCGCGGCGGGCCGGGAGGTCCCCCGCGATCTCCGCCACGCCCTGACCCTGACCGGCGTACCGACCGAGGAGCCGTGATGCGCATCTTCGAGCCGCACATCCACATGACGTCGCGCACCACCGACGACTACGAGGCGATGTACGCGGCGGGCGTCCGCGCCGTGGTCGAACCGGCCTTCTGGCTCGGTCAGGCGCGCACCTCTCCCGCCAGCTTCTTCGACTACTTCGACGCGCTGCTCGGCTGGGAGCCGTTCCGCGCCGCCCAGTACGGCATCGCCCACCACTGCACGATCGGGCTCAACCCCAAGGAGGCCAACGACCCGCGCTGCACGCCCGTCCTCGACGAGCTGCCCCGCTACCTCGTCAAGGACTCCGTCGTCGCCGTCGGCGAGCTCGGTTACGACGCGATGACCCCTGCCGAGGACACCGCGCTCGCTGCCCAGCTCCAGCTCGCCGCCGACCACGGCCTGCCCGCCCTCGTCCACACCCCGCACCGGGACAAGCTCGCCGGACTCCGCCGGACCCTCGACGTCGTCCGCGAGTCGGCCCTGCCCGTCGAGCGGACCCTCCTCGACCACCTCAACGAGACGACCGTCGCCGCCGCGGCGGACAGCGGCTGCTGGCTCGGCTTCTCCGTCTACCCCGACACCAAGATGGACACGGACCGCATGGTGACCATCCTGCGGACCTTCGGCACCGAGAGGATCCTCGTCAACTCGGCCGCCGACTGGGGCAGGAGCGATCCGCTGAAGACCCGCGAGGTCGCCGACGCCATGCTCGCCGCAGGCTTCACCGACGACGACGTCGACCGGGTCCTGTGGCGCAACCCCGTCGCCTTCTACGGACTCAGCGGCCGGCTCCAGCTCGACGTCCCCGCCCCGGACGCCCTGCACGAGGGCAATTCCGTGCTGCGCGGCGGGGAATGAGGAGGGACCCGTGCGCTTCCGCCACCCGGACGGCACCCTCGTCCACCTCTCCTACTGCACCAACGTCCACCCCGCCGAGACCCTCGACGGCGTCCTCGCCCAGCTCCGCGACCACTGCGAGCCGGTGCGCCGACGCCTCGGCCGCGACCGGCTCGGCATCGGCCTCTGGCTCGCCAAGGACGCCGCCCACGCCCTGGTCGACGACCCGGTGGCGCTGCGCGGGCTCCAGACCGAGCTGGACCGCCGAGGCCTCGAAGTCGTCACCCTCAACGGCTTTCCCTACGAGGGCTTCGGCGCCGAGGCGGTCAAACACCGCGTCTACCGCCCCGACTGGACCGAGCCGGAGCGCCTCGCCCACACCACCGACCTCGCCCGCCTCCTCGCCGCCCTGCTCCCCGACGACGTCGCCGAGGGAAGCGTCTCCACCCTGCCGCTCGCCTGGCGCACCGGCTTCGACGAGCGCGCCGCCGCCACCGCCCGAGTCGCCCTCACCACTCTGACGGAACGGCTCGACGCACTGGAGGAGCTGACCGGCAAGTCCGTCCGCATCGCCCTCGAACCCGAACCGGGCTGCGTGGTGGAGACCACCGCCGACGCCATCGGACCGCTCACCGGCCTGCCCGGTGACCGCGTCGGCGTCTGCGTCGACACCTGCCACCTCGCGACCTCCTTCGAGGACCCGGCCACGGCGCTCGCCGCGCTCGACGCCGCCGGCATCGGCGTCCCCAAGGCCCAGCTCTCCACCGCCCTGCACGCCGAACACCCCCACCGGCCCGACGTACGCGCCGCGCTCGCCGCCTTCGCCGAACCGCGCTTCCTGCACCAGACCCGCACGGCCACCACCGCGGGACTCCGCGGCACCGACGACCTGCCCGAAGCGCTCGCGGGGAACACCCTGCCCGACACGGCCCCCTGGCGCGCCCACTTCCACGTCCCCCTGCACGCCCCGCCCGCCCCGCCGCTCACCTCCACGCTCCCCGTCCTCAAGGACGCCCTGGACCTTCTGGTCGGCGGCGCCCACCCCCGCACCCGCCACCTGGAGGTCGAGACGTACACCTGGCAGGCCCTCCCGCCCGGAGCGCGGCCCCGCACCCGCGGCCGCCTCGCCGACGGCATCGCCGCCGAACTCACCCTCGCCCGCGACCTGCTCACCGACCTCGGCCTGAAGGAGCTCCCGTGACCGACGCGAAGCCCCCGGCCGACGGGCGCCCGTCCCCCCTCCTCGTCCTCGACGTCGTCGGCCTCACCCCCCGGCTCCTCGACCACATGCCACGCCTCCGCGCCCTCGCCGACTCCGGCTCGCGGGCGCCCCTCTCCACCGTGCTGCCCGCCGTCACCTGCGCCGCCCAGTCCACCTTCCTCACCGGCACCCCGCCCGCCGAGCACGGCATCGTCGGCAACGGCTGGTACTTCCGCGAACTCGGCGACGTCCTGCTGTGGCGCCAGCACAACGGCCTGGTCGCCGGCGACAAGATCTGGGACGCCGCCCGCCGCGTCCACCCCGGTTACACCGTCGCCAACATCTGTTGGTGGTACGCGATGGGCGCCGACACCGACATCACCGTCACCCCCCGTCCCGTCTACTACGCCGACGGGCGCAAGGAACCCGACTGCTACACCCGCCCTCCGGCCCTCCACGACGAACTCACCACGGAGTTCGGCACGTTCCCCCTCTTCCACTTCTGGGGACCGGGGGCCTCCCTCGCCTCCAGCCGGTGGATCGCGGACGTCACCCGCCACATCACGCGCACCCGCCGCCCCGACCTGACGCTCTGCTACCTCCCGCATCTCGACTACGACCTCCAGCGGTACGGCCCCGACGACCCGCGCTCGCTCCGCGCGGCCGCCGAACTCGACGCGGTCATCGGGCCGTTGCTCGACGACGCCCGTGCCGAGGGCCGCACGGTCGTCGCCCTGTCCGAGTACGGGATCACCCGCGTCAGCCGCCCCGTCGACATCAACCGCGCCCTGCGGCGCGCCGGACTCCTCGACGTCCACACCCAGGACGGCATGGAGCACCTCGACCCGATGGCCTCCCGTGCCTTCGCCGTCGCCGACCACCAGCTCGCCCACGTCTACGTCCGCCGCCCCGAGGACCTCGCGGCCACCCGCGCCGCCCTCCAGAACCTGCCCGGCGTCGAGCGGCTCCTCGACGACGAGGGAAAGAAGGCGCATGGCCTGGACCACCCCCGCTCCGGCGAGCTGGTCGCCGTCGCCGAACCCGACGCCTGGTTCACGTACTACTACTGGCTGGACGACGCGCGCGCCCCCGACTTCGCCCGGCTCGTCGAGATCCACCGCAAGCCCGGCTACGACCCGGCCGAACTGTTCATGGACCCCCAGGACCCCTACGTACGGCTCAAGGCCGCGGCCGCCGTGGCCCGCAAGAAGGCCGGCCTGCGCTACCGCGTGGCGGTCGTGCCGCTGGACCCGTCACCCGTCCGCGGCAGCCACGGCCGGCTGCCCGCGAGCGACGCCGACGGCCCGCTCATCCTCTGCTCCGCCCCCGGCGTCCTGCCCGGCCGCACCGCGGCCACCGAGGTGAAGCCGCTCCTCCTGCGGCTCGCAGGCCTCGCCTGAGCCGGCGCGCCGCTCCCCGGACCGCCGCGCCCTCTGCCGGCCTGCTCCGCCGCCCGGCCCCGAGCTTTCCGGCCCCCAGGACGCACCCGTACCCCCGTCACAACGAAAGAGAGAACGCCGTGACCGTGTCCCCCGAAGAGACCACCGCCGGCGACGAGCTGCGCCGCACGCTCGGTGTCAGCCGCCGCCGCTTCCTCAGCACCTGCACGGCCACCGCGGCCGTGGCGATCGCCGCCCCCGTCTTCGGCTCCTCGCCCGCCCTGGCGCAGACCGAGCCCGCGACGGCCGACGACCGCGGCCGCTCCGCCCTCGTCCCGCCGGACAAGCGCGGACTCATCCTCTACACCGTCCGGGACGCGGTGGCACGCGACCCGCTCGCCTCCGACCTGCCGTCCGGTTTCCGCGAGGTGTTCCGGCAGCTGGCCCGGTACGGCTACCGGCAGGTGGAGTTCGCCGGGTACCGTCAGCACGCCAACGCCCCCGGCGGCGCGGACCTCGGCACCGTCGAGGGCGCGCGGCTGATGCGCTCCTGGCTCGACGAGTACGGGCTGCGCGCCCAGGGCAGCCACGGCTTCATCCCGAGCTCCTGGCCGCTCACCCCCGCCGACCTGGACGCGTTCCGTCGGGCCCTGGAGATCGCGAACATCCTCGGCATGGAGCACATGGGCACCGGCGGCGACCCCACCGGCAGCCCCTACCGCGCCGACTGGGACGTCGCCGCCGACAAGTGGAACACCCTGGGCGCCCTCGCCGCCCGGGAAGGGATCAAGCTCTACACCCACAACCACGACAGCGCCTACGACTTCCTCCTCGACGGCGGTCCGCTCGACGCCCAGGGCCGGCCGACCCGCAGCTCCGGCATCCGGAAGCTGGAGTACTTCCTGCAGGTCAGCGACGCCAGAAGCGTCTACCTGGAGCTGGACGTCTTCTGGGCCCACGTGGCCCAGTACAAGTTCCACACCTACACCGCCCACGACGGCTCCCGGCAAGAACAGATCTTCGACCCGGCCGGGCTCGTGGCCCGCCACACGCCCCGCTTCCCGCTCTTCCACGCCAAGGACGGCGTGATCAATCCGCAGAGCGGCATGGGCTACGACATGGTGCCGTTCGGCACCGGCGACATCGACTACCGGCGCTTCTTCACCCGGGTCGGGGCGAAGAACCGCCACCACCCGATGGTCGAACAGGACACCGCCCCGAGCGCCACCGTCCCCGGGCAGTCGCTGGAGTACGCCCGCATCGGCTACGACAACCTCGCCGCCCTCCGCGCCCACCGCTGACCACGACGCACCGTCCCGAACCAGTAGCGAAGGAGTTCCGCGTGCGCAACAGACGGATCGTCACCCTCCTGGGCACGGCGGCGCTGGCCGGCGCCATCGGGCTGCTGCCCCTGGCCCCCGTGCAGGCCACCACCGGGCCGGACGCTGCCCCACCGGCACCGTCGGCCGCATCGGCCTTCCAGAAGGTCACGCTCAACGACCGGCCGGGCGAGCCCATGGCCCTCGCCGTCCTGCCCGACCTGCGCGTCCTGCACACCGCGCGCACCGGCGAGATCCGCGTCCACGACCCGAAGAGCGGCGTGAACTTCCTCGCCGCCGACATGAAGAAGAGCCCCGCCGGGCTCTACCAGCACGACGAGGAGGGCGTCCAGGGCATCGCCGTCGACCCCGACTTCGCCAGGAACCGCTGGGTCTACCTCTACTACTCGCCCCGCCTCACCACTCCCATGGACGACCCGGCCACCCCGGGCGTCAACGAGGGCGACGCCCCGCAGACCGGCACGCCCGCCGACTTCACCCCGTACAAGGGCTACACCCGGCTCTCCCGGTTCAAGCTCACGGGGAACAAGCTGGACTACGGCTCCGAGCAGAAGATCATCGACATCCCCGCCGACCGCGGCATCTGCTGCCACGTCGGCGGCAAGATCGACTTCGACCACCGGGGCAACCTGTTCCTGTCGACCGGTGACGACTCCAACCCCTTCTCCTCCGACGGCTACGCCCCGATCGACGACCGCCCCGACCGCAACCCCGTCTACGACGCCCGCCGCACCTCGGGCAACACCGACGACCTGCGCGGCAAGGTGCTCCGCATCAAGGTCAAGCGCCACGGCGGCTACGTGATCCCCGACGGCAACCTCTTCGCGCCCGGCACACCGAAGACCCGCCCCGAGATCTACGCCATGGGTCTGCGCAACCCCTTCCGCTTCGGGGTGGACAAGCGGACCGGTGAGGTCTACGTCGGCGACTACTCGCCCGACGCCCGCACCGCCCGCCCGGACCGGGGCCCCGCCGGGCAAGGCCGCTGGATGGTCATCGACCGCCCCGCCAACTACGGCTGGCCGTTCTGCGTGACCCGCGACCAGCCGTACCAGGACTACGACTTCGCCACCCAGAAGTCCACCGGCGCCTTCGACTGCTCCGCTCCGGTCAACGACTCGCGCCACAACACCGGCCTGACCGAGCTGCCGCCGGTCACGGACGCCGAGATCGTCTACGGCTACGAAGCCTCCGCGGAGTTCCCGCAGCTCGGCACGGGCGGCATCGGCCCCATGGGCGGCCCGGCCTACCGGTACGACAAGCACAACACCGCCGAGAACCGCTGGCCCGCCTCCTTCGACGGCAAGCCGCTCTTCTACGAGTGGACCCGCGACCAGATGAAGACCCTCACCCTCGGCAAGCGCAACGAGGTGCTCGCGATCGAGGACGCCGTTCCCACGATCCGGACGGACGGACCGATCGACGCCGAGTTCGGCCCCGACGGCGCGCTCTACGTCCTGGAGTACGGCACCGGCTACTTCGCGGAACTGCCCGAGGCCCAGCTCTCCCGCATCGACTACATCCGAGGCAACCACACGCCGGAACCCAAGGCCGCCGCGGACGTGGTCAACGGCGTCAATCCGCTGACGGTACGCTTCTCCGCCGCCGGCACGAAGGACGCCGACGGGGACGCGCTCCGCTACGCGTGGGACTTCGACGCCGACGGCACCGTGGACTCCACCCAGGCCGACCCCACACACACGTTCACGGCGAACGGCGTCTTCGAAGCCACCCTGAAGGTCACCGACAGCACCGGGCGCTCGGCCTCCACCGCCGTCCAGGTCGTCGTCGGCAACAAGGCGCCGGTCGTCTCCCTCACCACCGATCCCGCTCCGCACGGGGGCACCGCGTTCCACTGGGGCGACACGGTCACCTGGAAGGTCGACATCACCGACGACCAGCCGGTCGACTGCTCGAAGGTCACCGTCTCGTTCATCCTCGGCCACGACTCACACGGGCACCCGCTGTCGTCGAGCACCGGCTGCTCGGGCTCGTTCCGGACGTTCGTGGACGGCGGCCACGCCGGCACGGACAACCTGAAGGCCGTCTTCAACGCCTCGTACAAGGACACACCCCCGGCGGGACTGCCGTCCCTTTCGGGTAGCGCGGAGGTGGCTCTGACACCGGCCGACTGACACGCACCACGTCTGTGCGGGGCCCTCGGGGCGGGTTCGCCGCCCCGAGGGCCCCACACGTGTGACGACGGGCGCCGCACAGACGTGGTGCGTCACAGGCCCCGTCACAGGCCCAGGTCGAGGGCCACACACGAGGAGAAGTTCCAGGCGTTCTCGGGGTTGTACCGAACTTGATGGAGTGATGTCGGGGCCGGCCGCCTGGCAGGAGTCGCGGGCCTGTGGGTGTTGCCGAGCAGTCCGGCGGGAGAGGATCCTCCCGTGAACCAGCCCCTGCCGCAGTCGCCGAGACCCGAGTTCGTCTTGACCAGGGCCCAGATGCCTTCCTGCGGGTGGAGGCCCGGCGCGTACGAAGGAAGCCGGAAGACGGTCAGCCAGTCGGCGTTCGCCTCGATGAACGCTCTCATCTGCGACATCAGGTGAGCGCGCAGGTTGTCCCAGACCAGGACGATCGGGCCGCCGAGCTGGATGCGCGCCCTCGTGATCAGGTCGCGGTAGTCGCGCCAGGCGAGACCCTTCGGCTCACTTCTGCGACCCCGGTAGACGCGGAAGCCGTAGAACAGCCGTGACCTCCTGCCCTGCTTGAAGCAGCTCATCCCGGCCATCGAAATACGACCGGATCCCCGGACACGGACACGGACGACGGGCGTGTGGCCGATCCGTCCCCAGGCCCTGGCACGCGGCGGTCTCATGGACTGTCCGGCCTCGTCCTCGAAGGCGACCCAGGCTCCACGGGCCGCCGCGGCGCTTTTACCTGCGGCCAGACCTCCTCCTTCCACAGCTCGACCGCCGAATCGTCGCGCTCGATCGCCCGGCGTGCCGGCTGGTGCCACGACCACCCGTGCCGCTTCAGCAGTCGCCAGGTTCCCTCCACCGTGGAGGAGAAGGGGAACAACCGACCGATCAACGTCTTCACCCGCGACAGCATCCACCGTTGATCAGCCCAGCCCAGCCCAGCCATGCGCCAGCGGCCCGCGTTCCGACTCGCGCTCCCGCTTGGCCCTTTGCGTATCGCTCAGCCTCGGCCGACCCGGCGACCCCTTCGAGCACACCCCGGGCGCTCCAGCTTCCCGCCACTGCTGACGCCACCGTTCCACCGACCGCTCGGACACCCGCAGCGCAGTTGAGATCTCCCGGTTCTTCTCCCCGCCCTCGTAGCATTCCACGGCCCGCAGCCGGATTCGCTCCCGCGCGGCCCTCCCGGCGTCGGTCAACCCGCCACCCTGCGCGTATCTCACGGTCCAGGGCTACGGAAACGGACCAGGAGCTGTCAGACGACCGGTCCCGACATCACCCGATCAAGTTCAGTAGCCGTGTGGCCGTCGGGATCGACGCCGGTTCCGAGGAACCTGCGCGGGCTTCCCGGTTCTGGGCGACGGTTTCCCAGCGTGCCTCGAAATTCTTCAAGGTCGGGGAGGGGACACCCGGCAGTTCGTCGAGAAGGTCGGCGTGAGGCGTGGACGTCGGGACCGGTGCCCGGTGCGGCGGTTGGTCACGTGATCACCCTCCGGGCATAGCCCCGGGGGTATACGTACGGCCCGCACCGTTGACTGGTGCGGGCCGTACGCGTGTCGCCGCTCTCGCGGTCGGGGGAGGCCGCAGGGCGGACGGTCGGAGCGGTCCCATTCGCTCATTCCCCGCCTGCCCTCGATTCCCCCAGCCACACACCCCTCAGTTCCCGGTCGGGAAGGGCCTCGCCGCCGGACAGCCCCTCGTGGTGTCCGCGGCCGGCTGCACCAGAAGGTGCTCGAGCTCCTGGACAGTCACGGCCTGGTCGATCTGTCCCGGGCGGTCCTCGACTCCGCCCAGGTGAGAGCGAAAAGGGGGGGCGAACTTGCAGGTCCGAGCCCCGTGGACAGGGGCAGGCCGGGTTCCGAGATGCACGTTCTGTCCGACGACCTCACCATGGAGGACGCCCTCTAAAGGGCCAGGTCGTCGGAGCGGGAGGGGGGGATCCCGTGGCCCGCTTCGCAGGTCGCTACCCAGCAGCCACGACCGGGCCGGCTGTGACCTGAGGAGCGTTGGGGAGCAGCGGCGCGAGGTTGTCCCTTACGAAGTCCGCCGCTTGCTTGATCGACTCTTCGGCCCCGGACCGGTCTTCGAAGACGCTGGTGGAGACCATCACTCCGTCCCCGGCGTCCACCCAGTAGTAAGCCACGAAACCGGGGACTCGGCGGAGGAGGGGCACGAATCCCTCGTCCACTCGGCGTCCTGCCTCGGTAGAGTCGGTGACTCCTTCGTAGCGCCGGATCACTGCGTACATGGCTGATCTCCTCATGGATCCCAAAGTGGCCTTGAGCGAAACGACATACCCCCACCGAGCGTCTCTCGCTCGGTTCACGTCCGGAAGTAACCTGGAGAGACGCACCGGCGATCCGAACCGGGCAGCAGCTGTGGCCGGGGCCTCGGCGAACCGGGACTTGACGGAAGTCCGGTCAGAGCGGCTGTCAAGAATCCCCGTCGACGGCAGGTCGGCCGGCTGATGCCTCTGCCGTAAACCACTCCTTTTCTACTCGCAGTGGAACGGGTGTATGGCGGATCAGGACACGAGCATCAAAACGACCAAGGATGTGCGTGACCGGTTGCGGACGCTGGTCCGTGAGCGCGGCACGACGATGAACGACCTCCTCGAGGAGCTGGTGACGCGGGAGCTCACGCAGCAGGAACGTGAGGAACGGGCACGGCCGGCTCTGGAAGAGATCCGCCAGACGACCGGAGTGACGGTGACGGTGACGGTGACGGACGAGGCGCGGGGGAGGGCCCAGAGGTTTCTTCAGGAGCTGCAGCGCGAGGACCGCGCCGCGTGATCCATGTACTGCTCGATCACACCTGTGTGCAGGCGCTGGCCGAGGGGGCCGAGTTCCTCAACGGCCTGTACGTCGAGGCCGGCTCCGGGCGTGCCGAACTGGTGGTGCCCGCGCTGTCGGCCGCGGCCGCGGAACGAGAGAAACAGGGGACCGGCCGGCATGTCCTGCAGCGCCGATTCATCACCGTGGAGGACTTCACTCACGATCCTGCCCTGATGGGCGCCGCCTGGGCGCACATGGACTGGCGGATCCTGCACCCGGCTGCATCAGTGATCCTGGCCGAACGCGCCGGCATCAACGCCACGCTCCTCTCGCTCAACCCGCACGAGTACATCGGCACCGGGGTCAACACCCTCAACCCCCAAGAACGACGTCGGGCCTTTTCGGCAGGACCGATGCTCCCGAGGCGCCCCTAGCCCCTCCCCCCGGGGGCCGGTCGGGAGCGTCCCTCCGGAGACGTGCTTCTGCCACGCCTCCCTCTTCGTGAGCGAGCAGCGGCTGGAGTCCGAGTACTGCTGCGCCCGCGGCCACCTCTCGCTAGAGGCAGTCCCAGTCAGGCACGGATGAAGCGAGCACTTGCGAGGTGAGGCGTTCCCGTACGCCGGGATTGGACCAGTCGGGTTGATCCGGTCGGACCCATGTCGCAGGGGCCCGGCCCGGTGCCCCGCCCCGCCTACGGTGGTGTTCCTCGGCCGCTGCGGAGGTGGGCGCTGAATGGATCCGATCGTGATGGCCGCGGGAACGGCGGTGGTGTCCGCCATGGCCACCAGCGCGTGGGCGGAGGCGCGGGACGCGGTCGTCGCGCTGTGGCGCCGAGGACACCCGGAACGGGCCGAACAGGTCGGCGCGGACCTCGAAGCGGTGCGGGACGACGTGCTGGAGGCGCGCCGGACGGGCGACCACGCGGCCGAGGAGGCGCTGGCCGGTATCTGGCGGACCGAACTGCAACGGCTGGTCCGCGCAGACCCGTCGCTGGCGGCCGACGTACGGCGGCTGCTGGAGGAGCGGCTCGCCCCGGCACTGCCCCGGGAGGAGCGGACGCGGATCGAGAAGCTGGTGATGAAGGCCGAGGCGTCCGGGCACGCACGCGTGTACCAGGCGGGACGGGACCAGCACATCACCGGCCATGACTGATCCCCCGGAGATGAGCGGTTCCCAGGACGGAGAGCCGGGCCTTCACGCCTGGGGCGCCGATCGCAGCCGGATCTTCCAGGCGGCCCGGGACCAGTACGTCGCCGAGCGGGACCTGCACGTGCACTACGAGGACGGTGTACGTCGGACCCGGCGGACCGTCCGGAGCGCGCCGGACGGCGGGCAGTGCCCGTACCCGGGACTCGCGGCCTTCGGCACCGAACAGGCGCGCTGGTTCTTCGGCCGGGACCGGCCGACCGCACAGCTGCTGATCCAGGTCGACCGGCGCCTGTTCACCGGCGGACCCCTCGTGGTGTCGGCCCCCTCCGGGGCCGGCAAGTCCTCCCTCCTGCGAGCCGGCCTGCTGCCGGCGATCCGGCGGGGTGCCCTGCCCGTCGCGGGCTCCGCCGACTGGCCCCAGGTGCTGATCACCCCCACCGCACAGCCGATGGCCGCACTGGCCGCGGGCCTGGAGGAGAGCGCGGGGCTGAGCCTGCGGGAGGCCGAGGCCGCCGCGAGCTCCGCGGCGGGATCGACACGGCTCCGCGCGGCGCTGAGCGGGGCCGGTACGGGGGAGGGGCGGCTGGTGGTGGTCGTCGACCAGCTGGAGGAGCTCTTCACCCTGGGCGCCGGCGAGCGGGAGCAGTACGCCTTCCTCGACCTGCTCGCCGCACTGGCGGAGGTCGGGCCCGGCGGACAGGGCCCCGACGCCGTGGTCGTGTACGGGCTGCGCTCCGACTTCTACACCCCCTGCGCCGGTTTCCCCCAGCTGCGCGACGCCCTGCGACACGGCCAGCTGCTGCTCGGGCCGATGACGCGGGACGAACTGCGGGAGGCGATCCGGTTTCCGGCCCGGGACGTGGGCCTGGAGGTGGAACCCGGCCTCGTCGAGCTTCTGCTGCGCGATCTGGGGGCCGACGCGTACGGCGCGGACGCGGCGGAGAGCGCCGCCCTCCAGGGAGACCCGGAGGAGGAAACCGACCGGCCCGAGTCGACCGGGGCGACCGGGACGACGGAGCTGTCCGATGCCTCCGAGGCCGGCGCCTACGAGATCGGGCGGCTGCCGTATCTGGCCCACGCCCTGCGCGCCACGTGGCAGCAGCGGCACGGCCACACCCTGACCGTCGACGGCTACCGGGCCACCGGCGGCATCCACCAGGCCATCGCGACCACCGCCGAACAGCTCTTCGGATCCCTGGACACCGAGGAGCAGCAGGCCGCCCGCACACTCTTCCTGCGCCTGGTGAGGGTCGGCGAGGGGACCCAGGACACCCGCCGCCGGCTGCCCCGCACCGCCCTGGAGGACATCGGCGCCGACCCCGGCACCGTCACCGCGGTCGTCGACGCCTACACCCGAGGGCGTCTGCTGACCCAGCGGCAGGACACCGTGGAGATCGCGCACGAGGCCCTGCTGCGCGCCTGGCCCCGCCTGCGCCGGTGGATCGACGCGGACCGGACCGGCCTGCTGATCCGGCAGCAACTCGAACAGGCCGCCGCCGACTGGGCAGGCGCCGACCGCGATCCCGGCCTGCTCTACCGCGGCATCCGCCTGCAGGCGGCCCGCGACTGGGCCGACCGTTCGGGCAACGCCGACCGCCCGAGCCCCGCCGCGGCCGCGTTCCTGACCGCGTCCACTCGCGGTGCGCGTCGTTCCGCGCGCGCCCGGCACATGGTGATCGCCGGTCTGACGGCGCTGGTCGTCATCACCTCTGCGGCCGCCGTCGTCGCCCTGCAGCAGCGTTCCACCGCCCAGGACCAGCAGCGGGTCGCCACCGTACGGCAGCTCCTCGCCCAGGCCGACGCGGCCCTGGAGACCGACCCCCGCACCGCGCTGCGCCTCGGCATCGCCGCCCACCGGCTCCATCCCGACGCGGAGACTTACGCGGCGCTGGAGAGGACGCTCACCACGACGGCGTACACCGGCCGCCTCATCGGTCTGAACAGCGAGGTGAACTCGGTCGCGTACGCCCCCGGCGGCCGCTACCTCGCGGCCGCCTTCGCACAGGGCGGCGTGATGATCTGGGACGTGCAGGACCCGATGCGCCCCCACCAGTTGGGGGAACGTCTCACCATTCCGGGAGCCGACGGCGCCTCCGCGGTGGCGTTCTCGGCGGACGACCGCAGGCTGGTGGCGGCCGACCACGGCGGAGCCGCCGCGATCTGGGACCTGGCCGACCCACGGCATCCCCGCCGGACCGGTGCCGTGCCGGCCGCTGACAGTGAAAGGAAGACGAACGCGTGGCTGTCACCGGACGGCACCGTGCTCGTCCGGTCGAGCGAGGCGGCACCAGGGCTTCAGCTGTGGGACCTGACCGATCCAGCTCGGCCCCACCCGTCCGGAGCGCCGGTCGACGACCGCGCCGCACCGGTCGAGAGGGTCGCCTTCTCCCGGGACGGCACGGTGATGGCCACGGCCGCCCGGAACACCAAGGAGCACCCGGTGACCCTCTGGAACATCCGACGGCGCCAGGCCCCCCGGCCGCTCGGCCGGCTCGCTCCCGCCCTGCCCGACTCCGTCTTCTCCCTCGCGTTGTCCGCCGACGGCAGGACACTGGCGCTCTCCGGAGCCATCTCCGGCATCAGCATGTGGAACGTCGGCGATCCGGCCCGTCCGCGTCCGGCCGGCGACTTCACGCGGTTCCTGCTCGACGGCAGGGCGGTCTTCGCACCCCGGGGAGCCACCCTGGCCACCATCGGAAGCCGGGACACCGGGCTGCAGCTGTGGGACGTCCGCGACATCGACCGCCCGTACCGGATCGACAGACTGACGGCCGGCCGGGACGACAGTGCCATGGCCTTCGCACCCGACGGCCGAGGAGCCGCGAGCGGGAGCGGCGACGGCGTGATCACGCTGTGGAACCTCGAACGCGCCGGTCACCCGCGGGCCTTCGGCCCTCCGTTCGTCCACTCCGCCGGGAATTCCCCGACCGGGTCCGGGTTCCGGTTCATCGACACCCTGGCCCTGTCGGCGGACGGCACGATGCTTGCGACCGGCGCCCGGGACGGCGACGTCGCCCTGTGGGAGACCACCGACCCGGCCCGCCCCCGCAGGCTCGCCGCCCTCACCGGGCACACCGGCCGTGAGGTGCGCGCCGTCGCCTTCGCCCCCGACGGCCGGACGCTGGCCACGGCGGACTTCGAGGGGACCGTCGTCCTGTGGGACCTGACCGATCGCGCCCGGCCCCGCCGTCTGGCGCCCTCGTTCACCGGCTCGGCATCCGGCCTCACGTCCCTGGTGTTCTCGGCCGACGGGAGAACCCTCGTGGTGAGCGGTTCAGGGGGCGCGACCTTCTGGGACCTGCGGGACACGGGCAGGCCGCGCCGCCGGGCGAAGGCGCTCGGCCAGTGGAGCGTGCTCAACGTCTGGCGGGTCCGCGACGGCCGAGTCCTGGCCCTCGTGGCAGGGTCGGGGGCCCGGTCAGCGACGCGCAGCCCCCTCCCCGAACCGACCGTCGTCGTCTCGGACAGCGAAGGCGTGTTCCTGCAGGCCGCCTCGGAGGATCCGAGCGCCACCGACCCGTTCAGCGATTCGAGTGCCACCGACATGTTCGGCGACCCGGGCGATCCGAACGGCGCCCGGCTGTGGGACGTCACCGATCCCAGCCACCCGCGTCAGCTGGGGCAGGCGCTCCTGGGCCACGAGCAGGCGGTGGGCGGGGCGGTGATGTCCCCGGCGGGAGATCTCCTGGTCACCAGCGACCTGAAGGGGACCGCCATCCTCTGGGACCTCAAGGAGCCCACTCACGCCCGGCGCCTGGGCGATCCGCTCACTCCGCCCGCAGGCGACCACGTTCTCGCCATGGCCCTCACCCCTTCCGCCGACATCATGGCGACTGCCGGAGCCGACGGAAACGTCCTCCTGTGGGACCTCGGCGACCGGGCCCGGCCCCGGCAGCTCGGAACGGCTCTGGCGAAGAACCTGGACGGCGCCCAAGAGGTCGCGTTCTCCACCGACGGAAAGCTCCTCGCGACCGCCGGCAGCCGCGGCGACGTCGTCCTCTGGGACCTGAGACCCACCCACGACCTGCGCGACCACCTCGACCGGACGGCCTGTCTGGTCGCCGACGGCGGGCTGGAGCCCGACGAATGGGCCCGCTATCTGTCCTCCCCCGGTTACCGGAACACCTGTCCCGACTGACGGCCCGTCGCGGGGACGCCCGCAGGTCGCCGAGCGGACCCCGGGACGTCGGTGCGGTGTGGAGGGGATGGACGCATGACAGCGCGACGCACGACCGGATCCGTCGGAGCGAGCGGCTTCCTCGCCCATGTCCTCGTCGGCGGCACGACCGAGGTGGAGGAGGAGGTCCGCAAGGCCGCCGCCGAGATCGTGCCCCGCTTCCGGCAGCTCGGGGACGCCGGCGTCGTCGAGAAGAACGGGCCGCACGGCCTCGTCACTGTCGCCGGCTGAGCCGCCGAGGCGCACTTCACCGGCTTCCTGACCGCGCTGTTGCCCAGCTCCGTCGTGGTCGGGGAGGAGGCTGTGCACGCCGACCCCGCCGTGTACGAGGCCTTCAAGGGCGACGCCCCGGTGTGGATCGATGACGCCGTCGACGGCACTCGCCGGTCATGCGCTGGGTGAACGCGGTCATCGGCTGCGGAGTCAACGGGTGTGGTGCCACGCTGAATTGGAAGGAAAAGTGGGGGTTCGTGCGGGGTGGCAGGCGGCAGATTCAGACGGCGGTACTGGGCGGCGCGGACTCGGAGGAGCCGCTGATGCTGCCGCTGGAAGCGATCGAGCTGGACGCCTTCAGCCGACGGCACGAGCACGACACGCTCTGGTGCGGGCTGCTGCTGGGAGGATGCGGTCTGCAGCTGACCACCGAGCTGTACACCGACCGGGTCTGCCACTTCGCCCACCACCCCGGCCCCGACGGGCACCCGCACCTCTGCGGTCGACGTTCCCGCGCCGTGGCCGGCGCCGACCACCTGTACGGGAAGTCCGCGGCCGACGCCTGGCTGCGCACCCGTGGCACGCAGGCCGGGTTCGAGTTCCACTCAGCCGGAGGGGGCGCCGATCGGGTCGGTCGTCGGCATTCAGTTCGAGCGCAGGATG
This sequence comes from Streptomyces sp. TLI_105, assembly GCF_900105415.1. Lineage (GTDB taxonomy): Bacteria > Actinomycetota > Actinomycetes > Streptomycetales > Streptomycetaceae > Streptomyces. The sequence goes on along the minus strand of NZ_FNSM01000001.1, from coordinate 142,042 downwards.
CTGCGTGTGCACCTGGACCGGGAGGTGGCGCCGGTGTGGGACGCGGAGCACGAGCCGGTGCTCGGGGTGTCCGTCCCGGTGGATCGCGACACGCTGATCCGCCGCTGGTACGTCCACCGGACTGGCCCGCGTCAACGCGACCGCCGCGCACGACCGTACTGCGGAGGAGGGGCGGATCGCGGGTGCCGCTGCCGACTTCGCTGCCGCGCTGGCCCGAGCGCAGGAGGCGGCGGACGCAGAGCGGGCCCTGGAACGGGCAGGAGAAGAGAGGGAGGAGCTGACCGCGCGGGCCGCCTTGAGACAGTGCGCCGGGTCCTGAGAGATCTGCGACGCCGTCCGCGGCGCCACATGTCGAAAGCGACTCTGCACAGCCAGGTGCAGCTTCTCGTCGAAGAGGAGGCCAAGGCGGGCAAGTACGTCACCGAGTCCCAGCGGCAGGAGATCGACCGGGTAAAGCGTGCAGAACGTGCGCAGTCCGGCTCGCCTGCCCTGGCGGCTCCTGCGCGACCTGCGGGCCGTGCTGGAGGCGTGGGCCGTAGGGGTGGCGCCCACCCTGGAGCCGCAGAGTTGAACACGTTCAATAGCCCTGGCAAGGTATCTCTCCACGGCCGCTCCTACTCGGTTGGCCGATACGGGCTGAGGGCGGGAGGTCCTGGTGGCGGGCGGAAGCAGACGGCGTGCGTGGGGGGCCTCGGTGGCTTGATGGCGGTTTTGGCTCCTCTGACGGCATGCGCCGGCCCCTATCAGTACTACAAGGGAACAGGGCTCCACGACGCCACGGCGGCCGAAGTCGCCGGGGGCTGGGAAAACGTCGAGGGGACCCATGTGGTACTTCGTAAAGATGGAACGGCCCTTCTCGAAAAACTTGACGGACAGGACTTCGACTTCGAGGACGGCTGGCGCCTCTCCGGTACGGGAACCTGGCAACTGACCGACGACGACGGCGGACGGGTCGTCCGACTCGCGCTGACGGCCCGGGCACGAGTCGAGAAGCGCTTTCCCGTGCCTGTGGCCGACCCCTCGGCTCCGGAGCCCCCGTCGACATGCTCGTGGTTCTTCCACGTGGACCGCGATCAGCACGATGGGCTGGTGCTGTTCTTCAGGTACGGCGATCCGGACATCGGGAACATGTATGTGATGACGCGCGAGACAGGGGCATAGCCATTCGTTGATCGCTGCTCCACGTAGACCGCTGAGACGGAGGCCGATCGGGTACATCCCTGCCGGATGGCCGGTGCTCCCGCCTTCGGCGAGTGGGTCCGTTTCCGGTGGGAACGGCGCAGAGCAGTCCGGACAGCGGGAGGGCGGCTGGAGGATCTGTGGGCCGCGGAGGTGCGGTTCGCCCCGCAGCCGTCAACCGGGGTTCCGTGACCTCATTCGTTCTGGTGGTCTCCGGCCGACGGCCGCCGCCAGGGGCTGGGCCGATGCCAGACTCGCGACCGTGCCCCCTCTTCCCTCTGCCGAGGCCCCCGCCGGGACAGGCTCGACGACGGCCGACACCGGCAGGGCCCGCTTCCCGCTCATATGGTGGGTGCTGGCCCCGCGCACGACGTGGCAAGCGCGGCGCTTGGTTGCCGACTTCGGCGAGGGGATGGACGCGAAGACTGCGTGGGCGATGGCCCGCCTGGCCCGTCATCGCGACGAGCACGGCTATGCCATGGCCTGCCTGAACGGTGAACGCCGCTCTGTCGGCTGAGGGCAGCCCATGTTCAGGCGCGGCCTTCCGGCTCGAGTTCGGCTGCCCGGTTTACGAGCGGGGTGGGTGCTCCGCGCCCGGCGGGATGTACTTCCAGGCCGCCGTCGGCGTTCAGCACCGGACGGCGGCCCGGGTAGGTACGGCGTGCGGTTTCCAGGTCACGCTCGTCGAAGTCGCCGGTGAAGACGAGCACGCCGTGAATGAGTTCCACCTTCTGCGTGGCGGTGGGCCGGCGTGTGAGGAGGGCTTCCACGGTCATGGGGGCTCTCGTTCCCCGGGTCGAGGGGCGCCATCGCGTCCTCGACCGTGCCGGCCACGCGGCCTTCGCTCGGGCCGCACATAGCTGCATGCCGATAATCGTGCAGCGGGGAGCCGCGCTGCGTCGCGATACTGAGCTGGTGAGCGACGCCACAGCTGAGCACGAAGCGAATACTGAAGAGTTGGGGCGAAGGGTCTACCTCGGTCTGCGCGAGGACAACCTCGACCCGCAGGACGTCGTCGCCCTCGCCTGCGAACTACTCGACCGGTTCCAGTACACCGATGCCATCCTGGAGGTCGTCGAGCGGAATCCGGCCGACGTGTCACCGGCGGAAATGACCGCTCTGGCCCGGCGCATTCTGGACGACGCGGGCTTCGATCCCGGCTTCGACCTCGCCCCCGAGCGTTTGGAGACGTTGCGCGCCGCGCTGCGGACCATAGCTCGCGACCTGCCCACGCGGGGGATCCAGGGCGAACCGGAGATCGAGGTCCTGGAGGACTGGTTCCCGGTGGGAGCCGGTGTCCGCCTTGCCGACGGCGAACGACTCGACTGGGGCGGCCACATCCTGCCAAACATGTGCGACGACCCGACCACGGCACTGACCAGCCTGGCGATCCTGATCCAGGAGAGCCTCCTCGAACGGACCCGGCAGGTCTGGCCGGTGTGCCCTCGACATGACCTCGGTGTCCACGGCTCGGAGCGAGAGGGCACGGCCGTATGGTGGTGCGTGGGCGAGGGCGGACACATGCTCGCGCCGGTCGGCGAACTGTCACGCGCTGGCCAGCGTCGTCGTGAGTAGGGTCGGCGGTGGGCACGGAAGTCCCCTCCACAGGGAACTTCACGCTCGGACGGTTGGAAGCCCGCACCTCGACGCCTACTTCTGCTTCCATCTCACCGCCCGCCAAGAGGGTGTTGATCAAGAAGAGCCTGCGAAGTCGTTGCCGGGTTCCCTTCACTCGCCACGGCTGCTTCTTCCTGCGATGTCGGGCCCACCACCGCGCCGTTGGCCCCTTCCTCCGCAGTCCCACCTACAGACTTCGCCGACTGAGCTGACAGTCCGCCCGTCCGCCCTGGACAGTACGAGGAAACCTGTTCCTGCCCAGGGCGTGGGCCGCGGGCGGGTCCAGCGGCCCGCGATCGGTCCAGCGGGGTATCACACGAGGTTGATGGTCAATTCGAAGTCATCGCCTCTGTGCCAGCCCGAGGAGTAGACCGGGCTGGGGCGGCCCGTGTTCGACCAGGCGTAGAAGTGCTCCCAGGTGACCTTGTCGCCGTACCAGTGGTTGTAGTCCGTCCTCGCATATGCCTGGACGGACTTGCCGTCCGTCTTGGTGTCCCAGAGCTGCAGGTCGCCCTTGACCTGCTGCTTGCCGTCCTCGGTCTTCCTGCACTCCCTGTACGTGGCGCGACCTCCGGTGATGGTGATCGTCTTCCAGGCGGAGCACGGGGCGGCCGCCCTGCTGGTCGGCCGCCCCGAGGGCGTCGCGGTGGCGGCCGGGGCGGTGATCAGGCCGGTCACCAGGGCCAGGCCGGCAAGGGTGAAGGCAATGCGCTGTCGTGACATCCAGTTGCATCCTCTCCGTCGCATGAGGGACGAGCCCGGTTCGGAGTGGCTCGTCCATCGACGCGCCCCACCGTGCCCGACCCTGCGGTCCGTAACGCTCCAATCGGGGCAACATCACTCTTTTGGGGACCGATCGCCTGCGAGGTCGGCGGAACACCAGACGATCGGATCCGATGCCACCGCGATCGAGCACGACCCGATGCTGGAGCGTCCGGGCTGCCAGGCGGCGCGCAGCGGAAGCTTCACGCCACCCGCCGGGGGGGAATATGCCGCCGTTTGACTGCGCGGGGTGAGTCGTCTCGGCATCGTGGTGATGGACATCCGATGGATTCGCGCCGGTGCGTGCGATGCAGGGAGGCGAGCTCGATGGGCTGGGAGAGGGAGGGGCTCGAGTCGCGCGAGGGTGTGGTGGGGGTACTGCCGGTCGACGGCAGTGAGCCGGGGCCGGTCTTCTTCGACCTGGGCGGCGGTGGCCACTTTCAGGAGTCGATCGACTGGTGGGCGTACGACGGTACGATGCGCCGGCCGACGGTCGTAGACGTGAAGCCTTTCGTCGGTTGAGCGAACCCACCGTGGGCTTCACGTTCGGTTTGACTTGGTGTTCGGCTTGGCGCCGTCCCCCCTTCAGCCGGGCCGGTAAAAACGGAGTCTCTTGTGCGACTGCCGTGTCGGTGGAGAACGGGGAGCCGGGGATCCTCAAACGGCACGGCAACAATGCAGGTCAGCATCGTGGCTCCCGTCAATTGCGCTGCGACAGGACACCTGGGCGGAGCTTGCACCTTCATGGTCCGCGAGAAGGAGCGCAACGTCGCCGCCGGCCGCCGGGTCGTGGCGCCGTCCTGCCCGAACGTGCAGGGAGGGCGACCCCGGCCATGGGGCCGCCCTCCCTGTTTGGGATGCTGATTACGGCTTGCGTCCGCACCACGCCACGAGGCGGTCGATGGCCGGCGCGTCCGCGTCGACGTCCACTGCGGCCCCGAACGGCGCACCGTCACGCGGCCCGGCGGGCAGCCCGCGCCTCATGGCGGCGTACGAGATCGCCACGAGTTCGGGGTCCCAGTCCGGGAGTTGGCCGGTCGCGGTGGCCACGTCCCAGGTGTGAACGGTGAATTCCGAGGTCCAGACGGCTGCGGCGGCAGCACCCGGAAGGCTGCCGAACGGCAGTGTCAGTGTCCGGCCCAGGATCGCGGGATCCGCCCACGCCGCCTCGACTTCACGCACCGCGGCGTCCCACGCCTCTTGCCATTCGGTGTCCGTGAGGTCGTCGGCGACCGTGGGGAGACTCGTCACGTCGCCGCCGCGCCCGGCGAGGGCGATCCGGCGCAGGACGGCGACGAGGTGCCCGGCCAGCCGCCGGACGGTGAATTCGGTGCAGGGCGTGGGCCCGTCGAACTGCTCGGGCCGGACTGCGGCGACGGTACGCCCGGCCAGCGCGATCGCCTTCAGCAGGCCCTGGCGAGGGTCGTCGGTGGCGTCAGGGGTGACAGTGGACCGTGGGGTGTTCTCGGTGTGCGTCATGGCCTCATCCTGGAAGCCGAACAGGTCATCTCCTGGCCACTTTCCGGAAGAGAATGGTCGCTATGAGAGCCGATCGCCTGGTGGCAACCCTGCTGTTCCTCCAAACGCGCACCCGTGTGACCGTGGCCGAGGTCGCCGCCGAACTGGAAGTGTCGCCACGGACCGCACGCCGCGACCTGGAGGCCCTGTCCACTGCGGGCATCCCCGTCTACTCGCAGCGTGGCCGCGGCGGCGGCTGGTCGCTGGTCGGCGGCGCCCGTACGGACCTCACCGGGCTGACCGCCGAGGAGATCCGGGCGCTGTTCCTGATCGCTGGCCCCTCGTCCACCACGCCCGAACTCCGTACGGCACTGCGCAAGTTGGTGCGTGCGCTGCCCGCACCGCTGCGTTCGGGCGCCGAGGCCGCGTCGCGGGCCGGCCTCACCGACGGCACGGACTGGTCGCGCGCCGACGTCACGGCCACCGGGCCGCACCTCGACGCGCTCCGGCGGGCCGTGGTGGACGGGATCCAGGTGCGGCTCGGGTATGCCGGGCCCGGCAAGCCCGTCGGTGTGCGAACCGTCCATCCGCTCGGGCTCGTGGCCAAGGCGGGTCGCGACTACCTCGTCGCCGAGACGGAGCAGGGCTTGCGGACCTTCCGGCTCAGCCGGGTCGCCTCGGTCGAGGCAACCGGCGAGCCCGTCGTACGGCCACCCAGCTTCGACCTTCCCACCGTCTGGCGTTCGTTCGCCGCGCGCTTGGAGGAGCGGCTGTACGCGGCGACGGTTCGGGCCCGGGCCGAGCCGGGTGCCATGGCGATCCTGGAGCGGCTGTTCGACGGACGCCTGCACGTCGGTCCGGTACTCCCCGACGGGTGGACGGAGATACGGGTCGACGGGCCCACGCCGGAGGTCGTCGCGACACAGCTGGCCGGGCTGGGGGCACGCGTCGAGGTGCTGGACCCGCCGGAGGCAAGGGAACGACTCGCACGTCTGGCGGTTGAGCTGGCCGGTGTGTACGGACCGCCGGGCTCTTTCTGAGCAAAAGGCAGCGCGCCGGCCCTACGGGTGACCTCCGACACTTCCACAGACAGGCTGACCACCACCCGGCCAACAGCCGACAACGTCATAACCTCCTGGCACCCCTTGCCCCGTCCCAGGCTCCGCCCCGCACGAAGAAGAACATCGCCTACCTCGACGCACAGAACCGGCACGAGGACGCCGAGGCCAACGTCCCGGCGGCGGAACAGGCACTCGACCGGGCCTGGGCCGACCGGGCGGAACAAGGAGATCGAGGGCTACCAGCTCGACTGGTTCAACGACGATCCGTCCTCCACCAGCTGGAACTGGTACGCCGACGCCAACCAGCGCGACATGATGTGGATGGCCAGGGACCGCGGGGCCGACATTTTCGAGCTGTTCTCCAACTCGCCCATGTGGTGGATGCTGCGGAACGACGATCCGCGCGGCTACGACGCGGGGTGGACCAGCAACCTTCAAAACGGCGACTACGGGCGCCACGCGGCCTACCTTGCCACCATCGCCCGGTACGCCCACGACCACTGGGGCATCGACTTCCGCTCGGTGCAGCCGGTGAACGAGCCGGCCCTGCCGTGGACGCCGGAGATGGGCCGCGGCCAGGAGGGCTGCTTCTTTGATCCCGCCCAGCAGGCGCGACTCATCCGCGAGACCCGCGCCCAGCTCGACGCCCGTGGCCTGTCCTGGAGGGAAATCCCGGCCATGGACGAGAACGGCTACGACTACGCCCTGACCACCTGGAACCAGTTCGACTCCGACACCCGGCAGGCGGCTGGACGGATCAATGTCCACGCTTACCGCACTGAGACCCGCCGCGACCTGCTTTACGCCGCGGCTGAGGCGTCCGGGAAGCCGATCTGGATGTCCGAGTACACGGACGGCGACGCCAGCGGCATGACCATCGCCCGCACCATCGGCTACGACATGCGTTGGCTCCACCCCACAGCGTGGGTCTACTGGCAGATCGTCGACAACAACAACGGCGGTACGTATGGCCCCATCGAACTCGTCAACAACCAGCTCGGCCTCGTCAACACGAAGTACTACGTCCTGGCCCTGTACATGCGTCACATCCGGCCCGGCATGCGGATCGTCGACTCCGGGCACCCCGACGTCGTCGCCGCCTACGACCGCTCCTCACGCAAGCGGGTGATCGTGGCCGCCAACCACGGCGAAGGGCAGTACATCGGTTTCGACCTCTCGCGCTTCACCACCGTGGCGACCGACGGAGCTCTCGTGGACCGCTGGTACACGTCCACCGCCGGCACAGAGCGATACGTCTACCGCAACGACGACACAGCCCTGCACGGCAAGCGGTTCTGGTAATGGTTCGACGCCCAAAGTGTTCAGACTTTCGAAATCGGAGGCGTCGACCTCTGACTGATCGTTTCAAAATGAGTTGAGCTGCGGATCCAGCGCTCGGCGATCTTGGTCGGCAGGCTGTCCGGGTGTGTGCTGATCTTGTTCCTGACGCCCTGCGGGAGCGGTGGCCCTGCTGTTGCCGCCCGCTCCCGAGCGGCGACGCTGCTACCCCGGATGGCTGCGGGTCTCCGGCCGGGCGGCCCTCGCCGGCGTCCTGTACGTGCTGCGGACGGGTGTCACGTGGCGTGACGTCCCCGCAGAGACCGTGGGCTGCTCCGGGGTGACGGCCTGGCGCAGGCTGCGGGACTGGACCGAGGCCGGCGCCTGGCCACGCCTGCACGCCACCCTGCTGAGCGAGCTGCGCCACGCCGGCCTGCTGGGCCTGGACGACTGCTCCGTGGACGGATCGCACGTCCGGGCCCTCAAAGGGGGGATCATGTCGGACCCTCGCCCGTCGATCGGGCTCGCCCCGGTTCCAAACACCATCTGATCGTCGACCGACACAGAACCCCGCTCGCCGTCACCCTCACCGGCGGCAACCGGCACGACATCCCCCAGCTCCTGCCGCTACTGGACGCCACCGTCCATCCGGGGACTGCGGGGACGCCCCCGCCACAAGCCCCAACGTCTGTACGCCGGCCGGGGCCACGACTTCGACAAGTACCGCCGCGTGCTGTGGAAACGCGGCATCAAACCCCTGATCGCCTGACGCGGTGTCGCCCACGGCTCAGCACTGGGCTGCAGTGGCGTGAACTGCCCGAACGCGAGGCGGTGCGCCAGGTGAAGCCCTTGGCCGCTCCCGCGGCGGACTGACGACCAAAATCCACCTGGTTGCGGAGGGCCGCTGCCGCCCGCTGTCCCTGCTCGTCACCCCGGGACAACGGGCGGACTGCACCCAGTTCGAGCCGGTCACGGACAAGATCCGCGTTCCCCGCGCAGGGCTCGGGCGTCCCGCCGCACCCCGGACAGCGTGAGCGCCGACAAGGCGTACAGCAATGGCAAGATCCGCGTCTACCTCCGCAAGCGCGGTATCCGGCACGTGATCCCGGAGAAGAAGGACCACAAGGCCGCCCGCCTGCGCCGGGGGTCATGTGGCAAATGGCCCCCGGGCTTCAACAAGGACCGGTACAAAGATCGCAACACGGTGGAGCGGGCCATCGGAAAGCTCAAACGGTTCAGAGCCGTCGCCACCCGCTACGAGAAGCGCGGGTGCGTCTGTCTCGGCACCGTCACCGCTGCCCCCCTCCTCGTTCGGCTCCGATCGTGACCGGAGCCGAACGAGGAGGGCGGTTGGTCCCTCGGCAGGGATGGCCCGTCGGCTCAGGAATCAAGCACGGCAGCGATGGCTTCGATCTCTACGAGCTGGCCGTCATAGCCGAGCACGGTGACACCCATCAATGTGCTGGGCACGTCATGGTCACCGAACGCGTCCCGGACAACCTCCCACGCCGTCACCAGGTCCTCCCGCCGGTGAGAGGCAACGAGAACACGGGTGCTGATGACATCGTGCAGTGACGCGCCCGAGTCCGTCAGAGCGGTCCGCATGTTCTCCACAGCCCTGGCCGCCTGCCCCGCGACGTCCCCGATCGCCGCAGTGGAGCCATCCTCGTTCAGAGGTCATGCTCCGGCCAGGAAGATCAGTCGCGACTCGGCCGGGGCCGTGGCCGCGTACGCGTACTCCGCGACATCGGACAGGGAGGCAGAACGAATCAAGGTGACAGCACGCGGCACGGGCTTCCTTTCGCAGCAGTTCCGGGGCACTCAGGACCCCCTCAAAGGTCGACTCCGCGTTCGACATATTTTCCTGGCCCGTCGACTCCCGTGATGGGCCACTGCCGTCAGCCGCCCGATGGATCTCACGTGATCGAATAGACACCCCCAGTCCAAGCGGCTCCGCATCCGCTACGAACGACGCGCCGACCTCCACCAGGGCCTGCTCGAACCGGCCTGCGGCCTGATATGTCTGCGCCGGCCCCAGCGGACGGCCAAACGCTGTGTCAGTAGCGGAGACGAGCCTCAGACCCATTGATACGCACCATGCAGTTCTCGAAGAGCTGCAACGGAGGCTGCCGGCCGTCAACCGGAGCCAGTGTGGGCTCCAAGTCCTGCAACGGCTTGACCAGGGCGACGAACCTGGCCCCATCCGGATCCGGGCCTCTGAAGGCCGCCCAGGCCTCGAACAACGCCCTCACGCTCTCCCAGTCTGGTCCCGGGGTGAAACGCGCCAGGAAGAACGGCTGATCGCAGCCGTACTCACTGAGCTCACCGACCAGGACATCTCCCCGCAAGAGCCGCCACTGCGCCATCTGGCGCCCTGGATCCGCGGGAATGACATCTGGTTGGTACGCGAGGAACGGATCTCGCCGCGCGCTGAGGCTTCTGCTGGAAGAGGCCGCAACCCGGCTCCTGGGAATACGCAGCGACCCGGCCGCTCCCGGACTCCTGCCTCGCCTCGCTCTGCCCCTGACGGGTCACCGCGCGGTGGCCGCCCGGGACAGCACGATCCACTGCTCAGCCACAAGAAACGCCATGCGACGGCCTCGGTGATCAGTAATCGCATCCAGGGTGCGATCTGCCTCATTCGGATGGAATCTTCCCTCGTGCCGGGGAACGGTGCTGGTCACAGGGGGTGAAAGGGCCGCGTGGCTCGTTTCCCGGGCCTGGGAGGAAGGAGTTGATGGGATGTGAGCACCTCAAGCACCGCCCCGATTACTGCCCGCCGACTTTGCCGTCTCTGCCCCTGCTGTCGTACACGACTCGGGCGCGGACGCCGCACCCGGTGTCATAGTCATCGCCTCCTGCACCACCCTCGGCGCCGCTGTGGTGGTCCCTCTCGCGGGCGAGATCGACCACCACAGCGCCGCCCCGCTGCGGGCACTGCTGGCCTCCGCCGCAGACAACGGCCGCACCGGCCTTGTCCTGGACACCGCCCGGGTCACCTTCTGCGACTCCGGTTTCCTCGCGGTCCTCGACTGGTGGCACCGCCACGGACGCCGGCTCCGCCTCGTCAACTCTTCCCGGGCCGTGGGACATCTCCTGAACGCGGCCATCGCCACAGGACGGCGAGGGGTTCGGGCCGGGAGGCTGACGCCAGCGACCACGTCATGACCTTCATACTCCTGACCTGCGTCCCGATGCTCACGGCCGTTCTCCTCATCTGCGAAAAGCCCCGCGAACTCCGCCCCGCTCGCCTGCCCTGCCCACCCCCAGGGCGCTGAACCACTGTCGCCCAGCAGCGCCCCGCCGCGTAGCCGTGGCACGGGTGAGGGTGCTGGTATCGCCAACAGGCGCCAGCACCCTCACCGGCCCTGTCGGCCGCGTCGTATGCCGCTGATCCACATACCGGGCCATGAGTGAAAGGGTCTACCAGCGAGGACCGCTCCGGCCACGATGAGAAGCGAGTGGGGCGATGTCGGCAGTGGTGATGGACCAGGGCCGCCAGGCGGGCCGGCGCACCCGTCTGTCGCCGGGGCGCCGGGGCGCCGGGGCGCCGGGGTCTACCGGGGGAAGGAAGGCGCTGGCGGTCTTCCCGCCAGAGGCGCGCCGGGGGACTGTGGTCGCTGTGGCGAGGCGGTTGACCATGGGCCAGCCGAGCCCTCCGGTGCCCTCGTTCAGATCAGGGGTGCGCATGCGTGGCACGTGCGGGCTGTGGTCGTGCACGGCTACCTCGATGCGGTCCGGGTGCGCGGTCAGCTCCAGGGTGCAGGCGCCGCCGCCGTGGCGCAGGGCGTTGGTGACCGGCTCCGAAACCACCAGGACCACGGTCTCGGCGCCCTCGGGCGCGGGGGAGGGAAGAAGAGCCTTGAGGAAGTGCCAGGTGCTCTCGCGTGCGGCGGCGACGGACCCGGCAGAACCGTCGATGGCGACATCGACACTCCTCATGTCCATCAGATCCCCTGGCCGCCGGGTGACTCATACCCATTCCTCGCTGCCCGCCGCATCTGCCCTGGCATGCGGCGGTTGACGCTGAATGACCGCCCCACACTCCGCACGAGTCTCTGCCCGAGGTCGACTAGCTCACTGGCGGACACATGAAAATCTGCACTGGCCGCAGTAGACATTGCCGGGCGGTGTAGCTATATTTTCTCTCGTAGCTCAGAGAGACAGCAGGGCCTGGCAGAGACGAACTGCCGGCAAGCAGTACCCGCAGTACAAGCAGTACAAGCAGTTGCAGGACGGTACGGCGGTGGAGCCCCGAAGCCAGGGTTGTTGCAGGACGGCGACGGGACTGACGGCCGGACCGGGCGGCCCGCGGTGATCAGGGGCCGCCGCAGCGGGACCGCGGTCATGGCAGATGCGGCACCCGCAAGTGCAGTACCCGGCAGTGAAGGCAGTGGCAGTACCCCCAGTGGTAAGTGATGGATCACCGAGGAAAGAACGGAGGAGCGAGGCGCCATCAGGATCGCCCGGACGGAAGTACTCAGTCCGGGTACCGCAGGACATCGTTAGTGAGGTGGTCTCCGGTCAAGCAACCGCGATCCCCGCACCCCCGGCAGCAGTCAGGTCGGGTCCGCGGACACAGAAAGCCGGCGCAGTATCAGGGTCGGCAGGTGGTGTAGTAGTTCCTTCGGGGCTCTGGTGTCGTACGGCACCAGAGCCCCTCAACATGTCCCAGAGAGGTGCAGATGACAGCAGACGACACACGCGGTCGTCTCGACGACGACGACTACCCCGCCCACACCATGGGTCGGGCCGCCGACATGCTCGGCACCACCCCCGCCTTCCTGCGCGCCCTGGGTGAACACCGCCTGATCACCCCGCTGCGCTCCGAGGGCGGCCACCGCCGCTACTCCCGCTACCAGCTGCGCCTCGCCGCCCGCGCCCGGGAACTCGTCGACCAGGGCACCACCCTCGAGGCCGCCTGCCGCATCATCGTCCTCGAGGGCCAGCTCGAAGAAGCGCAGCGCCTCAACGACCAGTACCGCCGGGCTGTCGAGAAGCCCGAATCGTCCAACCCCGTCTGAGGGCGGCAGCGCGCTCGCCGAGCACCAGTCGACGTTGCTTGTACGGACCGCTTTTGAACGTGCCGTCGCCTCCTGTGGTCACGGAGGGTGTAGGCGTGTAGCGTTCCTGTTAGCTGTCGTGGTTCGGATGTTCCCCTTGCCCACGCTCCAGGCGTGGGCTTTTTGCTGTGCTGTGCCGCAGGGACCAGGGCGATCACCTCCGCCTTCCGCATGGTGCGGGAGGCGTTCATCGACTGGAAGGCATGAGACATGGCTACGGGAACTGTGAAGTGGTTCAACGCGGAGAAGGGCTTCGGCTTCATCGCCCAGGACGGCGGCGGCCCGGACGTCTTCGCCCACTACTCGGCGATCAACTCCTCGGGCTTCCGTGAGCTCCAGGAGGGCCAGAGCGTGACGTTCGACGTCACCCAGGGCCAGAAGGGCCCCCAGGCGGAGAACATCACCCCCGCCTGACCCGCCCCTCCCGCAGGGGCGAAGAGCCCAGCGGCATAGCGCGTGGTGAACAGGTTCAGGGCCGTGCAGCCAATGGCTGCACGGCCCTGCCCTGTTGTTTGCATGGGCTGACTTGCCCAGTACTGATCCGAAACGGTTTGGGTTCTGGGTGAGCGAGCGAGCACGAAGAACCGCACTGACCCGCTGCCCCCCGGAGGGTCCGGCCGGTCAGCGCCGGGGGAGGTGCTCGTAGTGGAGCAGACGGCTGCGAACGGCCTTCGCGTTCCCGGCCTGTGCGGCCCCGGAAACGAGCAGGCCCACGTGCAAGAAGAAGACCCTTTTCGTGATCATCGCCCAGTCCATGGTGACGACCCTTGCCCAGACCCTTCCGGTCGCCGCGCTCACCACGGTCGTCGCCGGCTACTTCCCGGCGGGCCCGCTCGACCACCGAATGTGAGACAGGGCCGTTGAATTGACACACTCACCGCCCTGACAGCCCTTCGGGCACTCCGGCTCGCCACGTCTCACGGTCATCCCCAGGAAGAGTTGCGTCGGACTTTCAGCGGGTGATCGAGATTGCGAAAGGCGCGAATCCGCTGGATCGGATCACGTGTGGCACGAACAGGATCGCGGCTTCGGCGGCCCGCGCGGTCTCGATCCCGCCGAGGTCCGTGATCCACTCCTGGTGCCAGCCGAGGTCGGCGAGAAGCCCGCGTACGACCTGCTTGGCCTCCGGGCTCTTGCCGGAGAGGAAAGCGGTCGGCGTCTGGGTGAGCGCGGCGGGCGCGGTCATCACCGTGTAGAGCATCGTGTTGAGCGTCTTGACGACGCGCGTGTCGGGGAGCGCTTCTTGGAGTTGCTCCGCGAGGCTTGAGCCGGGGTAGAGCAGGTCGGCCGGCAGTCCGTCCGGTCCGTCGACGGTGGCGTTGGAGACGTCTACCAGAATCTTGCCCTGCAGTTCCTCGCGCAGCGCGATGAGCCGCTCCAGCGAGCCGGCGCCCGGGGTGGCGTTGATGACGATCCGCGCTGTCCGGGCGGCGTCGGCGGCAGAGCCTGGTGAGCGGTCCGCCACGGTCACCTCGTGCCCGGCCCGGGTGAGGGCTGGGGCCAGGCTGCCGCCGACGCGGCCGTTTCCGAGAACGGCGATCATGGTCATGCTGATGTGGTCCTTTCGGTGCTTGTGGTTCTCGTGGGAGTCAGCGGGAGAGCGTGGTGACGGCTTCGGTGTGCACGCCGGGCGCGGCGGCCAGGAAGCTCTCGCTCTCCGGGGTCCAGGGGCGGCCCTCGGCGTCGGATATCTGCCCGCCGGCCTCGGCGACGAGCAGCGCCCCGGGAAGCAGGTCCGCGCGGGCCCCGGCGAACTGCCAGAAGGCGTCGATCCGGCCGGCGGCCACGTTCAGCAGGTGCAGGGTGGCGGGCACGGATGTCCGTACCACGAGCGCATCGAAGAGCATCGCGGTGATCGAGGAGCCGATGCGCCGCACGACCTTCTCGTCCTCGTCCGGCCTGGCCTGGCTCGTGGCCACGAGGCTCAGGCCGAGGTCCGAGGTCTGGGACACGTGCAGCGGGCGGCCGTCGAGGTGGGCGCCGGCGCCGGCGAGTGCGGTGTAGGTCTCACCGGTCAACGGCAGGTGGACTGCGGTGAGCACCGGCTGGTTGTCGCGCACGAGGGTGGCGGTCACCGCCCACTCCGGCAGGGCGTGCAGGTGGTTGACGTTGCCTTCGGCCGGATCCAGGACCCACCATTCGCCGGGGGGCAGGGCCCCGCCCGCGAGTTCGTCCTCCACCAGGCGGGCGTCCGGGCGCAGGAGGGCGAGGCGGGGGCGCAGGACGTCGAGGGCCGCGTCGTCGTTGGCGGCGAGCGCGCGCATCAGCTCTTCGCGGGTCTGGTAACGGACCACGTCGCCGAACCGCTCCCGCAGCGCCGAAGCCGCCTCGCGCACGGCGATCGCGGTCTGCGCGAGCAGGTCGGCGTCGGACGCGGAGCCGGCGGTTGCGGCAATTCCGGTGGGCTGAATCGACTCGGGCATGACGGTGCTCCGATCTGAGGAGGGGGGTGGTGAGGCGGACCAGGCGAAAACCGTGTTCTTCTGCGCCCGCATCTCGAAGGTAGGAGGGCCCGTCATTAACTTCAAGTGCATGTAAAGCACGTCTAGGATGAGTCTCATGCAATTGGATTTGAACCTGCTCGCTGCGCTCGATGCGCTCCTGGAGGAAGGCAGCGTGGCCGGAGCTGCTGAGCGCCTACACGTCACCGCCCCCGCGATGAGCCGAAGCCTCGGCCGGATCCGGCGCACGACGGGGGATCAGATCCTGGTGCGTACCGGGCGCACGATGACCCCGACGCCGTACGCGATCGCCGTCCGGGAACAGGTGCACGAACTGCTGCAGCAGGTCCAGGCCGTGCTGGCACCGAGCCGCGAACTCGACCTCACGACGCTCGAGCGCACCTTCACACTCCGCTGGCACGATTCACTCGTCGCCCTCAGTGGCCCCGCGCTTCTCGAGGCCGTACGCAAGCAGGCGCCGGGCGTGCGTCTGCGCTTCATCGCGGAATCGAGCATCGACACCCCCGAGCTGCGTCGCGGCGAGGTCGACCTGGAGGCGAACGCGAACCGCCCGACCGCACCCGACATTCGCGCCGACCGGGTGGCTGAGACCCAGCACGTCATCGTCGTGCGGCGGGGGCACCCGCTCACCCGAGTCAAGGCCGTCACCGCTGCGCGGTACGCCGCGGCCGAGCACATCACCGTCTCGCGGCGCGGAAGGCTCGGCAACGCCCTCGACGACGCTCTCGCGCGGCTCGGCCTCACCCGACGGGTAGTGGCGACCGCGCCCACAGAAGGGGCCGCGCTCGAGTTTGTGCGCGGCTCCGACCTCCTCGTCACAGCCCCCGAATCGACGACGCGTTCAGCGGCCACGGTTCTCGGCCTGACCCTGCTCCCACTGCCGTTCGAACTGCCGTCGGCCGCGGTGTACCTGTCATGGCATCAGCGCTACGGCACCGACCCCGCCCACGTCTGGCTACGCGATCTGGCGCGGACCGCGTTGGCACCCCGACGTGACCCACACCTTTAAAGATCTCTGACGAGCTCGTGCATGGTGGGTGGGGAGACGTCGAGCCTTTGGTGGTTGATCATGGTCGGGTGGTGGGGAACGTGACTCGTGCAGTGGTTGGGCGCCCTCCCGTCCTGACAAGGCCCGGGAGACGAAGGACCCGCGGTCTCGTGACCGAGCTCAGAAGTGGCTCAAGTCCCTTGCCGGACCGGCGCCCCGGAGCCACGATCGGATCCGCCATCGACCAATGGCGCGAGACATCAGGGGGACACGAGCATGAAGATCACGAAGACCGGCCTCTCCGCGTGCGCCGTCGCCGCGCTGCTCGCCGGCACGGTCGCCTGCACGAACGAGGGCGACGGCGCGGGCGAGCAGGCCACGCGGACGACCGGCGCGGTCTGCGCGAACGGCACGTACACCTGGTCCGACGTCGACGTGCGGGACGTGCTGACCGGCGTCACCGAGAAGCAGCAGCTGGGCAAGGGAGGCGGCGGGCTGACGGACGAGCCGGCGCCGCTCCACGTCCCGGTCACCGCCGTCACCTTCGAGAAGGGCCCCCGGGTGGACGCGGGGGCCGTGCTCCGCTCGCTGGCGGTCCGCGTCGGGGAAGCGGACGCGGCCGAAGGCGACGGCCACGGCTTCGCCGACGTCCACAGGCCCGCACCGGGGTTCCGATCCGACGTCACAACCGTCGACGGCGCCGGAACCTTCGTGGAGTACGCCTGGGTACGCGAAGTCGGCGCCGACTTCCAGTACTCCTGCGGCGACGGCAGGCGGGCGGCGGGCCACGCGGTCGGCTGGACCGTCGACGGTTCGGGCGTCCTGGAGTGCTCCACCCCGATCACGAACGCGAAGGCAGGGGAAGTGGCCCTGGAGGCGGCCCGTCTTTCCTGCGGACCCGACTCCCTTGCCGCCAGGGCGAAGAAGGCCTAGTGATCTGAGTCGGAGATTCGTCGTCGGTTGGGCATGAGTCGTCCGGGTCCGAAGATTCCGCCGTTGTCGGTCACTGACGCCCAGTGGGCGGTGCTGGAAGGCTGGTTACGTCGCCGGACGACGGCCCAGGCTCTGGCCCAGAGGTCGCGGATCGTGCTGGAGTGCGCCAAGGGCCACTCGATCATGGAAGTGTCCCGTCGGCTGCGGATCACTCCGGACACGGTCCGCACCTGGCGGCGGCGTTTCCTCGAACGCGGCCTGGACGGCTTGTGCGACGAACCGCGGCCCGGCGTCCCGCGGAAGATCACCGATGCCGACGTCGAGCGGGTCATCGTCAAGACCCTCGAGGAGACGCCGAAGAACGCCACCCACTGGTCGACGAGGTCGATGGCCGCGGCGACGGGCATGTCGCAGTCGACCATCTCGCGGATCTGGCGGGCCTTCGCGCTGGCGCCGCACCGGTCGCAGACGTTCAAGCTGTCCACGGATCCGTTGTTCATCGACAAGGTCCGCGACGTCGTCGGTCTGTATCTCGACCCGCCGGAGAAGGCTCTGGTGCTGTGTGTGGACGAGAAGTCGCAGATCCAGGCCCTGGACCGGTCCCAGCCGGTCCTGCCGATGATGCCCGGGGTGCCCGAACGCCGCAGCCACGACTACCTCCGGGCCGGCACGACCACCCTGT
This sequence comes from Streptomyces sp. TLI_105, assembly GCF_900105415.1. Taxonomy (GTDB): domain Bacteria; phylum Actinomycetota; class Actinomycetes; order Streptomycetales; family Streptomycetaceae; genus Streptomyces. The sequence goes on along the minus strand of NZ_FNSM01000001.1, from coordinate 124,559 downwards.
TCGCCGCCCGCGAGGTCGCCACCGGCAAGGTGATCGGCTCCCCGCACCGCCGCCACCGGGCAGCGGAGTTCAAGAGATTCCTGGCCAAACTCGACAAGGAAGTCTTCGACGGCCTCGACGTCCACCTCATCGTGGACAACTACGCGACCCACGAGACACCCGGCATCAAGCGGTGGCTGCTGGGGCATCCCCGGTTTCATCTGCACTTCACGCCGACCAGCGCGTCCTGGCTGAACCTGGTCGAGCGGTGGTTCGCCGAACTCACGCAGAAGAAGCTCAAGCGCGGCGTCCACCGCTCCGTCCAGGCCCTCGAACGCGACATCCGGGCCTGGCTCGCCGACTGGAACGAGCGCCCCAGACCCTTCGCCTGGACCAAGATCGCAGACGAGATCCTCGACAAAGTCGCCGCCTACTGCCGACGAATCTCTGACTCAGATCACTAGGGTGTCTTGCCGATCAGGCCGGGATCGCCCGGCACCGCGCCGCGGGCCCCGTCAGTTGGGAAAGGAGAAGTAGAGGGCCTCGCTGTAGAAGGACGCGAAGTGCCTCTCCCAGTCGGCTCGGACCGAGGCCAGCCAGTCGTCGTTCTGGCCGATGATCGCCGCCTCGGCCTTGGCGACGGCGTCGGGGATGTCCTCGGACGCCAGACGCCGCACGCTCGCTGCCGGATCGTCGCCCGTCATGGAGACGATCTCCCCGGTCTCGAGGACGAAGTACTTCGCCTGCTGCTTCTCGAGGTGGGCTGTGGTCTTGGCGACGCATTCGGCGAACTCGGCGTCACCTTCCAGGCCCTTGCCGACCGCGCGCAGGAGGTCGCGGAGCAGGGCCGCCCCGCCGGCGTAGTCCGCGGCGATGCCGATCGGAGGGTTCCAGATCATGGACGGGACGATCGTCGTTCCGCGCCCCACCATGAGCTTGTGCGCGAGCGGGATGTCCCAGTTGTGCTCGGATATGCATCGGATCCGCTGGGGGATCTCTGCCTCGTTCGGCATCGAGTCTGCGGAGTAGAGATACGAACGGTTTGCCATGGTGGTGACGCTAGCAGCGGGGACCGACAATGCCGGCGCCGTCGGACTCCTCCCGTGCGGTCAGAACGCGCGGGAGGCCTCGGCCGGGGCGGGGTGGGGGCCGGCCCGCTCCCGGTGCTGCAACTGGTGGGCGGTGCCCCCAGGGGCCGTGCATCGCGAGGCGGAGGACCCGCCCCAGTACTCGGTCGGCGTACTTGGATGGCCCGACAACGCGGCGAGGCGTGGTGCCGGGTCGGCACGATCCGGAAGAGACGGCCTGGCCGACCAGGCCACCGACGAACAGATCAGCGCCGTACGGCTGGCGCAGGCGTCCGTGCCCGGCGCCTGCGCGCCGACGTCAAGGTCGCCGAACGCCTGCGTCGCCAGCGCTTCGCCCCCATCACCAGCGTGGAGCCCGCCCAGCAGCTGGGAACCTTCGCAGCCGCCCAGGCCGAACGAGAACTCGCCGCCGCAGTGGCTCTCCTCGGTTTCGCCACAACCACGAGGGAGCCTGGGCCAAGACCGTGACTGGTCTGCCGCCGCTTGCGCCGTTCGCGTATCGCCGCAGTGTCTCGGACGGGGGAGACGGATCTTCTCCAACACGGTCTTGAACACGGTCTTGAAATGGGCGCAGTCCGTCCGCTGCGGGTCTGGTCCGGCACATCCCCCTCGCCCTCGGGCTGATACTGCTCGGGGTAGAGGAGCCACGGCTCGCCGTACGTGGGCAGGGCAGGTTGCGGGTGGGCTGAGGACCTTGTCCCCCAGCGAGTGGGCGGGAATCATGACCGCGTGCAACACCGAAAAAACTTCACGAACTGCTCCCATGCGCCGGACTCACGATCGTCGAGGAGACGCGCCCGGCCAGCCTGTTCCCGCCGGAGGCCGGCTGGCGAATTGCGCGGGGGATCGCGGCGCCGGAGGGAGCGGCCCGCGAAGCGCTCGACGCCTCGTGGTGGCGCCGCCTCGCAGATGCCGACGGCGAGTTCCTGGTGGCCGTCCTGGGGCATCGGATCGGCGGCAACGACTCCTGGTGGACCCGGGTCCGCTACGCCGACGGTGGTGTGCCGGGGTTGACCGGAGACCCCGGGTTCGTGGCGCTCTCCCCCGACGGGCAGGTGCTTCTGGCGGAGGTGCCCGGTGCGGACGGGCCTCGGGTGACAGCCCTCGACCGACTGCCGGAGCGGTTGGAGGAGGCTGCCACGGCCGCCGGGCGCGAGACGGAGGAGGAGCGCGCTGAGGTGTGGGCAGCGGTGCCCGGCCGACATGCGTGGCCTCTGCACTGGGCGGAGGGGATTGGATCCAACCCAGCCGCACCGGACGAGCTGCTGATCCGACTGCTGGACGTAGAGGAGGGCTTCCTGCACGGATGCGACCGACCCGCCGTCCTCGACGCCGCCGTTTCGCACCCCGATCCACAGGTGCGGTCGAGGCCTGCCGACACCTTCCGGCCCAAGCTCACGTCCGATCAGTGGGTCCGTCTGGTCCGTGCCGAGCCGTCGCCGAGGCGGCGCGTGCTGTGGGCCGAGCGTGCCGGCATTTGGGGTGCCGAGCTCCCCGAGGACCTGTACGACGACCTCCTCGCCGGCCCGTCCCGCGCCTTGGCCGCCGAACTCCCCAAGCTCCCCGCCCGCTGCCTCCCCAGCCTCGCGGCCGACGCCGACCCCCGGGTGCGGGCGGCTGCCTGCGCCCGGTGGGAGGACCTTGCCGCGCCGCTGCGGGAGCGGCTGCTGGCCGACACTGACGACGTGGTGCGTACGGCGGCGCTGCTCGCCCACCACATCGGCACCCCCATGCCCCGAGAGGTCTTTGCCGTGCTGCCCGCGCCCCGGCCCGCGCTCGAAGGGTGCCGTCTCTCGCCCGAGCTGGAGGCCAAACTGGTCCGAGACGGGGACGCGGAGACACTCCGAGCACTGGCCGTCAACCCGCGGCTCAGCGCACACAGCGTCGCCGTCCTGGCAGAAGACCCACACGACGACATCCGCTCGGCGGTGGCACTGCGGCCCGACCTCAGCGAGGAGCAGCGTGCCGCGATGCGCTACGAATTCGACCCGACGTCGATGTCGCACACTCTGCCCTGGGTCGAGTGCCTGCACGGGGACGCAGATGCCATGCGTCGCCTCGCCGTATCGTCCCATCCGCTCATCCGGCGAAGCGTGGCCCGTGCCCGACATCTTCCACCAGACGTGGTGGAGCGCTTGGCGCGGGACGAAGACCGGACGGTCCGTCTGTTCCTCGCCGAATCGTGCGACGACGCGCCGGCCGAGATGCTGCTGGAGGTCTGGCGCTGGTGGGACGGCAGCTTCACCCACCCCGACCGCCCCCGCAAGCACCCCAACTTCCCACGTACGGGCCTGCTGAGCTACGCCGGCGACCCCAGCGGACGGATGCGCCGCCTGGCCCTGGACGATCCGGAGTCCACCTCTGTCGACGTCGCACGCTTCGCCCGCGACCCAGAAGCAGAGGTGCGCCGCCGCGCGGCCGAGGATTCCCGGCTGTCGCCGGCCGACGCGATACGGCTGCTGAACGACCCGGCGGCCCACGTCCGCGAGACCGTGATGCGCAATCCGCGGCTGCCGGCCCGCGTCCTTGCCGGGTTGCTGCACGATGCCGACACGGCACGCGCGGCGGTCGCCAATCCGGCGATCCCGGTCCCCGTTCTGTACCGCATCCTGGACGCAGCTGCGGTAGCCGTGGCAGCTTGGCGCTGAACACCGCCGACCCGCGGGGCGGCCGTGGCGACTGACCCTGAACTCCTGCACCTCCTGCGAATGGACGGTGAGGCGTATGTGCGCCGCTTTGCGACCGCTCTCCGCATGCGCCCACCGATAGTGTCCGGAGGACAACACCCCTCCTCTTGGCGGAGGCTGGAGCCCAGGGCCCCGGCGACCGCCCGGTCTCCAGCCGCGCGACGAGCGGGTCGCCCGCTCGGGCCGGAGCCCGGCGGTTGCTAGGACCCCGAACTTTTGGCCCACGCATCCAGTGCGTCGTCCTGGCGTCGGCGGATCCCGGCCAGCTCCAGTCCGTGCATGTCTGCGTCGTATGACCCCGCCCCCATGCCACTCCTCCTTTGTTGTTTCGGGTACGCCGGGCGACCCGGTTCGGTTTGCGCACCGGCACGGAAACCAGCACTGGCGTCTTCGCGGCGGCATGCGCGCGATCTGCCAGTCCGCCAGGGGTGCCGGCCTCGGCAACCAAGGCTCGGCCCGACTTCACAGCAGTGGTGCCAGAACCGCTTGAAGTGAACGAAGCCAACCTGCAAACCGGACACGACGGCGAGTGGCACTACGCCCTGGCGCAGACCGCGGGCGAAGACGAATGGTGGTTGCGCCGGCGGCCCGGGTTTCGCAAGCTGGTCGCCCTGCCGGGCTGCACCGCGCGCGACACCGAGAACACCCCGGCCGATCCGGAGCCGTGTCTGCTGTTCGCCGACCACGCCGGCCCCCCACCTTCGAGTTCGACTACTGGATCCGGCAGGACAGGCAGTGCCTACTCCTCCGGGCCCTGACCGTCGGGGACCTCAGCAAGGCCATCGCAGACCTGGACGACGACACAGCCATCCGGATCGGCGCGGTCACCACCGGCGTCCTCACCGACGTCGACTTCGAGGTGCTGTTCCAGTCGGTGACCGAAGCGGCCCTCCCGTACACGTCATCGGCGGACAGGTGGATCCGGCCCTGGTCCTGCTCATCGGCCTCAATTCCCTGCACCCCGGCGCCGCGAAGGACTGACCGAGCCAGCCGCCGCACGGAGACCGATCCGGCTGAGGGTTGCACGGGCCGGTCACGCCACTGACATGCGGCTTGACCGACGGCGGCGCACGGATTGGTCACACCGGTGCGGTGACCGGCGTGACCGGTGGAGGAAGACGTAGTGCGCAGTTTCGAGACGGGCGAGACGGGCGAGACGGTCGTACGGCGCGACGTGCACCGTACGGGCCGGGTGTGGAGAGAACAGGCGCTGCGGGTCCTCGCGGACACCGGCGAGGCGCTGGTGACCGCCTGCGCCCCCGGGGCGGAGGCCTGCCGGCCGCCCTGTACGCGAAGGCCCGCGACGACGGGGACCGCTCGGTGCGCACGGAGGCGTTCGACGCGATGGCGACCGGCCGGTGGGACCTCGCGGCCGCCGTGTGGCAGGAGACCGACCTGCTGCTGTGGAAGCCCCCGGCGGCCTGGTTCCGCATCAACGCTTTCTTCGTCCCCGACAGCGGCGGACGCCGGCCGCGGAACTGGTACGTCGACTTCGAGCACCCCACCCGCCGCACCGAGGCCGGGTTCGACACCTTCGACCTCACCATCGACATGCTCGTCGACCCCGACCTCGCCCGCTGGGAATGGAAGGACGAAGACGAATACGCCCACGTACGCCGCCTCGGCATCATCTCCGACATCGAGCACCAGGCCGTCGACGACGCCCGCGCCCAGGTGCTGACGATGCTTGCCGACCGCGCCGGTGTCTTCGCGTACGCGGAGCGGTGGGCGGCCTGGGCGTGGGAGCCGGCCTGGCCCACGCCGCGCCTGCCCCGGACCACGGCGACCGCGGAGAGGGTTGCACCGGAGGGTGGCTGAACCGTGGTCTGCACGGTTGCGCCCGGCGGGGGACCGGAGGTGTTGCCGGAGGCGGGAGCCCAGCAGATCGGACACTGCTTGTTGTCCCTGGTCAGCCCGGGTGGGCAAGCCTCCCCGCGACGACGCCTCTTTCCCACGCGATGGCCGTGGGGAAGAGGCCCCCTCCACTGCTGGGGCCGGCAGCGGACCGCGTTGTCAGTGCCTCCTGGAAGACTGACCGGTATGAACGGTGACGAGCAGCTGCTGCGCGGCCGGGTCTACGGCGCGGAGCACGACGACCCCGACCCGGGCCCGCGGCCGGAGCGGACCTACGCCGAACTCGTCGGCGGCCCGCTGGACGGTCTCCTGCTGGACATCCACGGGTGGCGGACCGAGGAGGTCGACGACGGCGTGGCCCTGACCACCGAGCTGTCCCGGTGGCCCGGCGGCCGCGCCCTGTACGACCCGCGACCGGGCGACCCGCGCGTGCCGGGCCCGGGCGTCGTCTGCCGCTTCTACTACACCGGCGACACCCCCTGAACTGCACGCCCCCGCGCCGACGAGAGGCAGACGAGGCGGTGGGCACGGCACCGAAGCAGCCGGTGCCGTCGCTCCCACCGCGAGCTCCTTGCGCTGCGGCAGGATGAGGGCCGTGAACACCACCGTCGCCGTACCCAGGACCGGGGCGGTCCTGCGGGCCCTGCGGCCGGGAAACCGCGCGATCGTCCGCGTGACGGACCTCGGCGTCGGCGGCCTGGCGGTCGTCGATGCCGCCGCCTTGAACCGGCCCCGGACCGTCCCGCTCTCCGCCGTGCACCCGTACGAGGTGCTCTACCGGAGCCGGCCTCCGCGATCAGGCTATGTCCCGATCCCCGAGAACGACTTCGTCCACCGCCTGCTCGACGCCGCGCTCTGCAAGGCGTTCGGCCAGGGCGACCCGTACGCGGTCGTCCACGTCCGCGCCCACCCCGACTGGGCCTCGGGCGGTGTCGTCCGTCTCGCCTACGAGCCCGAGCAGATCGGCGAGGCATGCGCGGCGGGGTACGGGGCAGAGCCGGCGCCGCAGCTCGTGTCCGGCTTCGAAGCCGCCCTCCGCTTCCGCCGCCAGGCCCGCCAGCACCTGTGCCCCGTGCTGGAGAAGCCGCCCCCGGGACCTGGAGGGCTGGGAACCGTGGTCCTGCGACCTGGAGCGCGGTCACACCGAGCCGCACCACAACATCGAGATGAACTCCTACTGGGCCGACGCCGTCGCCTCCGAACTCTGCGGCCTCTGGGTGGCCCGCGGGCCCGGACGCTCCCCGGGCGGCTGCACACTCCCGAGCGGCCATCCGCCCACTCAGAACCACCGTGTCACCCTCGACGAGTACCGCACCGGCTGTATCCCGCAGTGGTCCCCCATCCATGGACCTGACGGGCTGTCCGCACCCTCACCACCGGCTTCGGGCAGAAGGCCTTGGCTGCGGCCCGCTCCCTTGCCGGTCTGCTCGGCGATCTTCAGCGCGGTGCCGTGGGGGAGGTGGTCATCACTCACCGAGTGATGCCCCAACTGCCTTTACTCGTACCGTTGTTCGCGCTCGGAGACGCAAGCCAGTAGCCTGATTGAACGGAGTCCGTGAGGCTTGGGGGTGGTGAGTGCAGGCGCCTGCGACCGTCGTGCAGCTCGCTCTGCTCGTCCTTCTGGTGCTGCCCGGGGTCACCTATCAGTTCGTCCGGGAACGCCGCCGTGGGCCGGTGCCCGGTGAGCGTGATCTGGGTGAGCGGGTGCTGCGGGCGACCGTCGCGTCGATCGCGCTGGACGCCCTGTACGCCGTGGTGGCGGGGCCGGCGCTGGTTCGCCTGGCTCAAGGCACCGGCGGCTGGGACGGCTTCGCGGAGCGGCCGCGCGTGGTCGGCTTCGTCGCCGTGGTGCTGTTCCTCGTCGTGCCGGCCGTGGTGGCGGTCACCGTTTCCCTGGTGGATCGGCAGCGGCGCAAGGCTCGGTTCCTGCGCACGCCCAGCGCCTGGGACCACGCGTTCCGCGACCGCGAAGCGTGCTTCGTGCGCGTGCGGCTCAAGGACGGCAACTGGGCGGGCGGCTGGTACGGCCACCGGTCGTACGCCTCCTCGTACCCCCACCCGGCCGAGCTGTACCTCGAATCGGCGCGCGTGATGGGTGCCGACGGGTCGTTCGGCGCGCGCGTGCACGGAACGGCGGGCCTGCTGCTGCGGGCGGAAGACTTCGACGTGCTGGAGTTCGTCGGACCCGGAGAACCGGCGACTGTGCCGGGGGAGGAGCGATGATGGCGCAGGAACCCGAGCTCTCGCCCGAAGAGGCGGCGCTGCTGCAGGAGGCCACGGAACGCGGCTACACCCCGAAACGCACGGTCGCCGAGCCGGACGAGGCGCCCGGCGGCCCGGCCGGCACCTCGAACGGCAACGAGGACTGACGCGTGGGTGGCGGCCCCGCGAACGGCCTGGCCGAGCGGTTCCGGGAGGCGTTCCACGTGGCCCGGCACAGCGCGGACCCCGCGTCGGTCGAGAAGGCGATCGACCTCGGCCGTGCCCTGCTGGCCGCCGAGGACGTGGCCGAGCGTCGCTCGGTCCTGTCGAATCTCGGAGGCCTGCTGCAGACCCGCTATCACCAGACCGGCGACTTCGCGTTCCTGCAGGAAGCCGTCCAGGCAGTCACGGAGGCCTACCTCCTGGCATACGAAAGCCCGGAGGATTCGGCGGGCTACGCCAACAACATCGGTATGCTGCTGCACACCGCGTTCCAGCGGAACCAGGACCGCGAAACCCTGGCCGACGCGCTGGACTGGAGCCGGACGGCCGTCGACGAGGCACCGTCCACGGAGAAGGCGTTCTACCTGGATAACCTCGTCGTCGCGCTGCGGACGGCGTTCACCGTGACGGAAGACCTCGTCCACCTGGCGGAAGCCGCCGAGCACGCGCGGACCGCCGTCGCATGCTCCCCCGATGGCGTGTCCACCGCCAGGAGTCTGCACTACCTCGCCGTCGTCCTGCGCGACTGGTCCCATGAGACCGGGGAGACCGGCGTCGTGGAGGAAGCCGTCGACGCCGCGTGGCGAGCGGTGGAGCTCACGCCGGCCGGTTCGCCCGACGTGCTCGACCGGTTGAAGAACCTCGCGTACCTTCTCGACGACCGCTACCGGGCTCACGGAGCGCGGGATGATCTGGCCGAACTGCTCCGGGTCCGGCAGACGCTGGTGGCCCACACCCCGGTCACCGATCCACGGCACTCGCAGAACCTCTTCGAGCTGACGATGACGGAACGAGACTGGGCCGCGCTCACCGGCGAGCGCCCGAAAACGAACAGTGGCTGGGAACGCGCCGATACCCAAGCCGAAGCGTGCGGCCGGTACGCCGCCGAGTTCAAGCAGACCCGGGACCCGGCCCTGCTCGACCGGGCGATCGAACTCGGGCGTTCGGTGGCGGCGGCGACCCCCGCAGGGCACCCCCGCCGGGGCGTGCGGCTGGACCACTTCGCCACGGCGCTGGCCACCCGGGGCGAAGAGTTCGGAGACCACGCCGCGCTCGCGGAGGCCATCAGCATCGAGCGGGAGGCGGTCGCGTGCACGCCGGCGGGCCATCCGCTGCGGGTCCAGTTCATGGGCAACCTCGCCGTCAACCTGAACGCGTTGTTCCACGCGACCGGAGACCTGGCCCACGTCATGGACGCGATCGACGTCGCCCGCCGTGCCGCCGAGGCCACGGCCGGGCAGGGCGACCACCCGCGTTCGCTCGGGATCCTCGCCGTCGTGCTGCACAACCGGTTCCGGGTGACCGGCGAGCTGCAGGTGTTGTCGGAGGCGGTCGACCGTGCGCGGGAGTCCGTCCGCCTCGGCGCGAGCCTGGTCGCCGGGCAGGCCCAGCGGCTCTCCAACCTCGGCGCCATGCTGTCCGACTGGTTCATGAGGACGGGCGAGGCGAGCGTGCTCGACGAGGCGATCGCCGCGCACCGCGCGGCCGCGGAGGTGACGGCGGACGACGACCCGGACCGGGCCGGGCGGCTCGCCAATCTCGGCGGTGTGCTGGGGATGGCGTACGAGAAGTTCGGCGACCGGAACGCGTTGCAGGACGCGATCGCCGCGCGCCGCGCGTCCGTGGCCGCGACTCCGCAGGACAGCCCGCACTGGCCCGGGTACACCGCGAACCTGGCCGCCGCGCTCGGCGACTGGTGCACGAACCCCGTCGCACCCGCCGTCGCGCGACGGGAGCCGCCGGATCCGCAACTCCTCGCCGAGGCGATCGGCCTGGCCCGGAGTGCGGCGCGGAGACCCGGACAGGACGCCTATTCCCGGGCGGGTTTGCTGACCCGCGTCGCCAACGTCCTGGCCCTCGGCTTCCGGCACCTCGGCGACGGCGACGCGCTGACCGAGGCGCTCGACTGCTACCGGGAGGCCGCGGCGTCTGCCGGATCGCCGACGGAGAGCCGGGCGGAAGCGGCGGACCGGTGGGGCGATCTGGCCGCCGAGGCCGGGCAGTTCGACGTGGCCGCCGAGGGGTACGCCGCCGCGGTCCGGCTGCTGCCCCGGCTCGCCGGACGCCGCCTGGGCCGCGAGGACGCCCAGTACTGGCTCGGCCGGTTCGCCGGGGTCGCCGCCGACGCGGCCGCGTGCGCGCTGGCCGCCGGCGACGAGGTGAGCGCGGTGACCCTGCTCGAATCCGGACGTTGCGTGCTCGCCGCCCAGGCACTCGACAGCCGCGGCGATCTTTCCGACCTGCGCGAGCGGGCGCCCGAGCTGGCCGAACGCTTCCGGACGCTCACCGCGGAGTTCGAAACCGACACCACGAGCGACCGCGTGGCCCTCGCCGACGAGCTCGACGCGGTGACCGACCGGATCCGCGCGCTGCCCGGGATGGAGCGGTTCCTACGGCCCCCGCTGCTCACCGACCTCACCGCGCAGGCGCACGAGGGCCCGATCGTGTACGTCAACGTCAGCCGGCACCGGTGTGACGCGCTGATCATCACTCCGGACGGGGTCCGGTCACGCGTGCTGGACCGGCTGAGCGAAGAGACCGTGAGTCACCGCGTACGCGCTCTGCACACCGCGTTCACGGAGGGGCGGCTGGCCGCCGAGCAGACGATCCATGACACGCTCGAGTGGCTGTGGGACACCGTCGTGGACCCTGTGCTCGGCGAACTGGGCCTGACGGCGGAACCGGCGGCGGACGGGCCGTGGCCAAGGATCTGGTGGGCCCCGGTCGGGCCGCTCAGCCTGCTCCCCCTGCACGCGGCGGGCCACCACCGCGACGGCGGACCTGTGCTCCTCGACCGCGTCATCTCCTCGACGACGCCGACGATCCGCGCTCTGGGCCACGCCCGCGCGGGCCGCCGCGACGACCGGAACGAGCCGCGGCTGCTGGTGGTCGCGATGCCGCACACTCCGGACGCCCCGGACCTGCCTGGCGCACAGGCCGAAGCCGACCACCTGGCCGCTCTCGTACCCGGCGCCACGGTCCTGGTCGGCGCGGACGCGACTCGTGACGCCGTTCTCGACGCCTTGCCGGCCAGTGGCTGGGCGCACTTCGCCTGCCACGGGTACAGCGACCCGGACAACCCTTCGGACAGCCACCTCGCGCTGCACGACCACGACCGCGCGCCCTTTCGGGTGCTGGACCTTTCCCGGCTGCGCCTGCGGAACGCGGAGTTCGCGTTCCTGTCGGCCTGCGACACGGCCCGCACCACCGCGCGCCTGTCCGACGAGGCGATCCACCCGTTGGCGGCTTTTCAGATAGCCGGGTTCTCCCAGGTGGTCGGTACGCTCTGGCGCGTCGACGACGTCGTGGCACCAGCCTTCAGCCAGCAGATCTACGGCGAGTTGATCGCGGATCGATCCGGTGCGTTGTGCGCGTCGGCGGCGGTCCATCGCGCGGTCAGGCAGCTCAGGACGAAGTATCCGAACCTGCCGTCGGTGTGGGCCGCACACGTCCACGCAGGCGCCTGATTACGCACACTCCGTTGCATCGGAGGTTGAGCCGCAGCCGACTCGGCCAACTGTGTCGGTAGCTGTCACCGGCATCCGCTCATGGCTCCCCTTTGTGCCAAGCCGTAGGCTCATCAGAGAAAGAACTCGATTAGGTGACGCTCGCCTTCCACACCGATAAAACCATCCTCTAGAACCATCCTCCTGGACAACGAAAGCGCGGCGACCGAGGCGATTCGGCATGTACTAACGGGGCAGTGGCTTCGAGATGTCTGACGTCTCGACTGCTGCGGCCGGAGGCCTCGTTGGTTTCTATCCTGCCGCACTCAGCGTGGCTCACGCCCCTCCGGCTCAGCCCCGCCCACACCGCCCGCCGCGCCACACCCGCCCACCGCCGCTGCGCCGCAGTCACCTCAGGCAGATGCCGCACGTCCAGATGCTCCAGGGCCGGGGCGGCATCCGCGTCCAGCAGTCACTTCCCGTGGCACCACCCCCACCCCCGTCCCTGACATGCCGCGTCTCGTTGCCCGTTCTCGGAGGCAACGGACAACTCCTACCGGTGGCCCTGCACCGCGGGGAGGGCGGAGGCATGCAGACCACACTCCTGGACGGGACCGGTCCCGTCGCCGCCGTCATCCGCTCGATCGGCTTCCGCCACGAAGGTGCCCACGCCCTCGCCATCGACGGCCTCGACCTCCGCCAAGCCCTGCGCACCCCGGCCGACGACCCCGGGATGCGCCACCTCACCGGCCTGGACCCCAAGGTCTACGCCCACGTCCTGAACACCCCCGGCACAACGAGAGGGCGGCCAGCCGGGAACCCCGGGCGGCCGCCCCTACGCCCGTGCCGACGTGGCTTCCGGCTCCAGGCGCCGTGCGGCGAGTGGAGAACGCCGGCTCTTCTCGACCCGGCGCAGCTCCTCCCAGTCCACCTGGGGGTGCGCGTCGACGAGTGCGTCGTCGGCGGCGGTGCGGTAGAGCGGTGCGCCGACCGCGCTGGCCCGCGAGGCGCCGAACTTGACCTCGACCCACTCCGCGGCCTGGATCCACTTGAGCTCGGCCGGCCGGGCGCCGGGAGACTACCCCGCGTCCGGCCTCAGGCCAGTGAGCCCGGGCCCCTGTCTCGTCCGGTGATCGTCGGCGCGGCAAGCCGTGGGCCGGAGGGGCGACGGGGCGGGGGCAGCTCGCCGGGGAGATACCGCCGGCCACAGGTGGGGCCTCCAACGTGTCGAAGGGGATGATGCACATGACGGATACCGATGCGCTCTACGGGCTGGTGGGCGCCCTTGGAGGAGCGGCCGTCGCGAGTCTTGCGGCGGTCTGGGGACCCTTACGCCTGCATCGTCGCCAGGCGCAGCAGAAGCAGAGCGAGGAGCAGGCGCGACAAGCCGATCTGGAGATCAGCCGGCTGCTTCGGATGCGGACCGCGGGGCGGGTATGGCTGGACGCGCTCGAACGGACCGTTCAGGACCTGGAGGAACGGCGTGCCGTGGACGCCGAGCGCTTCGACGAGGTCATCGAGGAGCGCAGTCGCGAAACGACCGAAGCCGGCCACGCGCTGGCGCGGGCGGGTTTCTGGCTCCAATCACGGGACACACCCCCTCACGGCATTTCCTTGCCCTCCCTCCGGCGAGTGGGTGGTGGATGAAGGCGAGATCGCGGCTGCCGCCTTCTTCCAGATCGTGGGCCGTTTGCGTGGGGCGACGTGGGAAGTCCGCCGGGAAGCGCTGCGAGGCCCCGGCCGGAAGGCGTACCACTGCGCCAGGAGGTACTGCAGTCGTTGGAGAACGTCCGCGCCTCGCGGGCCCAGCTGAATGCGGCCCTCCTCGACCGGATCGATGCGATCAACGGTGACGGCCCCCGGCGCGCGTAGAGCGCCGTGGCACGGGGCCGTTCCTCGCGCGGCGCTCGCCGCGTACGGACTACGAGCCGGAGGAGCTGATGCGGCTGGTGGAGGCCGCCCAGGCCAAGCCTCCGGTTCTCTCCGCCCAGCCGGGCCCCGTGCAGCCGACGCCCCCGTCTTCCCCGGTGCGGCCGCCGAGCGCGGCAACGAACACCTCTACCGCCTCGGCGACCTCAAGCGCTGGGCCCGACCGGCCCCGCGTCGCCACCGGCACCACCGACCTCGACGACGACTGAACCTTTCCCGGCCGGGCCCCCGACGTCCGCGAAACGGGCCGGTCCGCTTCGGCCGACGCGATCCTCCTCGCCCCGGAGAACAACCGGTCCTCCGGGCACCATGCCCAGGAGGAAGCACCCCGCCATGAAGAACCCCTTCGCCAGGGACACGCTGCCCACGACGCTGCGCCCGACCAGCCCCGGCGCCCGCGAGACCCTCACGCTGGGAACGGGCACGTGGAAGCCACGCACCGCACTCCAGGTGGGCAGCGTGCCGAGGCGGGAGACCCGGCGGGGTTGCCGCTGGAATCCCCCGCCTCGGGCGGAAGGGTAGCCGGGTGAGGGCTACTTGCCGGTTCCGGTGAGGTGAGCCGCCCACGGGTAGTAGACGAAGTCGAACGCTGCCGGCGCCCCCGTGATCTTGCTGCCGAGCCACACGTCGTTCGTCAGCCGGATGCCGGAGAACATCGGATTCATCTCGTCGTGCAACTTCTTCTCCATCTGCACGACCAGCTCGGAGCGGGCGCTGTCGTCCTTCGTGCCGATCGCCTCGGCGTAGAGCCCGTCGATGCCCTTGTAGCCGGACTGGTTGAAGGTCCCGCCGGTCACCGCAGTGAGGCCCAGCCAGTCGAGCGGGTTCGGGATGTTCGGCCAGAACTGCGTGTACAGCAGGTCGGTACTGCCACGCGTCGCCGGGTCGTAGAGGTAGTTCGAGTAGCCGGTCGCGGGTACGACGTCGAGCTTGAACTTCAAGCCGATCTTGTCGGCCGCGTCCTTGATCCCGACGCCCAGCTGCTGGGTCTCCGCCTGCTGCGGAACCACAAGGCTGATCTGCTTCGCCTTCACGCCGGCCGGAACGCCGGAGAGCAGCTTCTTCGCCTCCTCCATCCTCGGGGTGCCGTCGGTCTTGACCGAGTCTGCGTACGAGGTCAGGCCGTCCTTCGCGAAGCCGTACACGGCCGGAACGGTCTGCAGCGAGGCAGGCGTCCCCTCACCGGCGAACACCTGCTTGCCGATGCCCTTCCAGTCGATGGCCATCTGGAGCGCCTTGCGCACGTCGGCGTTGCCCATCGCGCCCTTGTCGTTCGCGACCACGAGCGTGACGGCGAGCGGCGCGGGACCGGAGTAGAGCTTGCCCGCCGACGATGCCCTCAGCTGTGACAGGCCGGCCATCGGCGGACCGTACGTTCCGTCGATCTGGCCCGAGAGCAGGCCGGAGGTGATCGCGGAGTCGTCGGTGAGGAACGTGAAGTCGATGTTCTTCACCTTCCGCGGCAGCGCCTTGTTCCAGTAGCCGTCGTAGCGGCTCGCGGTGATGGACTGGCCCCGCGTCCACTGCGCGAACTTGTAGGGGCCGGTGCACATGACGCCGACGCCGGGCGTACCGACCTTCTTGCCGTGCTGCTCGTAGAAGTTCTTCTGGACGACGACGCCGGCGTAGCTCGCCAGTTCGTCGTTGAAGAGGTAGTCGGGCTTCTTGAGCTTGACGGTCACTTCGGTGGTACCCGTCTTCGCGATCGAGGCGACGTTCGAGTACAGGTAGCCGTAGAAGCTCGACTTGGCCGTCATGTTGTGCCGCATGCTCCACACGACGTCATCGGCGGTCATCGGCGAGCCGTCCCAGAAGGTGACGTCGCCGCGCAGCTTGTAGACCCAGGTCTTCGGGTCGGGGTTCGTGTACGACGTCGCGAGGTTGGGCTTGATCTTGAAGTCGGGCGTCTGGGCGAACAGCGTCTCGCACATGTTCGAGTTGATCATGTTCGGCGTGTAGTCGGCCGACTGGAAGGGGTCGACGGTCTGCGGCTCGCCCTGGAAGACGTTCCAGGTGATCTTGTCGACCGAGCCCTTGCCCGTCGGCGTGAAGGTCGTCAGCGCGTCGGAGGCCTTGGCCGCTCCGGCTCCGGAGGTGCCTCCTCCGGAGCCGGAGCAGCCGGCCAGCACGAGACTGGCGGCGACGACGGCGAGTGCCGATGTCCGTCTGCTGGGGCGGGGTGAGTACATGGCGAAACTCCTGGTCAGTGTCGGGCGGTGAGGGTTTCGGGGTCCCACCCGCTGCGGGGGACGCTGTCGCGCAACAGACGGGTGTAGGGGGACTGAGGGTTGTCGAGCACGTCGGCGGTGGGCCCTTGCTCGACGACGGCGCCGTGACGCATGACGATCGTGTCGTCGGTCACCTGGCGGATGACGGCGAGATCGTGGCTGATGAACAGGTAGCTCACGCCACGCCTGCGTCGGATGTCCGAGAGAAGGTTGAGGATCTGGGCCTGGATCGAGACGTCCAGGGCGGACACGGCCTCGTCGAGGATGAGGACGTCCGGATCGGCGGCGAGCGCGCGGGCGATGGCGACGCGTTGGCGCTGTCCTCCGGAGAGCGATCTCGGCAGTGCCGCCAGCTGCCGGTCGTCGAGGCCGACGAGCTCGGCGAGTTCGCTCACGCGCTTCCTGGTCCCGTCGCGGCCGAGCCGGGAGTGAACGCCGACTACTTCCGCGAGGCAGTCGCCGACGCGCTGACGGCGGTCGAGCGAGGTGTACGGGTCCTGGAAAACGATCTGGACGGCCCGGCCCCGCTGACGGCGGCTGCGTGCGGAACGCGCCGGATGGGTACGGTCCTCGCCCCGGAACGTGATGCGACCACCGGAGGGACGCTCCAGGCCGATGATCATCCGTGCCGTGGTCGTCTTGCCGGAGCCGGACTCGCCGACGATACCGAGGGACCCGCCCGGGGCCAGGGCGAAGCTCACGTCGGCGACCGCGGTCGCCTCGGCACGCCCACGGCCGAACGTCTTGGTCAGGTGCTCGACCACGAGCAGCGGTTCGGTCATCGCTGGACCTCCTCGTTCGAAGCGGAGCCGACGTGCTCCTGCGGCACCAACCGGCCGCGCAGGCCCGGCATCCGGACGCACCGGGTCTGCGCCGCGTCGACCCGCAGCAGCGGCGGCACCCCGGCCCGGCACTCCTCCTCCGCGAAGTGACAGCGCGGCGCGAACGCGCAGCCGTCCGGGGCCTCGTATGCGGTCGTGGGGTGACCGGTGATCGCGGGCAGCCGCTCGACGCGCCGGTCGATCTCGGGCCGCGCCTGCACCAGTGCGGACGTGTAGGGGTGGAGCGGGTCCTCGTGCAACCGCACCGACGCCTGACGCTCCATGACCTGGCCGGCGTAGAGCACGATCGTCTCGTCGCACACGGCACCGGCGAGCTCCAGATCGTGCGTGATGAAGAGCATCGCCATGCCGTACTCGCGCTGCATGCGCCGGAGAATCGCCATCACCTCCGCCTGGGTGGTGACGTCGAGCGCGGTCGTCGGCTCGTCCGCGAGGATGAGCCGAGGCCGCGCGGCGACGGCGGCGGCGATCATCACCCGTTGCAGCAGACCGCCGGAGAGCTCGTGCGGGAACTGCCGCATCCGGCGCTCCGGATCGCCGATCCCGACCTCTGCGAGCAGCTCCCGCGCGCGCTTGCGAGCAGCGGACTTCGGCATCCGGTCGTTGATGCGCATCGCCTCGGTGAGGAAGTCGCCGATCGTGCGGACGGGGTTCGTGTAGGCCCGCGCGTCCTGGAAGATCATCGCGACGTCCTTGGCCCGGTAGGACCGCAGGGCGTCGGCGCGCAGATCGAACACCTCGGCGCCGTCGAAGCGGACACCGCCTTGGACGTCGGCGCCGTCAGGGAGCAGGCGCGCGATGGTGCGTACCGTCATCGACTTGCCCGAGCCGGACTCGCCGACCAGGCCGAGCGTGCTTCCGCGGCCGAGTGAGAACGAGACGTCGCGCAGCACGGTGCGCAGTTCGCCCGCAACCGGCAACCGGACTGTCAGGCCCTCGACTTCGAGAAGTGTGTTCACGAGCGTGCCTCCCAGCGCTCCGTGAGCCGGTCGCCGAGCATGTTCACGGCGCCGACGGTGATGACGATGACCACGCTGGAGTACAGAGCTTCCTGCGGGCGCTGTTGCAGTACACCGGCCATACCGGTGCCGACCATCGCGCCCCAGTCCGAGGTCGGCGGCTGCACCCCGAGGCCGATGAAGGAGAGACCCGCGAGGTCCATCAGGGCGAACCCGAAGGCGAGGGTGGCGTTGGCGACGATCAGCCCGACCACGTTGGGCAGGATGTGCCCCAGCGCGATCCGCAGGCCGTGCACGCCCTGGACCTGCAGCGCCGCGATGTACGGCAGGTTGCGCTCGCGCAGCGCCGCGCTCCGCACGATCCGCGCGATGTAGGGGACGTAGGCGATGGACAGCGCCACGACGGCAGCCGACAGGCCGGACCCGAACAAGGCGGTCGCCAGGATCGCGAGCAGCAGACCGGGGAAGGCGAACACCGCGTCGACGACGCGCACCACCATCTGGTCGAACCAACCGCCGAACCACACGGCCGCGAGCGCGAGGATCGTCCCGAGGAGCGTCGAGATCACCACGACGAGGAACGGTCCGATCAGCGCGGCCCGGGAGCCGTGGACGAGGCGCGAGAGAAGGTCCCGCCCGCTCGCGTCGGTTCCCAGCAGGTGCGCGCCGCTCGAAGTCTGGTAAGCGCCGGAGAGGTCGACGGCGTTCGGGGCCTGCGGTGAGAGGAGCGGCGCGAGGACGGCGCAGCAGACGACGAGTCCGAGGAGCGTGAGCGCCACCCAGCCCGACATTCCGATGCCTCCCGTACCCCGCGCCGTCCGCCGGCCGGTCTTCCGGGCTCCGATACGGCGTACGGCCGCTGTCGTGCTCATGAGTCCTTCTTCCCGACCGACACGCGCGGGTCGAGCAGTGTGTAGGCGATGTCGATGAGGGTGTTCAGCACGATGAAGGCGGCGACGTACATCAGGCAGATCGCCTGGACGACGGGAAAGTCCTTCTGCTGGACCGAACTGACGAGGAACTGGCCGAGGCCGCCGAGCTGGAAGACCTGCTCCACGACGACGCTTCCCGCGATCAGGCCCGCGACCGTGAGACCCGCGACGGTGAGCACCGGCATCGCGGCGTTGCGCATCACGTGCCGGCGCACGACTGCCCCGCGGGGCAGTCCGCGGCTGATCGCCGTCTGCACGTGATCGGCGGACAGCTCAGCACGAACCGCGGTCTGCGCGAGTCGCGCGACGAACGCGACGGACGCGAGCGCGAGGGCGAGCGACGGAAGAACCAGGTGGTAGACCTCGTCGAGACCCGCACGGCCGGCGCCGAACACCGGGAACCACTCCAGGTCGACCGCGAACACGACGATCAGCACGACCGCTCCGACGAAGGTCGGCACCGCCATGACGCCCGTCGCGCAGGCCATGGCCGACCGGGACAGCCAGCCGGGCCTGAGGCCGGCGAGAGTACCGATGGCCAACCCGAGCACCAGGACGATCGCCGCGGCCATGAGGACGAGCAGCGTGGTCACCGAGGCGCGGGGGCCGACCAGCGACGACACCGGTTGGTTGTAGATGATCGAGGTTCCGAAGTCGCCGTGCAGGACGCCGCCCAGCCACCTCAGGTACTGCTGCCAGACGGAGTCGTCGAGGTGATACTCGGCCTTGATCGCGGCGATCGCCTCGGGGCTCATGGTGCGACCGTGCGTGAGATAGGTGAGCGGGTTTCCCGGTGCGGCGTAGAGCGCTCCGAAGACGACCAGGCTCGCGATGAACAAGGTCACCGCCAGCCCCGCGATGCGAACGGCGGCGAACCGCACGATCGCCCCGCCGGGCCGGTACTTCGCCTTCGCCTGCCCCGAGGGCACGGGTGCCGACGTGATCGCGTCACTCATCGGGTCACCTCCGGCCGTACGTGATGGACGGCGCGGCCGCCCACGACCGTGCGCAGCACACGTGTGTCGAGGAGTTCCTCCAGCGGCCGGGCGAAGATGTCCCGGTCGAGCACGATGAAGTCGGCGTACAGCCCCTCGGCGAGCCGGCCGTGCAGGTGCTCGGAGCGGCTCGCCCAGGCGGCGTCGCGCGTGGCGTGCACGATCGCGTTCTGCAACGGCAGGGCGTAGTGCGCGAGGTTGGCGGGCAGCGAGGGGTCCAGTGCCGAACGCCGTGTCGCCGCGACGAACATGTTGGGCAGCGGCGCGTGCGGCGAGGTCGGGGAGTCGGTGCCGAGTACCAGCGTGGCCCCGGCATCGGTCATCTCGGGCCAGGGGAAGCCGCGGTCGACGCGCTCGTCGCCGAGCACCCGCCGCCAGTTCTCCTGGATGGCCGGATCGGCGTGCACGGGCTGCATGCTCGCGGTGATGCCGAGGGCGGCCAGCCGCTCGATGTCCGCGGGGTCGACGACTTCGAGGTGTTCTATGCGGTGGCGGCGCTCCTTGGGGCCGTTGAGAGCGACGGCGTGCTCGACGGCGCCGATCGCTACGCGGATCGCCTCGTCCCCGATGGCGTGCATGGCGACCTGCAGGCCGGCCGCGTCCGCGGCGGCCACCACCGGGGCGAGCTCGGCGAGACTCCAGACCGGGTCGGCGTTCGTACCGTCCGCGTAGGGCTTCCCGAGCGAGGCGGTGCACCCGTCGACGGTTCCGTCGACCATGACCTTGATGCCGGTCACGCGCAGGAACGGGGTCGAGTGGTGGTCGGCGAGTTCGACGGCGCGCTCGACCTGGGCTAGGTTCCTGACCTCGTCGCCGGTGGGCTGGACGCGCCAGAACGCGCCGATGCGCGTGGTCAGGGTGCCCGCCGCGTCGGCACGACGCATCGCCGCGTAGTCGTCCTCGCCCAGCGCCATATCGGTCGATCCGACGACGCCGGACTCGGCGTACGCCGCGAGGGCGACCGCCAGGGCCTCGTCACGGTCGGAGTCACTGGTGAAACCGTCGAGCACCGGCCACACGAGGTGGTGCATCGCGGTCTCGTCGACCAGGCCGGTGGCCGCGCCCCGCTCGTCCCGATGGATCGTTCCCCCGGGCGGCGACGCCGTGGCGTCGTCGATGCCGGCCTCGGCGAGGGCTGCAGAGTTCAGCCAGATCGAGTGGAAGTCGTAGGCCTGCGCGTAGACGGGCCGCTCGGCGACGACGGCGTCGAGCATGCCTCGATCGGGCTGCCCGCCGGGGATGTCGCCGTGCTTCCAGCCGGTGGCGAGCACGCGGGGCGCGTCGGGGTGTTCCTTCGCCCACGTCCCGATGCGCCGCTGGATCTCCGCCACCGTGTTGGCGCCCCAGAGATCGACCTGGGCCGCCGCTTCGCCGGTACCGACCACGTGCGCGTGGCCGTCGACGAAGCCGGGCAGGACGGTCGAGCCTTCGAGGTCGTGGATCAGGGCATCCGGTCCGGCCACACGGGCCGCGGTGGCGTCGTCGCCGACGTAGGCGAGGCGTTCGCCCACCACCACGAGCGACTCGGCCCAGGCGCGCCGGGCGGAGGTGAAGACGCGGGCGTTGCGGTAGAGATGCACGGGCTTGTTCACGTCGTTGTCCATCGGGTTCCTCAGAACTGGTCGAGACCCTCGCGGGCCGCGGTGTCGGGGTTGCCTGCCCGGTACTGGAGGGCGAAGCCGGGGAGGTCGAGAGATGCCGTGAGCAACGTGCTCCACTGTTCGTGGACCGGCCGGGACTCGTCGGCGTGGACGCACACCACCGCGGCGGCGCCGTCGCCTCCGCAGAAGGCGGCTGCGCGCTCGGTCGCGGAGCGGCCGGTCATGTCGCCGCGCACGGCGCGTGCGTGGAGGTACCGCTCGGCCGACACCAGTTCCGGGGTGCTGGTGTCACCGTCGGCGAGGCCGGGATCGAGAAAGTGGTTCGTGTGGATGATCCAGCCGTCCGCATCGGGTTCCACCACGGCGATTCCGGAGGGTGCCATCTCGATGGACGCCGCTGCGGCGCGGCCGTCCCGGTAGGTCACGACGGTCAGCACGGTGGACGCGCTCAGGGTCGCGGAGGCGACGATGTCGCGGGCCTCCGCCACCGTCGTCGCCTCCTCGAGGACACGACGCGCGACCGCATGGACGGGTACGCCGCCGGTGGAGCGGTCGGAGCGATGCCTCAGGATGTTGAAATGCAGGCCGAGGCCGGCGTCGTTCACCCCGACCTTCGCGGCCGTGCCGAACTCGGTGAAGAGCTTCACCCGGCGTCCGGCCCCGGTCACGAGCGACAGCAGCAGACCGTCCGGAGTGAGCGCGTCGTGCCAGTCCCACGTCTGGATCGTCTCCGGTGGGCCGCCGGCGGGCGGTGCGTACACGGCGGTCGTGCACTCGCCCTTCCCCGGCGGGACCGCGGCGAGCACCTCGGTCCGCGCGCCGACCGCGGCCACCTGCCACGGCTCGATTCCCGATGCCTCGGCGATCGCGTCGGACTCCTCGGCCAGAGCCGGGTACCAGTCGCGCAGGGCGTCGTGACTGCGGGCGGCGATGTCGCGGACGGTCGTCTCCGAGATGCCCAGAACCGCGAAATGCGCCAGGTACCGGGCGCTGACGTCCCGTACCCGATCCGCGCATTGCGTGCCGATCTCGCGTCCCCGGTCGCGGGGGTCCGTAGTGGTCGTACGAAGGGAGTGCAGCTTCATGGTGTCGCTCTTCGACCTTTGCTTGTGAGGCCAGTCACAGTGGGAAGTGGGCGACACGCTAGGGGGGTAAAACGTTTAATACAACGGTGTTGCTCATGTCGCCTTCCGCTCTCCGCAGCGGGAGGTACGAACGGAGGAGGCCGCCGTGGCTCGACCCAAGGGCGTCACCATTCGCGATGTCGCCCAGCGCGCGGGGGTGTCCGTCGCGGCCGTCTCGATGGCGCTCAACGGCACGGGGACGCTGAGCGCGGCCACCCGACTGCGCGTCCGCGCCATCGCCGAGGAGATGGACTACGAAGCCGACGCCCTCGCGCGCGGCCTGCGACGTTCGTCGGTCGGGGCGATCGGGCTCGTCATGCGATCACTGGACGCGTTGGGTGAGTACGCGCCGCGGGGCGTCGACGTGTTCACGCGCTACATCGGCGCCGTCTCGGCGCAGGCGATGGACCGCGGCCTCAGCGTCATGCTCGTACCGGACCTGACGAAGCGTCCGACACCTCCCATGGCACTGTCGCTCGACGGCTACATCGTGACGATGCCTCACATGGACGACCCGGTAGTCGCCCTCCTCGAACGGCGAGGGATCCCGTACGTGACGCTGGGACGCGATCCCAGCCGCCCGGACTTCACGGACTGGGCCACCGAGGACGACGGCGCGAGCTTCCGCCGCATCTACGAGCACTTCGCCGCGAACGGCGCCCGGTCGATCGCCTTGCTGCGCGGAACCGACCCCAACGCGTGGAACATCGACAGCGAGGCGACGTACCGCGCGTGGTGTGCCGGCGCCGGGATCACGCCGCGCGTCTACCTGTCGGCCGAGCGTGCCGGCGAGCAGGGCGGTGAGCGCGTGGCGCACGCGATCGTGGACGACGCGATCCCCGATGCGATCCTGTGCCACACCGGCCGCCAGGCGGCCGGCGTGCTCGCGGGCCTCACGGCTCGCGGCGTCGCCGTGCCCGACCGGACGATGCTCGCCGCGGCTTCCGACTCCGAGCACACCCGGCACAGCAGACCTGCCATTTCGGCGCTCGAAATCCACGCCGACGAAACGACGCGGGCGCTGCTCAACCTTCTCCAGGCACGTATCGCGGGCGAGCCGAGCAAGGGACCGGTCCTGACGACCGGCCAGTTCCGGATCCGCGCATCCTCGCGCCGCACCCAGACGAACACCTGATGCTCACCGAGGCGATCTCGGTTCTCCTACCTACGAGCTCGCCTTCGGCCCAGTCGACGAGGGGTACTGGATCGGCGCCGCCGAGACCGAACGCCGCCGCCAGGTCCTCGACGCGGGAGACCTCGAGACATGGGCCCGCAACCGGCCCCGCGCCGCGACCAGCACTACCGACCTCGACTGACTACCCGGGCCGCTCGACGGCCGCGCACCGGTCCTGACCGGTGCGGCCGCCACGATCCCGGTCCTGGCGAACATCCCGTTGAACTCCTCACCGTGCTGCGTCGGGAAGGCCCTTCGTCTTTGCGTCGACCTTCGCGCCGGCCAGGCGGGCCCCGGACAGCCGCGCGCCGCGCAGGTCCGCGCCGTGGAGGTCGGCAGATCTGAAAGAGGGCCGCGCCAGCTTCACGTCCGCGTCGATGAGCAGCACGTCGGTCAGGTTCGTCTCCTCGAAGAACGAACGGCGGTAGCAGGCACCGTTGTCGGTGACGATCCGCTCGATCCTGGTGATTCCGTGGGCGGCGAAGAACGCCTTGGCCCGGTTGACGAACCCGATCGCTGTCTCGGCCTTCTCGTCAGGGAGGGCCTCGGTACAGGCGAGGCGGGTGTGCCCGTCCACGGCCGAGTACAGGTACCCGTACCCGGCTTTGGCACCCCTGGCCTTGGCCCGGTCCGCGGCCTTCGCCTGATTGCTGCCGCGGCCGCGGCCGTGGGCGCGCCGGCCGCCGCCGTCGGGGATGCGGCCGACCTTCTTCACGTCCACGTGGACCATGTGCCCGGGCCTGCGGGCGTGGATCTTCCGCGGTTCGCGGTTCCTCTCGCCGATGGGGTCGATGAACTTCCGCCGGTTCAGCCCCAGCGCGGCGAGGTGGCGGGTGACCGTCCGGCGGAAGATCGGCACGCCGTCAGCGGCGAGCTCGAACGCGATCCGGGCCGCGGACCACCTGCGCTCCCGCCGCAGCTCCCCGATCCTCGCCACGACTTCGCAAAGGGTCGCTGTTGGTTGGCGGTGCGGTGCGCCGGAGCGGTCGAGTAAACCCGGTTCCCCGTGCCGTCGGTGCCGGTTCACCCACTTGGAAGCACACGCGCGCGAGATGCCCGTCTCCGCGGTGACGTGCGCGATAGGGCGGGTCTTGCATCGTTCGATGAGGCGGCGGCGTCCTTCGACGGTCAGCGGGGCGTTGCGGTGCGGCACGGGCAGCACGCGGACCGCCCTGCCCGGCGCTGGGCACCGCGCGGCAACGACCGTACGAGCAGTGGTGTTCATCGGGGCTGCTGCTCGGCAATCACAGCCCAGTCGTCCGCTGCGCGGCCGTCGGCGATCGCCTGGTCGAACACGCCTCCGAGCAGTTCGCCGAACGGCAGGGAGACCGCTTGGCCGGCTGCCGCCTCAAGGGCGAGGTGGAGGTCCTTGCGTCCGAGTGCCGTGGCGAACCCGGCCGGCTGGTATCTCCGCTGCGCGATCATCGACCCATATCCGGAGTAGACGGGTCCGGGAAAGAGCGTCGAGGCCAGCAGTTCGACGAACTGACCCGGGTCGGCGCCGGCCGCGTCGGCGACGCTGACCGCCTCCCCGAGCGACTGGATCGCGCAGGCGATCAGGTAGTTGCCCAGGACCTTGACGATGTTGGCCTGCTCGGGCAGCTCGCCCAGGCGCCAAGTGCGGGATCCGATCACGTCGAAGAACGGCTGGGCCCGGTCGATGAGTTCGGACTCTCCTGCGGCGAGGATGTTCAGAGCACCGGCCTCCGCGACACCGACCCGGCCGAACACCGGGGCCGCGACATAGCCGATCCCGTGCGCAGCGTGCGCCTCTGCGGCACGGCGGGCCAGCCCGGCGCTCACCGTGGCCACGTTGACGTGGACCGCCCCGTGCCGGGCCTCGCCAAGGACCCCGGAGTCGAGAAAGACCTCCGCGGCGGATGCGTCGTCGGACAGGACCGAGAACACCACCGGGCACTGGAGCGCCTCCGCGACGGACGCGACGCGGACGCCGGCGCCCGCGAGCTCTTCCGCGGGTCCCGCCGAACGGTTCCACACCACAGTCTCGTGGCCTGCCCGCACCAGATTGCGCGCGATCGCCCGCCCCATTCCGCCCAGACCGATGACTGCAACCTCGCCCATCACGCAACCTCCCCCTGTGAACCCTCTGAGACGGTTCTATTGTGGCGCGGGTCGATGCCTGTGTCGAACCGGCTAAACTGGTTCACGGAGTGGCCCGAGGTGATGCGGAAGGTGGTGACCGTGGAGGCCCGTCAACTGTTCCGGCTGGACAACGAGGTGCTGGCGTTCCGCTTCACCGCCACGATGAGCGACCGGGCCGGCGGGGCGCCCCAGGAGCGGCTCTCCAGCCACGGCCGGCTGAAGCTCTGGTTGCACGCCGCGGGGCTCGGCGTCCCCGACGTCTCACCCGCCGAGCTTCAGGATGCGCTCAACCTGAGGGAAGCGATCTACCGTGCCGGGCTGGCCGTCACCGTCACCCAGCGACCCGATCCGGGTGACGCGGCAATCCTGAACAGGGCCGCGACCGCCGGACAGTCCAGGCCGGCGCTTGACGAGAACGGCCTCGCAGTCTGGAACCTCAGCAAGGAAGCACCGGTGCCGGACGCGCTCGGCGTGCTTGCCGCCGACGCCATCCACGTACTCGGAGGCCCCGACCGCGACCGGATCAAGGCGTGCGAAGGCCCCGGCTGCGCCGGCCTGTTCCTCGACACCAGTCGCGGCGCGAACCGCCGCTGGTGCTCAATGAACACCTGCGGAAACAGGGTCAAGAAGGCCCGACTCGCCAACAGGTAACCGACTACAGGAAACCGCCCCCACAGCTGTCCGCCACCACCTCGCGCTCAAGTCACAGGCGGGTCGCCGGCTGCGGACACCGCCAGCACCCTGTCAACAACCTCACGACCCGCAACAACCAGCCACGGGGAGCGGCCGGTGCCGGCACCGGCCGCTCCCCGGCGGCGGCGCCTGTGCGGCGCCTGCGCGGGGCCTCGCGGCGGCGCGCGATCCGGTCGAGCCACCCACGGCGTGTGCTTCCCCTCACCGGTCCATGGCAGTTGATGCGGGACGTCTGGGCCCGGAGCCACACCGGGCGGGGCGCCCGATCGACGCAGAAGCGGCCCGGCGCCAGTAGCGGGTGCATGGACATGGGCGGGGACTGCCGGGAGTCGGCCAGCGTGGGAGTTGCTGATGCCCGCCGCCGGGGGAGTTGAAGTCGCCCGGCGCCTGGGGGTCTCATCCAAGACCGGTCAGCGTCATCTGCTGGACGCGCAGTGGCATCTGGAGAAGCAGGGCCGGGCGCGCCTCCGCTCCGTCGGTAGGAGCTGATCGAACGCCCCTCGACTCGCGGTGACCGGTCACCGCCCTCGGCCGCCTCGGGCAGCCCGTCGGCCGTGACCGATCGGCGCGTGACCGATCCTGTGAACGATGGCCGAAGTCGCCCGTGACCGAGGCCGGTCCGGGTGATCGGTGACCGATCCGGGCCTCGTCGGTCGCCGGTCATGACCGGTCCGCGGCCATCGGTCACCCATCCGCCGCTCCCGCGCACCCGGTCTCCTGGGCAAGCCGTCGCCACTGAATCCGGGGGTTGCCCACCTCCGGTGGAGGCTTGCCCGGAGCTGCATGGACCGGTCACGAGGGGTCTTGCCCACCTCCAGGGGAGGCTTGCCCGATCGGTCACGGGAGGCTTGCTCAGGTAGAGGGCAAGCCTCCGATCTGCGCTTTTAGGGCTGCGGGCAAGCCTTTGGGCAAGCCGGTCTGAGGAGTGTGTACGGCACGAGATCCGAAAGGAGACGTGCCGTGCACGATGTGCTGCACCCTGCCGTCGGCGGGTTCTTCGACCGGCTGGATGCCGACTGGGCCGCGCTGTGCGCGGACCCCGCCCTTTGCCAGGCGGTGACCGACTGGGTGACCGATGGCCACCTCGGTGACGGCATCGCGGCCGTGACCGGTTCCTGGGCCAGCTCTCTGACGCCCGAGCAGCTCCTCGCCGCACTCCGTCCGACGGCGTGACCGATGCGCTGACCGACGCCGTCCTGCGCACCCTCCTCCAGCGCGCCGCCGGCCGTGACCGATCGGCCGTCCTCGCCGGCCGCGTCATCGTCCAGGCGATGCTCCCTGCGGTCATCCGCATCACCCGCGGACAGGTTCCGCGCGACCGGCGGCCGCACCCGCGACGCCGTCGGTCACGTGACCGTGGCCGCCCTCTACGAAGTCGCCCGCTCCGGCCGCATCCACCGCCGCCCCGGCCGGCCCGCCGCCAACCTGACGCTCGACACCCTGCGTCAGGTCCTGGTCGAGCTCGCCGCCGAGCAGTCCCCGGCAGGGGAGGACCTCACGGCCGCCGAGTACCCGGCCGACCCGGTGCCGGGCCCGTACGAGATCGCCCGCGCCCGCACCGTGCGCGCGGCCGCCGCCGAAGCCGGCCTCCACGCGGGCCCGGCCGACGATGCCGCGATCGCCCCGGCCCCGCTGGAACTCCTGGAGCTCCTCCTCGACGCGGTGTGCGACGGTGCGCTGTCCACCGCCGACGCGCAGGCGCTGGCCTGGCGCCACATCAGCGGCGGCATCCCGGACGCCGAGGCCGCCGCCCGCGCCGGCACCACGGCCGGCGCCTGGCAGCGCCGGCGCTCGCGGGCCCTGGCCCGCCTCACAGCATCCCTCCAGCCCGAGGCCGCGGCATGAACTGGACCACCGCCCCGGCCACCGTCCCCCCGTTTGGAGATGCGTCTTGACCACACCCGCCGCCGCGACGTCGCTGGACGCGGACGAGGAGCGCGTCACCCGCGCCCAGCGTCTGCTCATCCACCTCGGCGCCGCCCTCGTCGCCCACCCCTTCGACACCGGCACCCACGACAAGCTCCGCGCCTTCCTGGACGAGGACGCCGAGCCGGTCCTCGCCTCGCTCGACGCCCTGAGCCGCCGGCCCGAAGCGGAACTCCGCAACCGGATCGCGGAACTGACCGGCCACACCCTGCGCTCGGCCGGAGGCACGGCATGAGCCTCGTACGCACCAGCCGCCGGCAGCCGGCCGTCCCGCAGTCGCCGGCCGTCCAGGAGGCGGAGGCCGAGCAGGACACCGGCTGGGTCGGCGGCTGGTCGACCGGCGCCCAGGCCAACTCGGCCGCCCTGCTGAGTTGGCTCGTCTGGGGCCTGATCGCGCTCGGCCCGCTGTCGGGCGCGCTCGCCTACCTCTCGGTTCCCACCACGTCCGCGTCCCCGGCGCCGAGACCGCTCCGCCCGCCCCGGCCGCGAGCGGCGGCCAGGGCGCGGCCGGCTTCGCGAGGCTCTTCGTCGCCGCCTACCTGTCCGCCGGGCGCGGCGACGAGCCCAAGCTCGCCGCCTACTACCCGTCGGCCGCCGACCTCCAGCTCGACGGCGTCTCCGGCCGGCACCGGGGCGAGCAGCTGACCGTCGTCCGGCTCCGCCAGACCGACACCCCGGTCTGGTCGGTCACGGTCGCCGCCCGCGTCACCGGCGCACAGCCGACGGCCACGCCGTCCACACAGCCGAGTGCCTCCTCGAGCCCGTCGGCCGCGGCCGACGCGGTGCGCTACTTCCAGGTGTCCGTGGCGACGGCGCCGGGCGCCGGGGGAACGACCGCGTACACCGCGCTCGCGCTGCCGGCCGAGCTAGCCGCACCCGAGCGGGCCAAGACCCCGGAGCTGGTCTACGGCGCGATGCACCCGGCACTGCCCACCGACCCGCGCACCCAGGCCGTCACCAGCTTCCTGACCGCCTACCTCACGAGGGCCGGCGCCCAGCTCGACCGCTACCTCGCCCCCGGCACCCGCCTGACCGCGCCGTCCCCTGCCCCGTACTCGGGCATCGCGGTGGACCAGTTAGCCGCCGAGGGCGAGGCCGGCGGCGAGCTGGTCGTCTCGGTCCCGGGCGACGGCACCACCCTGCATCTGCTCGTCACCCTCCGGGCCACCGGTCAGGACGGGGTGCGCCTCCCGCTCGCCTACGCCCTCACCCTCAAGGCCCGCGCCGGCCGCTGGAAGATCGCCAGCCTCGACGGCGCGCCGTCCATCACCTCACCGAACCCGGCCCCGACTGCCTCCGGTGCCCCGGGCCCGGCGACCGCCCCCGCCGCATAGAAGGCGCACGTTCATGCCTGACACCCTCACCCTGGCCGTGGGCTGGCTCCAGACCGGCACCGGCCTCGGCAACGACATCAAGGGCCTGATCTTCAACGTGGCCATCCCGGTCCTGTGCGGGATCTTCGTCGTCGTTGTCGGCTGGAAGACGAAAGCCCCCGGTCCGACGATCATGGCCGTCATCTTCGCGGGGATCGTCTGGGGCCTGTCCGCCAACATGGCCACCCTCAAGAACAAGACGACCGAGGACATCGTCCAGTGCCAGGGCGGCGCCAACGTCGTCCGGAGCGACCAGTGACCGACGCCGCGGCCGGCGGCGGCGAGCTGGACCTCGAGCTGATCGGCCGCTGCTACACCAAGGCCCGGCGTGCGCCCCTGCTCCACGGGGTGATCCGGGACGTCAACGGCGGCCGGGGGATCCGACTGCCCGGCGGCCCGTACACCCTGACCCAGCTCGCCGGGATCGTCGCCACCGTCGCCGCCCTGATCCTGAGCCGCCCGGTGTGGGGCGGTCACGGCTGGTTCGACGCCGCCGTCCTTCTGGTCCTGCCCGCCGTGGTGGCGTTCGTGCTGCGCCATCTGCACATCGACGACCGCACCCCCGCGGCCGCCCTGCTGAGCATCGCCCTGATGCTGGCCGCGCCCCGGCGCGGCCAGCTCCGCGGCCGCCCCTACCGCCCGGCCCGGCCCACCCGCGGCGACACCCGCATCCACCTGCCCTCCGGCGAACAGCCCGCCTAAGCCACCGCCCCGGCGATCACTGCCGCTCCCGCCTCGGAGCCCCGGCCGAAGCAGACCCAGCCCCGGCCCCCGGCGCCCGCCGCGCCGCCGGTGCCCGCAGGGCCTTCGGCACCCGCCGCACCGGTGGCCTCGGGGGTGCAGGCCCTCCTCGCCCGCCGCGCCCCCACGACCCGTACCTGACTGGAGAACTGACGACGCGCCTGCCGATCCGGCACGTCCAGCAGAACCTGATCTTCACCACCCACGGCACCGTCTGGGCCGTCTGGCGCGTTGCTGCGACCAACTACTCCCACGTTCCGGCCGTCGTGAAGAAGCGACGCCTCAAGGCGTTGGAGGGCCTGTTCAAGGCGATGACCGGCGAGCCGATGCTGCTGTCGCTGTGCCCGCAGATCGACCCGACCGCGGTGGTGCGCGCCATGGTCGACGACATCGACCTCGAGCGCGCCCCCCGTTACGAGCGGCTCGGGGCACGCGGTCCTGGACCAGCTGGAGACCATGGAGCTGACCGGTCGCACCGACTGGCTCGCGCTCCCGCTTCCCCCGCTGTCGCAGAAGGACGCGGTGATGTCCGCGTTCCGGGCGGCACGGGCGGAAGTCTCCCTGCAGCTCGGCCTGATGCCCGCGGTCGTCACCGACGCGGAGGTGCAGCGGCGCCTGGAGCAGGCCCAGCGGATCCAGGCCCAGTGGCCGGCCGGTGTGTCGATGCGGTCGGCCACCGAGGCGGAGATCCTGTGGATCTACGGTCACTCCGCGCGCCGCGGGCTCGCCGAGCCGTTCCTCCCGGACGGCACCGAAACCCCGGTCCGCGGCCGCGGCCGGAACGTCGCGGCGCTGGGGGAGATCCTCGTCGGCGAGGGCGGCGCCGCCCTCGCCTCCGACTTCGGCTCCACCGACTACACCTTCTCCGGCCCGCCGGTGAGCAGGCCGGCCTCTGGCAGGCGATGCTGCCCGGTTGCCGCACCCCGCGGGTCATGGCCGGGTACGCGCAGATCCTCCTCGCGCGTGACTTCGCGATGGCCATGCCCTGGTGCGGCTCCCAGCTCGGCGACGAGCGCGGCGGGCTCTACGGCCTCCAGGCCGCCTCCGGCGGCGCCCGCCCCGTCCTGATCGACCCCGCCCGCGGCCCCCGTGACGCGGCGGCCCAGGGCCTGGCCCGCAAACTCGCCTCGGTGGCGCGCAAGGACCTGGCGCGGGTGGTGTTCAATGCGACGCTGCCGGTCGTCGACAGCCAGCGCGCCGACAGCGTCGTCTTCCTCGTCAGCGCGCTCGCCCTGCCGAAGAAGTCCGAGCTCGCGAGCGAGCACCGGATCCAGCGCCTGGAGTTCGAGAAGGTGCTGGGCCGGGCGTTGATGTACCTGATCGCCGCGGTCTCCCGCGAGACCGCGATGCGTAGTCGGGACGAGTTCGCGGTCACGGTCTTCGACGAGTGCTGGTGGCTGACGAGTTCGGACGAAGGCCTGGAGCTGCTCCTGGAGCTGCTGTGCGACAGCCGCAAGCGCAACGCGGCCGCGTACGTCGGCGCCGCGCGCGGTGAGCTCCTCCATCAGCGCGCGCATCGACGGCGACGACATCGGCCCGGCCGACAGCGAGAAGGGCGCCATCGTCCGCGGACTCATCCCGCACCGCTTCGTCTTCCGACAGACCAGCCGCCCCCTGGCCACGCGCAGCCTCGAATTCCTCGGCGTGGACGCCACCGACACCGACCTCCTGGACCTGGTCACCGGCGGCCTCTCGCCGCTCGGCCTGCCCGAGGACCAGCGCCGGGCCCGCGCGGGGGAGTGCCTCTACCGTGACCTGGCCGACCGCATCGGCCTCATGCGCGTCCTCATCCCCCTGGATCGGCCATCGAGCGCATCATCCACACCACCCCGACCAGCCAGCAGGCGGCGGCATGAGGACCCCGCGCGCCCCGTGGAAGCGGATGCGGCTGCTCGGCACAGCCCGCCTGCGCCTCGCCCTGCTCGTGGCGGCGCTACTCGTGGACCCCAACGGCCTGCTCATGGACGAGAAGCCCGAGGATTTCGCGCGGGTCGACACCTCCCGTGCGAAACGCCGCTGACGCCGTGCGTCGCCGTAGAGCCACCTTCGGTTCGAACGCCGGATCGGACACTCATCTGCTGCTCCTCGTCCTGCCGCACCCCTCCGCGGTACTGCCCGCGGTGCACAGGCGGCAGGAAGGGCTATGCGGGAGTGTCCGGCCGGCTCAGGACTGGGTTCCAGGCGAACCACTCAAGGACGTCGGAGCCCAGCTCCCAGGGCGACTCCAGCAGAAGCCGGCCCGCCGCATCGATGTCCGCGGTGATGCGGTCGGGAGCCGGTCCGATGCGTTCCATCAAGTCACCCCACTCGCGAAGGAACTCCTCATCCTCGCCGCGCAGCCGGCGCAGAGCCGCTTCCACGCAGGAAGACCACTGCGGCATACCGTAGTGATCGATGTGAGTGCCGATCTGAGGGGCCCCAGCGAAGACGAGGAAGTCGTCCGGCTCCAGCATCTCCTCGAAGTATGCGAACTGGTCGATCCGCTTCTTCACGTGCTTTTGGATCTCCCCGAGAAAACCCCAGCCGAAGTCCGTGAGCGTTCCTCCGCACCCCGGCCATTCGGTGTCGCGGTCCAGGATCAGCCGCTCCAGCCCGTACAGGCGGTACTGACGCGTCGATCCCAGCACATCGAACGCCTGCCGGGTGAGCCAGGTATTGCGGGCGAACATCACCCCGTCGGGCATCCCCTTGCGCCGGTTGGTCGGCCGAGCGGCGTGCGCGTCCTCGATCGGGCCATTGCGCCACACCGACAGAACCAGTCCGTGAGCAGCAGCCCATCGCAGACCGTCCTCGGCAGCGAACACCCCCATCTCCCCAAGCCTCTGCCGCCCCCAAGCCACCGCTTCCTGAAGATCTGCCTCCACCGACGCTCCTCCCCGCCTTCCCCGACCTTGCCGACCAGCCTCCTCCACGCGGTTCCAGGATTCTGGCGCCTCGCGTGAGGGTCGGCAGATCTTACGTTCCCCCACTGACAACCCGGTCGGCATCACGATGAGGCGCCACACCAACGTGGGCCGACCGGGGACGGAGTCTCGCTCCAGCACCGGCCTCGTGAGACTGAGACCCTGGCACGGGCCGGACCGCTGCCAGTTCCCTGGACCACACCCACATCGTTACGCCTCACATCCGCACACACGCGGGCAAAGATCAGACGGAACAAGAAAGCGGACGTCGATGGCATCGACAACAGGACGCGATGTACGACCCGATCCATGGGCGAGCTACGACTGGGTTGTCTGGTGGATTACGGCCGACGACCCGGAGGCCATGATCAGCGAGCCGTACCACTCCGCGGGAAGGGGGTTCCGGACGGCGCAGGATAGCCGGGAGGTGATGGCTGACTTCGCCGTCGCGCTGGGGTGCGTGTACGAGGGCTGCAAGGACGACGGATCCTTCGGCAGCGACAACGACGCTTGCTACACCTGGTGGATCAAGGTTCCGCAGGCCGAGCACGCCCATCGCAGCCCGCAGGGATGGCCGGTTGCCGTGGAGGAATGCCGGAAGCATCTCGAGCGTACGCTCCACTTCGGTTACCACCATTGGCACGGCCTCGTCGACGAACGACGCACACGGGCGACTGTGACGGGCGAACGAGTACCGGCCCTGCTCTGACAGGCCGGGCCCCGTCTGTGAACCCGGCCCCACGTGCTGAGCCCGGGCTACAGCCACGGCCGCCGCAAGCCGCACCGCCAGCATCGCCCAGAACAACGGGGGGCGGCGCCGCTCCCGCCGGGCCGGCCCCGGAAGCAGCCCCGAGGGACCCGACCACTGGGCGGCGTTCGGGTAGGTCACGGCATGCGGTGAGCCCCGTCCGTTCGTGTCCGAAGGCGTCAGAAAGGCCGGGCGAACCCGTACTTCCGGGCGGTCCGCCCGGCTCGTACCCGCGGTCCCTTCACCTGCAGCCGAGCAACCTGCTCGCTGGCTCAGTAGGCGTTCGCCACGCGCTCGTCGTCCCCGCCGCGGTACGCCATGCGCTGGGCCGCGACGAGTAGAACCAGCAGTTCGCGAGCCGTGAATGTGGCCTGTTTCTCCAGCGCGGGGTCGAACTGCCACTTGTGGTCCTCGCCGGGCACCACGCCGTCGAAGTTCTGGCGCCCGGAGACCGGCCAAGGTGCCTTTTGCGCCGATCTTCGAGATCGGCCGTTCTCGCGGCAGCCCGCGCGGAATGATCGCGAGAGATCTTCAGGGTGTGTCACCGAGAGGCGCCGGGGCGGGGGAGTGGACGAGTGAGTGTGAGCGGTTTTCGGTTCAACCCGCCGCCGAACTGGCCGTTGCATCGAGGCTGGGTCCCCCCGGCCGGCTGGCAGCCCGACCCCTCGTGGCCGCCGCCTCCGCCGGGCTGGCAGCTGTGGCTGGCTGAGTCCCCCGAAGCCGCTCCGGTGACCGGTGCCGTTCCCCACCAGTACGTTCCTCAGCCCGAGGCTCCTGCCGTCCGGAAGAGAGGCTGGTTCGGCCGCCGGCGGCGGGATGAGACAAGTGAGCTCGATGAGCTGAGGGCGTGGATCGCACAGGCCCACGGTGCGGACGCCGCCCAGGTCGCCGGACTGGTGGAGCGCACCCGTCAGGAAGCGGCCGTGTTGCGGGCGCAGGCACAGGCACAGGCCGAAGCGATCGTCGAGGAAGCCCGCCAGGTCGTCAAAGACATCAAGAGCGAAGCCAAGCAGTCCGCCAAAGACGCTGAGAAGGCCCGCAAGGAAGCAGAGCGGCACCGCGGCGAGATCTACCAGGCCGAGAGCCGCCTGACCGAGCTGCGCGCGCAGATCGTCACCGCCGATGAGACCGCCCTGCTGCAGCAGGTCGGAATCTACGCCTACCGTCACCAGCTGCACGACGCAGTCGCGTACCGCAGCCGCCTGGACTCCCTCAAGGCCGAGATCAAAGACCTCGCACGCAACAATCAGGCGGTCCTGGCAGCCACGGACTGGACCGTCAACGGCTCCGCGCGTGAGGGCCGGAAGATGGTCCGCGACTTCTCCAAACTGATGCTCCGCGCCTACAACGCCGAGGCCGACTACGCCGTACGCACCATGCGCCCCCACCGCCTGACCTCACTGGTCGACCGCCTCTACAAGAGCCGGGAGACCATCGCCAGACTCGGCGCCACCATGCACATCCGCATCTCCGACGCCTATCACGATGCCCGCGTCCGCGAACTGCAGCTGACAGCCGACTTCCTGCAGAAGAAGGACGAGGAGAAGGAAGCCCAGCGCGAGACCAGGGCCCGCGAACGCGAGGAGGCAGCCGCTCAGCGCGAGCTCGACCGCGAACGAGACAAGCTGCACAAGGAACTCAACCACTACGAGGCTGCCCTCGAACGCATGCGCGCCCAGGGCGACCACGAGGCGGTACGCGACATGGAGGCCAAACTCGCCGAGATCCAGCAGGCACTCCAAGACGTCGACGCACGGGCGGCGAACGTACGCACCGGCTACGTCTACGTCGTCTCCAACATCGGCGCCTTCGGGGACAGCATCGTCAAGATCGGCATGACCCGACGCCTCGAACCCCTCGACCGCGTCTACGAGCTCAGCGGCGCCGCCGTCCCCTTCCGCTTCGACGTCCACGCCTTGATCTTCAGCAAGGACGCCGTCGGCCTGGAAACCCGCCTCCACCAAGAGTTCGCTGACCGGCGCGTCAACCGCGTCAACAACAGGAAGGAATTCTTCTACGTCACCCCCGCCGAGGTGCGCACCGCACTGCAACGCTTCGCGGGAGAACACTTGGTGGAGTTCACAGAGACCCCGCAAGCGCTCGAGTGGCGCGCCAGCAAGACAGGCTGACGCATCAAGGCACCATCGCCGCCGAATTGAAGGCGAGGTTGATCTCGTAGGCTTCCATGGCGTCGACCTCCTCGTCGGGCCCCATGCCGGCGGCAAGGGGGGTGACCCCGGCGGTGGAGACGTAGTCGAAATCGGCGGCGTCCTCCCACTGCTGTGAGCCGTCCGCCTCGAGTGGGCTGGGCGACAGGTCGAAGGAGATCACGGCCGTTCCCGCGCTGATTCCCGTGACCGCGACGGCATGGTTCTGCCCGCCGGCGACCAGGCCGTTGTTCCCGGCTTCCGTGATCGTGCGATTCTTCACGTAGTCGAGGTCGTCGTGCTCGAGGAGGTAGAACTGAATCTCCGCGACGGAGAATCGGTAGGGGCCTTTCAGCATCCGGGTACTCCAGGTGAGGTCGGGTTCCCGCACTCAGAGGGCGTGCGAGTAGAACAGGTCGCCAGGGGTGATCCGGTGGGTGTCGTAGAACTTGGCGAGCTGCGTTCCGCCCCGCCGGTTGTGATCGGCGGCGATCATCTTGCGGCTCTGAGCCTTCCCGAGGGTCCCCCGCCCTCGGCCGTCGTCGCGAAGGGGTACTCGTCGCATTGCTTCCCTCTCGGCCGGGGCAGGGAAGCGGGGCAGGTCTTGCGCCGGTTCTTCGTGCCCTGGGCGGGAGTGGCGCGGTGCAAGGGCTTGCCGTGGCCAGGCTTGCCATCCAGGGCGCGCTGCGCTTCGTAGACGTGCTTGGCCATCGCTCCCCACCGGGGACTCGTTCGGCTGAGGGCAAAGTCTGGAGCCTCGGAGGGGTGGACGCAGCCATGCTTTCCACCGTTGGTGACCTTCTCGGAGTCACAGCGGACGGTGCGCATGGCCGGAGCCGAGGTCGTCACCGGGATGGCTGGCGGCGAGCGAACGTCATCACCAGCACCGGCCGGTGCTGGTCGATCTTCTTGTCGTCCATGAAAGTGATCTCGATGCGCCCCTTCGCCTGGCCGAAGGTCCGCGTGTGGGTGATCTGGGACTTGCTCGTGGGCGGGAAGTGCACCCCTGCCGTCGGTCGGCTCGGTGCGACGGATTCAGCCTGCGCGTCCGGAGCCCCGGACGCTGCGAGAGCAGTGGCAGCCAGGAGGATCCCAGCATGGACGAAATGGCTGCGGGGCAGTTCTGGGCATCGAGAACCTTGCGGGAGCGGAGCCGGCCAGGCGGATCCACAGGTAGGCCGGAGACGAAACCTTGAATCCTGCGAACCGGCTCTGGGGCGGCGAACCCAGGCAATCTCTCGCACCACTCACACCCGCCCGCTCCACTTCCCGGACACATGACCTGGTTGGCCGTACCGGATCACCCTCGGAGACTGGCCGATCAGATGATCGACCGTCTCTCGCCGTCGCCCACGGGCCTTCCTGGGGGAGAAGAAGCAGCGCCAGGTTGAGCCGAAGAACGGCCGATGGCATCGTCTGAGACCGATGCCGCCCGCACCCGCACGGATGATGCCCGAGACGTTCCACCAACGGGCTCACGCGTCTGCTGCAGGTGGATCCGCAGGGCCGCGCGCAGCGCCGGCAGATCCGCCCGTGCACCCAGGGCACGGAGGAATCCCAGGACGGTCCCGTGATCAGGCCGCCCTGGCGGGACAGGTACCCGGCGAGCTGCTGTACCTGGGCGGTGCCGATCTGGTGGGGCCGGGTGGTGGCCTTGCAGTCGATGAGCAGACCGCCGGTGACGAAGTCGGCGTCCGCGCCGCCGAGGTCGCTGCTGCCGGCGAACACCGGCCCGCACACCCGCTTGGCCGCGGGCAGCCGACGCAGCGGCGCAGACGGTAGTCGATGGTGTGTCCGAGCGCGGCCCAGTCGGGGCGCCGTTCGTCCATCGGCTGCACCGGGTGCGGCAGGTTGCGCACCTGCTGGTGGTAGGCGCCGACCAGCTGCTCGGGGTGGGGGAGGTGCCTGCTCATGAACAGCGCCATTGGTGAGTGTGCGTAGTTCAGCTGCCCGGTCAGCGGCAGAGCCGCAAGCGGGACTCCCTCCGGCGTGTGATCGGCCGTCCTTCGGTCCGGGCGGCGCAGCTGTGCTTCGGCCCATTAGAGTCCGCTGGTGTCCAGCAGGCGGCGTGCTCTGACCGGATTGGTGTCCTGCGCCTCGTCCAGGAGCACGAAGTCCGCCGGCAGCCGCGACCGGGTCAGCGCCCACATCTTGAGGTAGTGATCGTGCTTGAACGGCAGCACCCCGCCGGGGGAGCAGATGTCCTCCCAGGCCCACCGCGCCCGGCGCAGCAGCACCTGCGCCAGATACTGCACCCCGGCATCATCCAGCCCGTTCACCCGCCCCAGATGCCGGGCCGCGACCTGCTCATCGGTACTCCAGCAGAACCGCTGCACCATCTCCATCACCAGCCGGGCCTGCGTCGTCGCCCTGAGCCGCCGCTTGCCCACCGTCAGATCCCGGTCGAACCCGAGTAACTGCGCCGTCCGCTTCAGCGGCATGTGCCGCGTGGTCCTCAGCCGGTCCTGGAACAACCGGCCGACCGCACGGTACGCGAGCGGATGCGACGTACTGCACCGCACATTCGTCCCGAATCGCGCCTTCGCCTCCTCCGCGATCGGCTTGTTGAACGCCACGTACAAACCGCGTCGCCGGGTCGCTGCGCCCATCAGTACGAGCGTCGACGTCTTGCCCGTCCCCGCACCGGCCACCAACGCCAGATCCACCCCCGCCGCGAACGCATCCCGTGCCGCACCCTGCTCAGCCGTCGCCCTCACATCCACCCGTGACGCTGCGGGTGCGACGGCATCCTGAACGGCACCTGGTCTGCCAAGACCGGGGCTGCGGCACCTGCCCTCGCGGCAGAGCCCCGTAAGCCGGTGCTTCTGCTGTCAGAGGCACCGGGTCACGCTGATGGCCGGCGATCGCGGCGACACTGAGGACACAGCGGGCTTCCCCCCGATGCCGTAGCGGTGGGTGGGCATCCTGCAGACGGCACACGGACCGGCGAGGTCGGAGGGGTAGTCCGGCGCGCCGGCAGGAACGGACGCCTGCCGGGCCCTGTTTCGGTCCTGAGGCCCGGGCTGCAGAGGAATCAGACTGGGGATCCCCGCAGCATCGGCGGACGGATCCGCTGCCGTCACGGGACGAGAAGTGAGTTGTCGAGCCGCACGAAGCCCAGTGCGCGGGTCGGGCAGGGTGATGCCCGCGGGCATCAGGGCGTCGGTGTCGCGGACGACGTCACCACGCGGGTCCTGCTCTTGGCGGGCCTGGTAGGAGCAGGACCGGCTGAAGGGAAGCCGTTCGGGCTCCGCGGGATTGTTGTCGTCGACATGACCGGGTGGGGGCTCGGTCAGCTCGTCGCTGGTGGCGTCGTGGTCCTCGGCGGAGACCCCCATGTGCGCGGCACGCGTCCGGCGCCCGGGCTGGACAGGAAGGTACAGCGGCACGTACTCGCCGGCCGCGGTGGTGCCGATGAGCCGGTCCAGATGCATGCCGAGAGCAGGTGTCCACGTGCCGTGCCAGTGGTTGCAGCGCCCATGCCCCCGATCGGGACACGGCACCGGGCTTCGCGAGTCGCACCGAGCCGGCTTCAGCTTTTCACCCCTCCACGGACCAGGAGCGCGTTGCCGCTTCAGCTTTTCACCCCTCCACGGACCAGGAGCGCGTTGCCGCTGGAGAACGCCTTCAGCGGTATCCGGTCGATCCGGGCGATGTCGGTGCGCTTGGCCACCCAGTGGGACGTCGTGTAGGAGAGATGCACCTCGCAGCCGAGCTCGATGCCGTCCTCGCCGTGGACCAGCACATCGGTCCGCCGACGCCCGTCCGGTCCGCGGGCTTCGAGCTCGGCGGTGAACCCCGCCCTCTCGGCTGCTGCGGCGATGCGCTCCTTGAGCGCCTTGTGCCGCGGGCTCTCTGGAGCCGTGGCATGCTGCCGGCCCTGGGAGTGGTGCGCGGCGAGGGGACGCCCCTTCCATAGCCGCAGGAACAGGTACTGCGGGCAGCCCGGGTCAGCTTCCCGGCACTCCACACACTCCCGATCGCCCTTGGCGGTCCTGCCGTAGAGGGACCGCCAGAGCCTCGAATCCTCGGGGACGGTGAGATCTGGCTCGGACAGGTTGATGGAGCCGAGCTCACGGTGGCACACAGTGAGCCACTCCGTCGGGAATCTTGAGGTTCGGGGTCATTTACCCTGCCTCCACCACAGGGGTCGGGGCAGTCCTCGTTTGTCGAGGTACCGCTGGAACGCCGGGGGCGGGCACGGCCGGCAGGGGCCGTCAGCGGGTTCTTGAAGGCTCAGCCGCTCGACGTTGATCGCGAGTGCGGTCAGGACGTGCTGGGCGCGCGTCTTCGCGAGGCCGCGGTAGCGGCACCGGCGTCCGCGGTGGCCGTCCACGAACTCCTCGATGCTGCCCTCGGCCCCCGAGCGCAGCCCGTAGAGCCGGCGCCAGTCGACCATTTCCATAAACTATGAATATAAAAACGCTATGCTTCGAGCATGAGTCGTCAAGACACCGCTCCTGGCGCGTCCGCCGCCATCGGGGCAGCCCTCTACGGCCTGGCCACCAGGGCCGCGAGACGCCTGCCCCGGGACATGAGCCTGACGTCCGCCGCCACCCTGGCCACCCTGGACCGGACCGGCCCGCGGCGCATCACCGATCTGGCCGCGGTCGAGGGCGTCACCCAGCCCGCGATGACCGCCCTGGTCCGGGTGATGGAGGAGTCCGGCCTGATCGAGCGGCGGGGCGACGCTTCCGACAAGCGGGTCACGCTGGTGTGCCTGACCGAGGCCGGCGCCTCCTATGTCCGGACGCGACGCCAGGCGGGCGTCCACGCGTTCGAGCGGTTGATCGGCGAGCTCACCGGCGACGAGGTCGAGGCGCTGGTGGCGGCCCTTCCGGCGCTGAAGCATCTGGCAGAGCTCGAAAGCCAGGACCGCGAAGGGCCGAAGCAGTGACCGGGCAGCCGGTCGGCGGTGTCGCGGTGAAGGCGTTCCCGGTGGCGCGTTCCGAGGCGCGGCTGCTGGTCCCCGCCCTGATGTTCATCGCTCTGGTCGTGGCGGCGGTCGCCAGCCTCGGGACGCCGCTCATCACCAGGGCGGCGACCTCGTTCCACGTCTCGCTCGGCAGCGCGCAGTGGACGCTGACCGTCGCGCTGCTCAGCGGCGCCGTCGCCACGCCGGTCCTGGGCCGACTCGGAGCCGGCCCGCACCGGAGGGCCACGATCCTCGCCACGCTGGCGGTCGTCGTCGCCGGCAGCGCGCTCACCGTGCTGCCGCTGCCGTTCGCGTGGCTGCTCGTGGGCAGGGCGGCCCAGGGCGTCGGACTCGGGCTGACGGCGCTGATGATGGGCGTGGCCCGGGACCACCTCCCCGAGGAGCGCAGCGCGGCCGTGATCGCCCTGATCTCGGTGGTCTCGATCATCGGGGCCGGCGTCGGCTATCCGCTGGCCGCACTGCTCGCCGAGCTCGGCGGGGTACGGGCCGCCTACGGCCTCGGCCTGGTCGTCACCGCCGCCGCCCTCCTGACCGCGTGGCGCTCCGTGCCCGAAGCCCCCGAAGGCCGCTCCGCCCACGTGGACGTGGCAGGCGCGGTCGTCCTGGCCGCCGCACTGCTCCTGGTGCTGTTCCTCGCCGGCGAACGGAATCTGTGGAGCCGGCACCTCGCCGTGGCGGCGGGCCTCGCCGTCGTCGCGGTGGTGCTGCTCTGCGTCTGGGCCGTCATCGAGCTGCGCAGCACGACGCCCCTGGTCGATGTGCGGGCGGTGCGGCACCCGGCGGTCGCCGGGGCGAACCTCGCCATGTTCGTCGGCGGGATCGGCATGTACCTCCTGCTCACGCTCATCACCCGGTACGCGCAGACGCCGCACGGCACCGGCTACGGCTTCGGGCTGACGACCTTCGTGGCCGGGCTGGTCCTCATCCCGTTCTCGGCGCTGGGGTTCGTCGCCGGCAAGCTCACGCCGCGGGTCCGGACGCGGATCGCCGACCCCCTGCTCCTGGCCGGCAGCGCCGTCGTGGTCGGCGGCGGGTTCGCCCTGTTCGCGGCGGCCCGGTCGGACCTGGCCGAACTGTTCGCGGCGATGGGCGTGCTCGGCTTCGGCGTCGGCGGCTTCTCGGCCGCGATGCCCGGCGTCATCCTGGCCGTCACCCCCAAGAGCGAGACGTCGAGCGCCATGAGCTTCAACTACGTCGTCCGCAGCGTCGGGTACTCCCTGGGCAGCGCCATCGGCGGCCTGATCCTCGCCGCGGGCACCGGCCCCGGCCACCTCTTCCCCGACGACGGCGCCTACACCACCGCGGCGCTGGTCGGCATCGGCGCCATGGCGATCACGACGCTGACAAGCCTCGCTCTCGCCCGCCGACGCTCGTCCGGGACCAACCCGTAAGTCAGATGCACTCATCCCCACACTGGAGGTTCCATGCCCAAGGGCTACTGGGTCAGCGCCTACCGCACCATTTCAGACCCTGAGAAGGTGGCTGCTTACGACAAGCTGGCCGGTCCGGCCGTCAAGGCCGGGGGCGGTCGGCTCCTCGCCGCCCTTGGCAGTCGAGTCGTGGCGCATGACGCCGGAATCGCCGAGCGCACCATCCTGATCGAGTTCGACAGCTTCGAGCAGGCCGTCGCGGCGCACGAGAGTGCGGCCTACCAGGAGGCGCTGGCCGCCCTCTCCGACGGCGTCGAGCGCGACTTCCGCATCGTCGAAGGCGTCGACTGACCGAGGTCCAGTCGGATCTTCCCTGAAGGACTCTGTCGGGAATCCTGAGTACGGGCAGTCAACGATCGTGACGTTGCGTCGGGCTCTCCGGGAACATGATGCCCCTGTTCCCAGGGAGCCCGATATGTTCCTCCAGCTCCAGCTCCAGCTCCAGCTCCAGCTCCAGCTCCAGCTCCAGCTCCAGCTCCAGCTCCAGCTCCAGCTCCAGCTCCAGCCCCATCCCCATCCCCATCCCCATCCCCATCCCCATCCCCAGCCCGGATCGGAGATCCCGCCGCTGACCGCGCGGGTCCCCCGCGCCAGCACCCCCCATGGCACTACCGCGATGTGGATCCGCGACCGCCTCGACGGCCTGTGGAACGACGAGGACTTCACCGCCTGGTAGCCGCGCGATGGCCGCCCCGGG
Organism: Streptomyces sp. TLI_105; assembly: GCF_900105415.1. Taxonomy (GTDB): domain Bacteria; phylum Actinomycetota; class Actinomycetes; order Streptomycetales; family Streptomycetaceae; genus Streptomyces. Next base: position 81,600 of record NZ_FNSM01000001.1, on the reverse strand, counting down.
CTCTCCCCCGCCCAGCTCGCCACGGTCTGCGTGCTGCAGTACGTGCTGAACCTGTCGGACCGCCAGGCAGCCGAGGCGGTGCGGTGCCGCATCGACTTCAAGTACGCCCTCGGCCTGGAGCTGGAAGACCCCGGCTTCCACCACAGCTTCCTGTCCGACTTCCGCGACCGGCTCGCCGAGGGCGACCGCGCCGACCGGCTGCTGGGCCTCGCGCCCACCCGGATCCGGCGGGCCGGCTTGCTCAATGGCCGCGGCACCCAGCGCACCGACTCCACCCACATCCTGTCCGCCGGACGGGAGCTGACCCGCCTGGAGCTGGTGACCGAGGCGGTCCGCGCCGTCTTGGAGGCCATGGCCCACCACGCGCCGGAGGTGCTGGACGAGCTGGTTACCGCCGAGTGGGCGGAGCGCCATGGGCGGCCGGTGCGCCTGTGTTCCCGGCCCAGCCATCCCGTCGCCCGGCTCGCCCAGGCGGGCGCCGACGCTCGCGAACTGCTCGGGCACCTCCATGTCCGCTTCCCCGGCAGCGCCCTCCCGGCGCAGGCCGAGGTGCTCCGGCAGATCCTGGTGCAGCACTTCCTGGTCGACAGGCGGGGCAGATTCCGGCCGCGCACCGAGCGCGATGGCCGGCCGCCGTCGCGGGTGCGGATCGAGTCGCCGCATGAGACCGAGGCCCGCTGGACGCGGCGCGGCGACACCCGCTGGACCGGCTACCTCCAGGTCAAGAACCGCGCCGACCAGCAGGATCCGGACTGGCGCCGGCTCTACGGGTTGCGCTCGGGGGCCGAGGGCGCCCGGCGCGGCGCCCCGGACGCTCTGCAGGTCGCCGACCGGTTCCCTCTGTGACAGGGCCTGGGCCGGGCCGTGGAGACCTGCGTCGCCGTCCACCGCGACTGCCTGCGCAACCCGACGCCCGGCGGCATGCTGCCGCAGGACACCCAGCCGGCTTCCAGCCGGCTGCAGAACGACGCGGCGCCTGCAGGCCGGCGGACCGAGCGTAAGAGGGCCGCACACGCCCCGGTCCATGAGATGCTCGCTCAGGGCCACTCACGCCGGGCGATCACCCGGCACCTGGGCCCGGGCCTCAATACCGTGCTGCGGTACGCGAGCGCCGCCCGCCGGCAGGACACCCTTCGCGAGAACCAGCCCCGGACCAGCAGACCCGACCCCTACAAGCCCTACCTGGAACGGCGATTCGTCGAGGGATGCACCAGCGTCACCCACTTCCACAGCGAACTGATTGCCGACAACGTGCCCGTCACCTACGGCATGGTCCGCGCCCACATCGCCACCCTCCGCGGGGCTCCGTCCGCCGCACCGCCACGGCCGCCGACGGTACGGCAGGTGACCGGCTGGCTCACCCGCCACCCCGCGACCCTGAGCGAAGAAGACCGGGCCGGCCTGAAGGAGATCCTGGCCCGCTGCCCCGAACTGGAGACGGCTGCCGGACACGTCCGCGACTTCGGCGAGACCCTCACCGACCGCCTCGGCCCCACGCTCCCCGCCTGGATCGACGCAGTCGACGCCAACCAGCTACCCGGCCTCACCGGCTTTGCCCTCCACCTGCACCGAGACCTCGACGCCGTGACAGCCGGGCTCACTCTCGACTGGAGCTCGGGCAGCGTCGAGGGCGCCGTCAACCGCATCAAGAAGATCAAGAGACAGCTCTACGGCCGAGTCGGATGCGAACTACTCCGCAAGATGATCCTGCTCCAGTAGTGCATCGCCCGGGTGTCGGCTCGCCACTCGCCGCGTCCCAGCCCCTTGAGATCAGAGTTCGGTCGTCCAGATTCCGACAGGATGGTCACTCGGAGGCAGCCACAACTGAGGCTGTGACTCGCGATGCCTCTCGTCAGCCTGCTCATCCCCGTGGAAACGGCCCTCGGCATCAGGCCACGCGACTTGCAGCGCGGGGAGAGGCGGCCGCCGGTAGAACCCGATGGCCTGCCCGAAGAAAGTCCGGTACCAGACGCGATCAACCTGCCTGAGCGTGACTCGATGACCGTCGACAACATCAGGATGGCTCTGGCCCTCCGTCAGCGCTTCGCCCGCGGCGGACTTCTCTCCGAGCGTGTTGAGCATGCGGTGCATGGCGTGGACATCGAGCCATCGGGATTTGAACCCCTCTCAATCGAACGGCGCCATCACGCTCCGCGATGTCTCCCCAAGATCTGCGCCAGAACCCGTAACTCACCAACAAGGCCACAGGCGCGAGCGGCGGCACAAGACACCGCCTCACGCCATACCCGCGACTTGCTTCACACCCCTGCCTCGACACGTAGCGGGGTGTTGCCGAACGACAAGAGGCCCCTGGAACACCGGGGCCTTGCCGGGACGGCGCCGGTCAGGGCAGGAAGTTCTTCTGCCACTGGAGCGAGTCCGTGCTCAGCGCGGCATCTGCGAGGGCCTTCGCCGACGGCGTCTTCAGCGAGGCGAGGCTGGTGTCGATCCAGTTCCGGGCGAGGCTGTAGCCCTGCTCGCGGTACTCCACCGCCTGCCCCAGGTGTTCCAGCTTGTCCGCGTCACGGGCGACGATCACCTCCAGCGTCTCGTCGGCCTCGTGTGATCGCCTCGGCAGGACAAATCGCTTGAAGGGAAATAGGTTCGGGCATCATGAGGCGGGCCGATGCGGGCGCCGCAGCCTCCGAGCGCTTCGACGAGGTACGACATGGCCCAAGCCGACACTCATGACGCCACCGGAGCGGGGCCGGCGGCGCCGACCGCGAAACTCACCCTGCTGACGCTCACCGCGATGGTCGTCGGCTCCATGGTGGGGGCCGGCGTGTTCTCACTCCCACGGCGTTTCGCGCAGGAGACCGGTGTCGCGGGCGCGCTGATCGCCTGGTCGGTGGCGGGTCTGGGCATGCTGATGCTCGCCTTCGTCTTCCAGGCGCTCGCTGTGCGCCGGCCGGACCTGGACGCGGGCGTCTACGCGTACGCCAAGGCGGGCTTCGGGGAGTACCTGGGCTTCTTCTCCGCCTTCGGGTACTGGGCGAGCGCGTGCGTCGGCAACGTGACGTACTGGGTGCTCATCATGTCGACGATCGGCGCGATCGCGCCCGCACTCGGTGACGGGGACACGGCACTCGCGATCATCCTGTCGTCCGCCGGACTGTGGGGTTTCTTCCTGCTCATCCGAAGAGGCGTGAAGGAGGCGACGGCGATCAACAGGATCGTGACCGTCGCCAAACTCGTCCCCATCATCGTCTTCGTCATCCTGGCGCTGTTCTACTTCAAGCCGTCGGTGTTCGCGGACAACTTCGGCGGCGCGGACTATGCCGGCTCTCTCTTCAACCAGGTCCGCGGCACGATGCTGGCCACCGTGTTCGTCTTCCTCGGTGTGGAGGGAGCCAGCGTCTATTCCCGGCACGCCAAGCGCCGGGAAGACGTGGGGCGGGCGACCCTGCTCGGATTCCTCAGCGTCTTCGCGATCTTCGCCTCGGTCACCATCGTGTCGTACGGAATCCTGCCCATGAGCGAGATCGCCGAGCTCCGCCAGCCCTCCATGGCTGGCGTCCTGGAGGCGGCGGTCGGTACCTGGGGCAAGGTCTTCGTCAGCGTCGGCCTCATCATCTCCGTGCTGGGCGCCTATCTGGCCTGGACCCTGATGGCGGCGGAGGTCCTGTTCGTCGCCGCCAGGGATGAGGACATGCCGCGCTTCCTCGGCCGGTCGAGCGGTGACGACGTTCCGGTCCCCGCCCTGCTGATGACGACCTCCCTCAGCCAGATCGTCCTGATCGTGACGGCCTTCTCCGATGACGCGTTCAACTTCGCCCTCGACCTGACCAGCTCCCTGAGCCTGATCCCGTTCCTGCTGGCCGCGGCCTTCGCCGTGAAGATCGCCGTGCGGCCCCAGCAGGAGAAAGTGGCGGGACGAAGCACTCGGCGGGAGCTCGTCGTCGCCGTCCTCGCGACCCTCTACACGGCGTTCCTGCTCTATGCGGCCGGGCTCAAGTTCGTCCTTGTCTCCTTCATCCTCTACGCCCCGGCCACCTTCCTGTTCGTCAAGGGTCGCAGGGAACAGGACCGGCGCCTGTTCTCCCCGAAGGAGGCCGTCATCTGTGCCGTCTCCGTCGCCGGGGCCGTCGTCGGCATCGTCGCTCTGGCCGCCGGCTGGATCGAACTGTGATCCGCCGGGCCCTCGCCCGCCCCTGACCCCGGGCCTCTCGAACCCGCCGCTCCACCGGAAAGGCTGCTCATGACCCTCCCCGAGAACGGTGCCGGTACCGGTGCCGCGAAGCCCGCCCTCGGTGTTCACTCCGAGGTCGGACGGCTGCGCAAGGTGCTCGTCTGCTCCCCGGGACTCGCCCACCGCCGGCTCACCCCGACCAACTCCGACGATCTGCTCTTCGACGACGTCATGTGGGTGGAGAACGCCCAGCGCGACCATGCCGACTTCGTCAACAAGCTCACCCAGAGGGGCGTCGACGTCGTCGAACTGCACAACCTCCTCGCAGAGACCATGGCCATCCCCGAGGCAAGGGAATGGCTCCTCGACCGGAAGATCGTCCCCAACGAGGTCGGGCTCGGCCTGGTCGACGACACCCGGGCCTACCTGGAATCCCTCGCCCCGCGCAGCCTCGCCGAGTTCCTCATCGGCGGCCTGTCCACCGCCGACCTGCCGGAGGACTTCCGCTCCGGATACGTGGCGCTCGCCAGGGAGGGCGTCGGCGCACGGGAGTACCTGATGCCCCCGCTGCCCAACACCCTCTACACCCGCGACACCACCTGCTGGCTGTACGGGGGAGTCACGCTCAATCCGCTGTACTGGCCCGCCCGGCACGGCGAGACCCTCCTGATGAAGGCGGTCTACACCTTCCACCCGGACTACAAGGGCGCCACCGTGTGGTGGGGCGACCCCGAACAGGGCTGGGGCCAGGCCACCTTCGAGGGCGGCGACATCATGCCCGTCGGCAACGGCGTCGTCCTCATGGGTATGAGCGAGCGCACCTCCCGTCAGGCCATCACCCAGGTCGCCCGAGCCCTCTTCGACCACGGTGCGGCCGAGCACGTCATCGTCGCCGGCATGCCGAAGCTCCGCTCCGCCATGCACCTGGACACCGTCTTCACCTTCGCGGACCGCGACGTCGTCACCCTTTACCCGAAGATCATGGACGCGGTGCACACCTTCTCCCTACGCCCTTCCGACAAGGCGCCGGGCGTCGAGATCACCGACGAGGGCAGCGCTGCGTTCGTGGACGTGGTGGCCAAGGCCCTCGGCCTGCCCCAGCTGCGGGTGATCGGGACGGGCGGTGACGTCTACGCCTCGGAGCGGCAGCAGTGGGACAGCGGCAACAACGCCGTCGCCCTGGAGCCGGGCGTCGTCTTCACGTACGACCGCAACACCCAGACGAACACGCTGCTGCGCAAGGCGGGCGTCGAGGTCGTCACGATCGTCGGTGCCGAGCTGGGGCGCGGCCGCGGCGGCGGCCACTGCATGACCTGCCCCCTGGTCCGCGACCCGGTCGCGTTCTGACGTACACGAAGCGGCCGGCTCCCGCCGGACTCCGAGGGGAGCCGACGCCGGCCTCCCTTCCAGGGAGCCGGCCGGCGGGACCCGGCCGCTTCGTCAAGTCAGGCGGCGGCTTCGGGGCCGGCCAGCTGCTCCGCGAGCTCCCGCTCGCCCTGCTCGGAGAGCGAGGTCTTGAGCACCTCTCCGCCGAAGGACCCCATCGCGGCGGCGAACCGGTCCTCCGTGACCTTCGTGGCCATGATCACGACGGCGGCCGAGCCGGGCCGGAGCAGCTCCCGGACCTTCTCGCGGAACTTGCTGTCGACCCCCATCTGCTGGAGCTTGCCGATCAGGCCTCCGACGGCCGCACCCACGACGCCGATCCCAGGGGTGAGGACGAGGATGCCGAAGACCATGCCCCACAAGGCGCCGGCGGTCGCCGACATGGCGATGCCCTCGGTCCTGGCCGGTGTGTCCACATGGGTCTTGCCGTCCTCGTCGACCGATACGACGGCGAGTCCGGACAGTTCGACCACGTGGTCCTTGCTGAGCCGCTGCACCTCGGCGAACGCCTTGTCGGCGACGGCGCGGTCCTCGTAGCCGAGGATGATGAGTTCGGACATGCGGATCTCCTTGTGTGGGGATGTCAGTACCGCTGGGCCTTGGCCAATCTCGCCGTGAGGACGGGCTCGGGCGGCTGCCGGCTGATGACCAGGGGTTGTCTGCGCCGGCCGGGAGCGAGATCCTCCTCGCCGACGAACTGGGTTTCGACGACCTTGCCCGCCGAATCGACGAAGTCGACCTGGACGGCGTACGAGGCGGTGCTCTGCGTCTTGTTGGTGATGGTGACGACAGCGGTCGTGACGCCGCCGGTGTCCGCTCGGGGTTTGCCGGTCAGCGCCACCTCGTCCAGGGCGTTACCGCGGCCCTGCACATCCTTCAGCGCGTCCTGCGCCTTGCGGCGTGAGCGTTCGATCTCGGCCCCGATCGACGCCTTGCGCGACGCCTCCCTGGCGGACGCGGACGCGGCGGCCGACGAGGCGGACGCCCGGGCGGATTCGACGGCCTCGGAGGCTGAGGAGGCGAGTGCCGAGGGTGGCATTCCGCTGAAGGAGTCGGTGAGGGGCGGAGTCGGACGTTCGCTGAAACTCGGTCCGCTCGTGTCGCCGTCGGAGCCGCAGGCGACGACGCTCGCCGCGCCGAAGGCGACGAGGACGACGGCGGCGGCTGCGCTCATGGCGCGAGAACGGGCCGGACGGCTGAGCCGCTCGGGTGAGGGATTCACGATCGCGTCTTCTCGGTAGAGGGTGCCACGGGCAGTCGTGCCGGGGCAGGTCGTCTCGGGACCGGGCCCTTCAGGGGTCGGTCAGTACCGCAGCACTCCGGCGATGTGCCCTTGCCCGGCCAGTGCGTCGTCGGGTACGAAGCGGATCTCGGCCCCCCTCTCCAGAGCTTGCTCGACGATCTCGTCGACCATGTCGTCCCGCGCTCCGGGCTGGTCGGCGTCCGCGGGTTCCAGGTGGCCTCCCTCTTCCCGTACGACTGTCCGGTAGTGCTCCTCGACGGCCAGCAACCGCACCCGTCCCTCCTGCACGGCCTGCCACACCTCGTCGAGTCCGCCCGCGAACTCCCGTCGGCCGCGTGCCGCTTCCAGCTCGGCGGCGACCGTGGCCGTCGAGTCCGCCTCACGCGCGGCACGAACCGGCTCCACGGCCTCGGAGACCGCACCGGCCGGCCCGTCGGCGAGCCCTCCGTGCTCGATGGTCACAGCACCCGGACCCAGCGGGCCGAGCTCCTCCAGGAGCGCGAGCGCGGCGGCCGACCCGATCACGTACAGGGGGCGGGGCGCGCGGGCGAGGACGGCACGCAGCTTGTCGTGCGCCTCGCGCAGGAACCGGCGGGTGGCCTCGTCCTGGAACGTGCTGGGCAGGTCTCCGACGCGTTGCTTGCGTTCGGCGTCCGGGGCCTCAAGGCTCCGCGTGTGCGGGAATCCGTCCTCGGAGTACTCGGTGACCCGCTCAAGGGCGCCGTCCCACAGCGAGACCCGGTCGGCGGCCACCGCGAGCGCCCAGTACGGCTGTTCGGCGGCGTGCGCCGCGACGAGGTTGCGGGTGAGGAAGGTGTCGGCGAGCACGACGCGTTCGGGTACGGAGCGACCGACCGACCACACGTGGTGCTCGCCCTGAGCCACGAAGATCACCAGACCGTCCTGCGTGTGGGCCGGATCGACCTCGGCGACGGCTCGCCCCAGCCGGTCGAGGATCTCTCCGCGCCGCTCGCGCGGCACGTCGGGGTCGTTGTCCAGTGCCTTCTCCGCCTGGGCCACGAGGTTGCGCAGACGCACAGGGTCCTGCGCGTTCTCAGGCTCGCGTCGGTGGGTCGGCATGAGCAGGGAGAGGGCGGGATAGGGCCGGGGCCGGCGCAGTTCGGCGAGCTGGTCCGAAGTGAGCAGGGGATCCATCGAATGCCATCCTGGTGGTGAGAACGAGCAGGGCAGGTGCGAGACGGACACGGGCAACCCGGGAAAGTGGTGCGTGGCTCGGTGGGGTCGGGCCGCGCTATTGCGGTCCGGCGAGCTGTTCGGCGAGTTCTCTCTCGTCCTCGTCGCTGAGCGAGGTCTTGAGGACGGTGCCGCCGTGCTGTTGCATCGCCGCCGTGAACTTGTCGTCGGTGACCTTGGAAGCCATGATCACGACCGCGGCGGATCCGGGCCTCAGCAGATTCCCCACCTGCTGACGGAACCGGTCGTCGATGCCGGACCTGCTCAGCCTGCCCACGAGGCCACCGACCGCGGCTCCGGTCAGGAGACCGAGCCCGGGGACGAGGAACAGCATGCCGAAGATCGCGCCCCACACGGCTCCTGTGGCCGCGGTGGAGCCCACGACGCGGCTGTCGGAGTCGACGTGGGTCCGTCCGTCCTCATCGACCTCGACGACCGCGAGACCGTTGAGGTGCACGACGTAGTCCCGTTGGAGTTCCCGCACCGTGTCGAACGCTCTGTCTGCCACGTCGGCGTCGTCGTATCCGATGACGATGAGCTCGCCCACTTCCGCCTCCTCGGTCCGAGGCCCCTCCCGACGGTCCGCTACTGAGCGATTCCGCCCGAAAGGGCACACATGGATGAGCTTTACCTGATATTCGGGAGGGCGCGACTCGATCCCGGGGGGCCTCGCTCACGCCGGACGGGTGAGCCCACCGGGCCGGAAGGAGCCGGGGAACGCTGTGGGAGATGTCGGCCAGCCCATGTCGGTACGGATGCGTTCGGTCAGGCCGCCGACCATGCCTTCGGACAGGCACGCGTCCGTCGACCTCCAGCGGATACCCCACCGGTGGGCCCACGGCCTGCCCGGCGTGACGTACTGCCGCGACGTCGCCGACATCCACGTCGCCCTGGTCGCCCCGCAGGCCGGCTCCGCCCCCGAAGGACAACACGCACCCCGGCCGCGCCCACGTCGTGCAGGGCGGGAGCGCCCACCCGACGCAGGCGCTGCTCATGACCGACGCCGAAGCCGATCACCCGGTCCGATACCTGTCGGCATCGGACCGGCGGTCTCCCCCTGGCGGTGAAGCACTGATCTCCCGCGGGGACAGGGCCTTCGTGCCCGCGCCCGAGGTCAGCCGCGGGCCCGGAACGACGAGGGCGGAGTCCCGCGCCTTGTCGGGTGCCGTTGCGCACGCTGCCCGTCTCGTCGGGTGCCGCCGGGTCTGCCCTGGGACAATTGAGCGTGGGGAGTGGACCGAGCGTCTTCTCCCCGTTCCGTCGTGATCGCCGGCGCACGCGGTCCCGCCGTCGGGGGTCCCTGCACAGACAGGACGAGCCGTGTCCACTGCAGCATTTGACGCGGGGGTCGTGGCGTCGCTGGTCGAGGATGCCGTGAGGACGCCCTCCATGCACGATGCGCAGCCCTGGAGGTTCGTGCACCGCAGCGGCGGCCGTTCCCTGGCCCTGTACGGCGATCCCGAGCGCACGCTGCCCCTCGCCGATCCGGATCACCGCGCGCTGCACCTGGGCTGCAGGGCTGCGCTGTTCAACCTGCGCGTGGCCGCCGCCCACCACGGCCGGGATGCCGACGCCCGGCTGCTGTCGGACCCCGACGACCCGTGGCACCCGGCGGATGCGCTCCTGCGGCAGAGCGAGAGCGTGGACCGCGGTCTCGCGGACCTCTGTCCCGCCGCACGGCGGCGGCACACCAGCCGTTTCCCCTTCTCCGAGGAGCAGATTCCCGAGCCCGTACTCGACGGGCTTGGCGCGGCCGTGCTGCTGGAAGGTTGCCGGCTGATCACACCTGGCGTCTGGCACACCGACGCCGTCATGGAACTCGTGCACGACGCCGAAATGCTTGAGGCCGCCGGCGAGGCCGTGCGCGCGGAGACCGCCGTGTGGACGCGCGCCGGCAGGACCGGGGAAGGCCCCGCCACCGAGGGGATCCCCGCAGAGGCACTTGGTCCACGGCAGTACGGCGCGAGCGCCCCCGCACGGGACTTCGACGCTCGGCGAGGGGTGCCGGACCGCGATGTGGCCGTCTTCGAGGAACATCCCCAGATCGCGCTGCTGGGAACTGTGGAGGACGCCCCGGCGGACTGGCTGCGAGCGGGTCAGGCGAGGGAGCGCGTGCTCGTGCAGGCCACCGTCGACGGCCTCGCCACCTCTCTGAGGTCTCCGCCCCTTGAACGGCCCGAGCTCCGGTCGTCCGCACGTGATCCGAGTGTCGCGATCGGCTTCATCCACATGGTGTTCCGTCTGGGCTACGGCCCCCCAGGTCAGGCGACACCCCGCAGGCCGGTGGCCGACGTCCTGACCTTCGAGCGACCGGGCCGACGCCTTACCGTGCAGCCCGCTCGGTGGCTCCCCGCCCGGATCGGTGCCGACTTCCCTGAGCAGCGGAAAGGACTGAGCAGAGCCCGTGGAATCGAGCATTGACTACAAGGCGTTGTTCATGGCCACGCCCAGTCCGTATCTGGTGCTGGATCCAGGTCTGGTGATCGTCGACGTCAACGAGGCGTACCTGCAGGCCACCGGGTGGAGCCGACAGGGCCTGGTCGGCCAGTACGTGTTCGACGCCTTCCCGGACAATCCGGCGGATGCGAACGCCGACGGGGTGCGGAACCTGAACGCCTCGCTGCGCCGGGTCCTGCAGTCGAGTCAGCCGGACACGATGGCGGTGCAGAAGTACGACATCCCTGTGCCGTCCCGGCCCGGAGCGTTCGAGGAGCGGTGGTGGTCGCCGATCAACACCCCCGTCCTCGGGCCGGACGGGCAGGTGGCGTGGATCATCCACCGGGTGGAGGACGTGACCGAGTTCGTCCGCTCCCGCCCGCCCGGCCCTGCAGGAGGGCCTCTGGGCCGGCGGGAGGCGATGGAGGCCGAGCTGTACGGGCGGGCGCGGGAGCTGCAGAGGCTGAACGAGGAACTGCGGCAGGCGCACGCCCGGGAACGCCAGGTCGCCCTCACGCTGCAGGAAGCGATGCTGCACTCGCCCGACCTGGAGCGGCATCCGGATATCGCGGTGCGTTACGTGCCCGCGGTCGGGTCGCTGAACGTGTGCGGCGACTGGTACGACGTCGTCGACCTGCCCGACGGCGCTTTCGCTGTCGCCGTCGGCGACGTCGTGGGCCACGGCCTGGAAGCCGCCACCGTCATGGGCATGCTCCGCAGCGCGCTGAGCGCCGCCGTCAGAGCCCTGCACGAACCGGCCAGGTCGCTGGAGGTGCTCGGCCTGTACGCCCGGTCCGTCGAAGGGGCACTCGCCACCACCGCCGTCCAGGCCGTCATCGACACCAGCCGCCGGCAGATCGCGTACAGCAGCGCCGGCCACCCGCCACCCGTCCTGCTGCACCCCGACGGAACCTGCGACCTGCTGGACCAGGCCACCGACCCGCCTCTCGGCGCGCGCCCCGACCACGTCCCGCGCCCGCAAGCCGCCGTGCCCTACACCCCGGGCGACCACCTCGTGCTGTACACGGACGGCCTCATCGAACGCCGCGACCAGGACATCGACGTCGGCCTGCGGCAGCTCACCGATGCCCTGGCCCGCCATGCCGGCCTGAGCCCCGACCGCCTCGCGGACGTCGTGCTCGCCCGCCTCGGCGTCGCCGGCGGCGCCCGCGACGACATCGCCCTCATCACGGTCCGCCTCTGACAGCGAGGCGGCGAGATCAGTCCCTCGCGTCCTGGTGCAGCCGCGACCGAAGCAGAGACACCACCCCACGGTCGTCTGCCCTTCGGGCGAAGCGTTCGAGCAGAACCTCCGCACGCTCCGACGCGATCGGGATCGCGGTGAGCGACCGCAGCCCTCAACTGCCGACCCGGCGCGAGCCCGACTTCGCCGACGGCGGCGGATTCGTCTGGAACATCGTCCTCCGTCTGACCAGCAGCGTGACCGCCACCCCCGACCTCACCGGCGGGAGGACCATCAGCGCCTTCATCCCCACGGAGGTGCGTCCAGCGGCCGCTGATCGCGACGACACAAGACCGGGCCCGGGGCTCGATCTACGCCGGGTTCCATGCCGACGCGGCGCCGACTCGGGTAACCCGGACGGCGTGAGGGCGTTGAACCTTGCATGACCACGACGACGATGCGGCTTGCTCCCATCGGCGCACAGCGAACCGGAAGCGAAACGGTTCGTCGCCCCGACCTGGAGCCGATCTTCACCGAACTCGCCCGGCAGTGGCAGACGGCCGGCCGCCTCGTCCCTGGCCAGCCGGATCAGGAATGGATGACCCTCACCCTTTCCTATCCATGGCCTGGTCGCTGACCACGCGGTGCGGGCACAGCCAACCGCGCCCTCAGAGGAGTCAGCGCCGGACGCCGCTGGCACCGTCTCGCGGCCTGGCGGAGCGGGAACGAGGGTCTGCGGCCCCGGTGCCGGGCGGGTACCGGGGCCGTCGGCGGTAGGAGTCCCGTGGGGCTGTTCCAACCCGTGCACGCGTCACCGCCACCAACGCGCTGCGGCGCGGGAAGGCCCCGGGCCACGTCAACCTGCCTCTGCTGCGTTCCCCCATGGCCCTGGCGGCCATGGCTGCGGTGGGTCAGAGCCGGACGATGACGAGAGCGGTGTCGTCGGTGGCGCCTTGAACACCACCCCTGCACAGGACAAAGCCCTGGTCCTGACGGGGAGGCCAGGGCTGCCGGTCAGGGCCGAAGAAGGGGAGCCGCCGAGCCGTTTGAGGCGGCCCTGACGCCAGAGCGCGGAATCGGAGGCCGCGGACCGCGCCGGCCCGACGTGGGGCGTCCAGACCGGCGCATGTGTCACAGAACCAACGCCTCACCCACGTACAAGGACACGCTCCGCGTCAACGCGAAGCGCCTTTTCTCTCCTGCGGGGATGCTGCTCATACAGCCGCTGCCGATCCCCTGACCGCCGGCCTGGTCCCGGACGCGACAGGCATGGACGTCTTCAACACCGCGTGCAGGGCGGCCGGAGAGCAGCGGGCCGTGTTCGTCGCCGTCGAACTCCAGGGCCCGCGGTGGACGGTGAAGGCCGACGTGCTCGCGCACCGCGGCATGCCGTCGCCTCCTTGGTGGACGACGTCGTCCGTGAAGCCGTCAGCCGCCCGGTCCGTTCCCGGCGGATCCCCCGGACTCCTTCGCCGACGCGGTCTGCTTCGTGCTGTACGACGTGGACGGCGAGCCCCGGACCCGCGAACCGGCCGCCGCCCTGCTCGCCGTCCTTTGAGGCGATCCCGGATCTCTGGTCTGCGCCGCGCCTCTCGCACCCTGACGGTCGTCTGTCCCTGGGGCATGAGGCGTTTCCTGTGGTGACAGGGGGTGCGGGCGTGTACCGTCCGCGTTAGCTGTCGTGGTTCGGATCTTCCCCTTGCCCACGTTCCAGGCGTGGGCTTTTTGCTGTGCTGTGCCGCAGGGACCAGGGCGATCACCTCCGCCTTCCGCATGGTGCGGGAGGCGTTCATCGACTGGAAGGCATGAGACATGGCTACGGGAACTGTGAAGTGGTTCAACGCGGAGAAGGGCTTCGGCTTCATCGCCCAGGACGGCGGCGGCCCGGACGTCTTCGCCCACTACTCGGCGATCAACTCCTCGGGCTTCCGTGAGCTCCAGGAGGGCCAGAGCGTGACGTTCGACGTCACCCAGGGCCAGAAGGGTCCCCAGGCGGAGAACATCACCCTCGCCTGACCCGCCTCGCCGGCGGAACCGGGGCCGTGACCTGGACAACGGAATCGGCCCCTTCACTCACCTGTACGGACTGGGCTCCCTACCGGCCCGTACCGGAATGGGGCGCGCGGGACAGGCCCCGGTCCCCGTGGGGCTTGGGTTCTATTGGTCGTCGCAACACCGCTCTTCCTCGCGAACCCGGTGCCGGGGCAGGGAGTTGAGCTGTTCGAAGATGCTGTCTTTCTCCCGGGGGCCGAACGGTCTCGGGCAGAGCGAACAGCCGGCGCCCGGTCCGGTCCGCGAAGGGATCGGGAGTTACACCGAACGATTTACAGTCCCCCTGCGGCACCTGGGCCGCCGCTCTGGTCGCCACCGCCGCTCTGGTCGCCACCGCCGCCCTGGTCGTGGTCCTGCGATGACCCGGCCCTGCCACACCCCCTGCCACGCGCCCGGCTGAAGGTTCCAGTGGCGGCCTGGCGGCCTGGCGGCCTGGCGGTGGGCGACGGCCTCGGGCCTGGTCCCGCCGGCCGATGCCGGACCGTGGCAGTGGTCCCGCAGGGTCGTCGAGACCGTGGACGCCGAAGCGGTCTGGTCGGCGCTGTGCGGCCCGGTCGGCGCGTCCTGGGCGGCAGACTGCCTGAACGAGGTGCTGGGTCACCCGCTGCCGTGCTGCCGCCCGGTGACCCCCTGCGGCGGTCGGCTACCTTGCCCGCGCCGGCCTGCTGACCACCTCGCCGCAGACCCCGACTTCCCCGACGTCCATCTCGACCAGGCGCGGCCCTGGCACGCCACCGGGGCCTGCCCGACTTCCTCGCCACTCTCACTACCTGATGCACCGTCGGGACTGCCATGGACCGTGACGTCCTGCGCGCCGAGTGCCGCCTTGAGACCCGGGTCGCGACGGGGGAGCGGACCCCGAAGGCGTTGCCCGCTTCATCCGCAGAGACTGCTCGCACGGACGCCCCGGATCGTTGTCAGTGCCGCCTGCCATCCTTCCGTGATGATCAACGAGCACGAGAAGCTGCTGGCCGGCTGGACGGCGTGGACTGGGCAGGCATGACGCACGCCTACGGTTCGGCGCAGGACGTCCCCGGGCAGATACGTGCCCTGTGCGGAAGTGACGAGGAAGCGCGGGAACAGGCATTCCGCAGCCTGTTCTGCAACATCTTCCACCAGGGCACCCGGTACCAGGCCTCTCCGTTCGCCGTGCCGTTCCTCGCGCGCATTGCGATCGCCGGGCCTCCGGCCGCCCGCGCGGACACGGTGCTGCTGCTCACCCGTCTGGCCGTCGACTGGCACGACGAGTACGACGTGACCACCGGCACAACACGGCAGGATGGCGCGCGGCTGCAGCCGAGGCGACCCCGGAAAAGCTCCTGCCCTGGTACGAGGAGCAGCTGGCCACCACTACGGACGCCGAGCGGCGTACGCGGCTGGAAGAGGTACGGGACTGGGTGGCGTCCGGCAACTCACCCGACGGGCGGTGGTCGGCCCTTCAGGCGTACGAGGCGGTCCTCGCCGAGCTCCCCGGCCTTCTCGACCTGCTCGGCGACGATGATCCCGGCGTGCGGACGCGGACCGCCTACCTCCTGGCCTGGTTCCCGAGGCATCCGGCACCACCTTGCCCCGCCTCCTCGACCTCGCCGCGAGCGCGGAGGACCCGGTCACCGCGGCCACCGCCCTGCTCGCCGCAGGCCTCACCGGCCCCTCCGCGACAGCCGCCGGCATCGCTCCATACCTGGACGCCCCGGACCTGCTGCTGCGGTGGGCCGCGGCCACCGCGCTCATCCGCCTCGCCACCACCGGCGAGGCACCTCTCACTCCTGCCCTGCTCGACCGCGCCGTCACGGAACTCGCCGCCGCGGCCCGCAGCACTCCCGCGCGCGTGACCGACTACTGCGAGGGCGACTTCCACGGCCACATCGAACGCACCCTGCACTCACTCCCGCGGACCCCGGCCACCGTGCGCGATGCACTCGACACCTGCCTGCCCCGCGTCGCACGGGACAGGAACGGGACCCGGACCAGGAAAGCCATTGAGCAGCTCTTCCCCACCCCGCACCCCCCCCGCGCCCCGTTGCACCGATATGACGGCGGCGCAGCAGTTGCTGGACGACCTTGCCGGCCATCATCACTCGTGGGTCATCCGGTCTTCCGGCGACCGGCTGCGTGCACTCGGTCTCCCGGACTCTCAGGAGACCCTGCGGGCCTTCACCGGATCGCACCGTACGGCCTGAGCCTCTGCAGTTCTGCACGGGACGGAGGAACATGGCATCGGCTGCCGCGGGTAGCGACGGGCACGTGTCGGCCTGCGTTCGCCAGGAGAGCACACAGCGGACGAGTACCGCTCGCTGTGCGCGCTCACGCCCCTGTGGAACGGAAACTTCGGCAGCGGCACCGAAGCTGCCGTCAAGACCGTCCAGAAGTGCTCCGGCCTCACCGCCGACGACCAGGTCGGCCCCAAGACGTGGAAGTACCTCGCGTACCCCATGTTCGGCTGCGGGCACTGACCCACGTTCTCGCGTACAGCCGAAATCCGACCACAGCACCGCCCCCACACAGCTGAGCTCCCTCGTCCCGAGGAGGGCAAGGGAGCGCGTACTGCCCCCAGCCCATCGGGATGCCATGGCCGGCATCTCGGCGCAGCGTGCGCGAATGCCTGGCCGCCCGACGGCGGAGCCGCTCAGTGCTCGGGGAGCCCGCTCACACAGCCGGCGATGAAGTCGTCCGCGTCCACGCCTGCGAGGCCATTGAGCTCAGCGGGGAAACGACACTCGTCCTGGGCCTTGGAGCGGCTGATGTCCGGCCGGCCGCCTTCCTCCTAGAGCGCGACGCCCATTACCAGGCCGTCCCTGGAGGCGGGCGTCTGTTCCACCGGCGCATCGGCGGAGCAGGCCACCGTGGTCACCGCCACTGCGGCAAGGGCCCCGGCACACGCCAGAAAGTTCCGTGCTCCTTCTGCCCGGCTTCCCTCGCGCCATCGGCCCGCCCACCCCATCACTTTCCGAGTTTCGGCAGGTCCACCTACAACTCCACGCATCCCGCCCCTGCGGCAGGGCTGCTGTTTCTGGAGGACGGCCGCTCGGGCGAGCCGCTCCACACGGAGGCCGGCACTGAGTCGTTGGCCGGGTTACCGGGCGGCACGCCAGGTGTGAACGGCCCCGCGACCCGGCTGACGCCCGCGACTTGTTCGACGACCTGTTGGCCATTGCGCGTGTGCCTGAGTCATCCAGAGATGGTGCGGAGGTCGGCGCCGGTCAGATCACAGCTGGCGTCCCACAGCCGTGCCGCGACGGAGCGGTCGGCCAGGTGGTTCCAAACTGCTTCACGGCGAGGCTCGCCGCGTAGGCCGAAGACACGCGGTCCCCACACTTGGCCTCCACGCACGGCTGGGTCGAGCACCGCCCGGACCGCGGGCCATGCGCCGGCGTGTTTGCCCTGGACGAGGAGGGCCGCGGGAGCCGCTCTCAGCCGTGCGCCGGTAGTTCGCACATGGACCGGAGGCCGCGACGGGGTCAGGGAGTCCAGCGCGCCGCCGGGATGGACCACCACGCTCGCCACCGTGCTGCCGGCAGCACGCAGGCGGCGATCGAGTTCGATGCCGAAGTACATCTGTGCCAACTTGGAGCGTCCGTAGGTCCGCTTGGGCCGGTAGTCCTTCCGGGACTGCAGGTCGTCCAGGTCGAGCCGCTCGGACTTCGCCGCGAAGCTTCCCATGGTCACAACGCGGGCCGCCGGCGCAGCCGACAGCAGTGGCATCAGCCACTGGGTCAAGGCGAAGTGCCCAAGGTGGTTCGTGCCGAACATGAGCTCGTGACCGTCCCCGGTCTCCCTGCGCGGCGGGTCGTCAAGCGCGACGCCGGCGTTGTGGACCACCGCGTCAAGGCGCTCCACTTCCAGTGATTCCACCGCGGTTTCGAGCGACGAGAGGTCGGCGAGATCCAGCCGTACGGCCCGCACCCGTGCACCGGGGACACGTGTACGGATCGAGGCCGTGGCGATCCCGGCCTTGGCGGGGCTCCGGCTGCCGAGTACGACGGTGGCTCCGGTTGCCGACAACTGCTCGGCGACGAAGTACCCGATGCCGGCGTTACCGCCGGTGACCAGGAAGACGCGGTCATCAGCCCCCGGCAGTCGTCGGACATTCCAGGACGGGGTGGGCGACATGACGACGGGCTCCCTTGCTGTTGAAGGCGGTTGCAGTTGTTTCCTCGAGCAACTCGACATCCACGGTCCCAGCGGTCGCCGACAGATCGCCTATGAATCACCGACAGTCCCGCCGGACGACCGGCATCCTGCCGACGTGGCGCCGACCCATCACCGCGCCATGCTGCTTAGCGTCACATTGGCCACCCGGAGTGCAATGGCCAACTGGGGCACTCAGGCACAACGAGCTCATTAGTCCGGAAAGGAGTGTGGCAGTGGCCGGAGCGATCGGGCACCAGGTCTGGAAGGCGGGGGCGGCCGGTACGGCGTGGAGATCGAACACCACCACATCGACCACCCCGTCCTGACCTCCTCCACCCCCGCCTGACCCGCCCGGCACCACAGGGGGGCGGCCGCCCGGGTTTCCCGGGACGGCCGCCCCCTTTACTCATCCGGCCCCTACACCGGTGCCGGCGTCGCCTCAGGCTTCCGCTTCGGGCGCAGTGCGGCGAGCGGCGAACGCCGGCCCTTCCCGACCGACCGCAGCTCCTCCCAGTCCACCTCGGCGTGCGGGGCGACGAGTGCGTCGACATCGGCGGCGCGGTAGAGCGGCACGTCGACCGCACCGGCCCGGGAGGTGCCGAACCGCACCCCGACCCACTCCGCCGCCCGGATCCACCCGGGCGTGACCATCCAGTCGAACTCCACCTTCCTCACCCGAAGACGGGTTGCGGCTTGTTCGGGACCGAGCGGGATGTCCGTAGTGACGAGCTCGGCCAGG
This sequence comes from Streptomyces sp. TLI_105, assembly GCF_900105415.1. Taxonomy (GTDB): domain Bacteria; phylum Actinomycetota; class Actinomycetes; order Streptomycetales; family Streptomycetaceae; genus Streptomyces. The sequence goes on along the minus strand of NZ_FNSM01000001.1, from coordinate 63,107 downwards.
TCCTCGCGCCCGCAGACCTCCTCGACCTGTCCGGGGTGGTGCAGCGTGTCCTCCGGGTTGCCGGACAGATCGGCGAGCAGTCCCCGGGCGACGAAGCGGCGCACCACGAACGACGTGACCGCCGCGTTTGCGCCCGGCACGTTCGGCGTGCCGAGTGCGGCGGCAATCCGGTCCGCCGCCGCCCCGCCGGAGACCGCCGTCTCAGGCATCACCGCACGCCCGGCGGCGGCTGGGGCGAGCGGCTCTTTGCCGAGATCGACCTGGTGGCCGGTCCAGGCGTGGTCGTCCCGTGTCCGGAGCATCCTTCGAACTGCAGGAGTACGACGAACGGCAGATGATGCCCATCCACCGCAGCCAGTACACGCGAACCCGAGAGGAAGCCGGAAGATCCCCGACGATGTACGGGCCGAGGGGCCCAGTCGCATCGGTGGTTTCTTCCGCACGTGTGATGCGCAAGGGCCCCTGGGCATCGGCAAGTCCCTCCTGTCGGAGGCGGCGGTCCTCGACGGGAGGCGCTGCGGACGAGACGAGGGCTACGCCTCGAGCTCCTCCGAGGCGCCCGACTCATCGGGCCGACTCGGCGTGTCCACAGCGTCGACGCCGATCTCGCTCTCATCGATCGACGCGACACGGTCTCCCGGGCGGGCTCCGTCCATGCTGTCCTCCTGTTGTGATCGCGCGTGAGCGCGCTCGGTGGTCGCCGCTGGAACCCGGCTGGTTCCCGGCGGGTTCATGAAGGGCGGCGCAGCTGTTCAGCCGACATCCTGAACAGCAGGACGTCGGTGTGGGTGCCACGTTGCTCCAGGTACTGCTTGTCTCGCCCCTGCTGTTCGAAGCCCACCCGTCGCAGGAGCTTCGCGGACGCCGTGTTGCGGGCGTCGCAGGTGGCCACGATCCGTTTCACCCCTGTGGCGAAGAGGCGGTCTGCCACAGTGGCCATCGCCTCGGTCGCGTAGCCCCGATGTCGCATGTCCGGCGCCAGCGTGATGCCCACCCTGGCCCGGCGACGGCCGGTCTCGACATGGAGATCACCGATCAAGCCGGGCCGCTGGTTCCGCTCGATGGCGTACTGGAAGAAGCCGGGCCCGTCGGGGTTCTCCGCGAGGTATCCGGCAACGATCGCCTCTGCCTCCGCTTGACCGACCGGTGAGCGCCAGGTCTGGTAGCGGGCGACACAGTGGTCGGAGCGGTAGCGGGCAAAGGCCGACGCGTCGGCACGACTGAACCGCCGTAGCCGAAGCCGACGCGTCACGATGTCGGGCATTCGTCCCTCTCTTCACCTGGCCGGTTCTCGAAACCGGAACCGCGGCCGCAGGCTGTCAGAAACAGCCCATAGGACTGGCACCACAGGCCTCGGCGGTCACCGGGCCGACTGCTTCCGCCACGGTGCCTCCGTAGGCCGGCGTGACCGCGACGCCGAGCACCAAGGCCGCCGCCACACCCACCACCACTCGGACTGCCCGCCTGAGCAACGTGTTCCTCCAAGGCCGTGAACTGAAAACAGACTCGTAGTAGGCCATCCGCCGATGGACGGCTGCTCAACAACCGATCAACGGCCCTTCTCATAGCCCCCTCGGTTCGAGTGACCGCGACGGAAGCCGGGAAGAGGATCCGCTCCCCGCCCTCCATCGCGCCCACTGCCCGCACGTGGGGCCGGTCCCTTACGGGAGCTTCTCCCCGTATCCGAGGGGAGGGCCCCACGAAGAAGGCCGGTCACGGACTCCCGCTCGACTACTCCCCGCGCACGCGGGGAGGGCCCAGCTGCCCGCCGGCGAAGGCGGCCCGTCCACGACTGCTCTCTGCTCGCGCGGGAATGGCCCCCGGGAGCCGGCCTTGTCAGCCACTACCGAGGCGTCTGTTTCCCGCTTGCGCGGAGGGTGGCGACTGGCCGTTCTCTGTTTGTTCCCTGTCCCGCTGCTCCCTGTACCTGCGGGGATGGCCTCGGCACCCAGGCCCGAGATCTGACCGACATCGACGGCTCCCTGTGACCGAGCAGGGATGGTCCCGACCGTCAGGGTCAGGCCGAAGCCCACAGACGCTGCTCCCCGCTCGCGTGGGATTGGTGTCCAGGAAGCGGAATTCTCACTCGGGTCGAATGGCTGCTTTCCGTGTGGTCGGCAGTCCGACCGCTGGGGCCGGGCGACTCACATCCCGGGGCGGCCGGGATCGTGATCGGCCGGGCAAGTCCTGGTCGGGCAGGCCCTCCGATCGTGTCCGTTGTTCGTAGTGACGCGCGCCGGCGTGAATACTGAAATGGGACTCGATGCCTGTTCGAGGAGTACCGCGTACCGCGTCAACGGCCAGCTCACGGCCTGACGTGATGTGCTTCATGACGTGGGGTGAAGGAGACACGTCCGGATGCACCGGCTCGCCGGCCGAGGCCGCGTTCGGGGCGCCCATTGCGGCATCGCAGTTGCTCCGGACAGGAGGCTTTCATCAGGGTCTCCGTTGAGGTGCAGTGGGTGGCGCGTTCCTCCGGGGCGGTGCGGGCGTGGCTGGGGGAGAGGGGCTTCGGGCGAAGGATCATCGCTCTGGAGGGGGCGGTGAGGGCGAAGGGCTGCCCGGAAAGGCCGGATTCTCCGGGTGACGTACGTCGCCGCTGCCGAGCATGATGCGGGCCCGGGCCCGCATCGGCTCGTCGCCGCGCCGGGAGAGTACGACCAGCTCGTCGACCCGGGCCGTCATGGGGCCGAGGAGAGCCTCCGCCTTGCGGGCGAGGAGGTGCGGGTCCGGGGTACGACCGAGGGACAGGTGGGGGGTGAAGCCGTGAGAGTGCGATCCGCACAGCGGGAAGCGGAGCTCCAGGGACTCCCACAGCCGTGACCAGGGCTCGTGGTCGGCGGCGGCCGGGTCGAGCCAGACGGTGGCGTCCTGGCGATGGCCGAACCAGTGGACGCCTGCCAGGCGGGCGGTGAACGGCGGCGTCTCGGCGAGCGCCGCGGCGACCAGCGGCAGCGCCCGGGCGAACTCGGCCTCGGGGACGAAACCGAAGAGCACGTTGACGTGCGGCGGCCAGCGGCGGATCTGCCGGTCGTGTTCGCGGCGAATGTGCTGGATCGGCGGCCACAGCTCCGCCGGCGGCAGCCAGGCGACGGCGGTGCGGTTCGTCGGCGGGACGGCGAGGATGTCGCAGGGCGCCGGGGCCGGCACAGGACCGACCTGCCCGACGAGGGTCTCATCGAGCCTGTCGACGCCGGAAGCGCGGTCCCAGACGACCTGGCCGTCCGCCTCGAAGAACACCACCCGGTGCCAGGGGATCTCCCCGCCCGGCACGAAGTCGCCGAGCAGAACGCGCTTGGGCGGGGCACCGCGCTCCGCGATCCCCATCACGAACCGCTCGGGGTCGAACCGCGGGTCCCAGAGCACACGGTGGTAGATCTCGTCGCTGGTGTGCATATCAGCACCTGCCCTCGACTGTCAGGGTGCCGCGCGCCCGGTCGGCCCTGCAAGCCAGTGCTCGGCCCGCCCGCATTGCTGCGGCCATGGCAGGAGAGCGAAACACAGCAGCGGATACCACCCCCGACTCCCACCCCGGACACCAGAGGACAAGTAACCCGCGAGTAGGACTGTTGGCGCCCACCGCTCGCGGGGGATGGCCTGTGCTCCGGTCGTTCTGGTCGCCATGCCGCGGGTGCGATGACTGTTGCCGGTGTACTGACCATGCCCTGCGGTGTGCTCACTGCCACGCTTGCCCTTTACTGCTTCCTGCACCGGCAGGGATGGCCCTGGGCAGGAGCTGGGCGATCGGGGCAGCATCCCTTGATCCTCGTGCCTGCGGGGACGGTCTCGGCGATCTGGCGCCGCTGGTCGTCGATGACGACTCCCACTCGCTTGCGTGGGGATGGCCGTGCCTGCGCCGATGCGTTCGAGGAGCCTGCTGCTTTGCTCCCCGCTTGTGTGCGGTGGTGCTGTCGCCCCAGTCGTGGGTGATGTAGAGCCTGCCTGGCGTAGGGAGTGCTGAGGTTCCGGGAGCTCGGTATCGGACCTGACTGCCTGTGCCGAAAACTCTTCGGACTGTGCGTTCCCGGTCGTTCCGGTGTCTGACCGCCATGGGGAGTGCATGCGAACCCGCCTTTCGTACGGGTTCGCATGCATGGCTCAGGCGTTGTTGTTCTTCCGTTGCGGCGAGTCCACTGGCGGCGGTCCGCTGTCTGGAAAGGCGGCGTTGACATCGACGTGCTTGCGTTCCGCGCCGGGGGGACGGTTTTGTGTGTGGCCCGCAGGAATGCTTGGAGGGCGCCGGTCGGGGCATGCATCAGCGCCTCGCCTTCGGGTGAGCTGAGAGCGATGCACATGGTGCCCTTCCTCTTCATGGAGGGCCACACGCGCACGTCCCCAGTGCCGACGGGAGTGCGGACGTCTCCGGTCAGCAGTTCGCGCGAGAAGACCCATTCGACGGTTTCCTCCGCGCCGGTGTGGAACGTCATCTGGACGGCGTAGGGGTCCGAGACACGGTAGACAGCCTCGGCGGGGACAGGGAGGGGGAACTGTCCGAGACGACCAGCCGGAGCATGAAGCTGCACATCACCTCAGCAATCTCCGGCTCCCCTCGGGTGCGGACGGTCCACTCCTTCGTCGGCGCCACCGGCTTCTGCCGCTCGACCGTGTCACCAGCCGCAAACGGCGGCGCTGCTTAACTCCGGGGCCGAAAAGGTCACAGGGTGTCTAGTGTCCTGAGTCGGAGATTCTTGGGTAGTTCTCTCAGCCTCCGGCCTTCGGGCCGACGGTTCCAAGTCGAGCCCCAACCTGGTGAGAAGCGGGCGCGGCCGCCGGTCGATCGAAGCAGAGATCTACCTAAAGACTTCCGACTCAGGACACTAGGGTCTGTTGCGAAAGTGGATCTTGTTCGTTGATGATCACTTGTCGTGGGACGTGGTGATCTGACGAACGGCCAGTGGGCCCGGCTTGAGCCCTTGCTGCCGATGGGCATCAAGCCGGGCCGGCCGCAGGTGTGGACGCGGCGGCAGCTGATAGACGGCATACGGTGGCGGACCCGGACCGGCGCCCCCTGGCGGGACGTGCCCGAACGTTACGGGCCGTGGGACCGGGTCTACGATCTCTTCCGCCGCTGGCAGCGGGATGGGACCTGGGCCCGGATCCTCACCCGGCTCCAGGCCGAAGCGGACGCGAAGGGCCTGATCACCTGGGACGTGAACGTCGACTCCACCGTCTGCCGGGCCCACCAGCACGCCGCCGGGGCTGCGAAAAGGGGGACCTCCAAAAGGAGCCGCCCGGCGGTGTCTTCGTCGAGCCGGCCGACCACGGCCTCGGACGCTCCCGTGGCGGCCTGACCAGCAAGATCCACCTCGCGGTCGAGCAGGGGCAGAAGCCCCTGTCGGTGGTGATCACGGCCGGGCAGCGCGGCGATTCCCCGCAGTTCGAGCCGGTCCTGGAGGCGATCCGGGTGCCCCGGGTCGGGCTCGGCAGGCCGCGCAAGCGTCCGGACCGGGTGCGGGCCGACAAGGCGTACGACTCCCGGAGCAACCGCTCCTACCTGCGCAGACGCGGAATCAAGGCAACGATTCCGGTGCCTGCGGACCGGGTGCGCAACCGGCTGAAGCGCGGCTCGCGCGGCGGCCGCCCGCCGAAGTTCAACAAGGACGACTACAAGCAGCGGCACGCGGTCGAGTGCGGGATCAACCGGCTCAAGCGCCACCGGGCCGTCGCCACCCGGTACGACAAACTCGCCGTCCGCTACGAAGCGACCGTACTGGTCGCAGCCATCAACGAATGGCTGTGACCAGCACTTTCACAACACGCCCTAGGTGGTTTCGGGCGGTGGAGATCAGCCGGGCCCGGGCTGCTTTGAACGGTTCCCAGTCCTTTGTCGCACGTGCCCTACGCAGGCCGACCAATACCGCGTGGGCCTGGGCTCCTACCTCGGGGGCGTTGGTCAACTCGATCAGCGTCAGGGCGCGGCGGGACGCCAGGTGCGCTTCGTCCTGTGCCCGGGTGTGCGCGTAGCCGGTGTGGTCGGCGCGGCCGGCCTCAGCCTCCCAGGCCAGTGTCATTTCTCTGTCGGCGGCTGCGAGGAACTCGACGATGGTGTCGCGCTGGGTGGCATAGTGCGTGGCGGCGCGTGCGGCCTCAGCAGTGAGTTGGACGGTCTTAAGCCCAGCGGATCTTCCGATCAGGCCGCCGCCGACAGCGGCGATCGCGGCTATCACTGCGGTGATGACGGTCTCCATGGCCCGACGGTAGCGGCCGCGCTCTCACTGCTCCCCGGCTTTACGCCAGGACGCCTGGGCCTGTCCGGAGAGGATGTGGATCCGGGGCGGCAGGGCGTTCACTGGGCGCCGAGCAGGCCTCGTGACCGCCGCCTGCTGCTGATCGGATGCGTGGACGCCTGGGCTTGACGGGCGCCCCCTCTCTGGAACGGGTCGCAGCCGCTGGCATGGCGCCCACCGTGGGAAGCGGCTGCAGTTCGGGGTGCTGGTGACACAGCTCTTGCCGGTACCTCAGTTCAGCGGGTTGCGCCGCCGCAGCCGCTCGCCGTCACCGGCGATTTCCGACACGGAGCTGAGACGCCGAGCGTCCGACAAGGCGTGAGACAAGCGGGCGAACCCGCAGGCCACAAGATCGGCAGCCGAGACAGGCCGCGAGACTCTACAGAAGGCGCCTGTACGGAGATCTGACGGCCTGGCGCCCTCTTCCGAAGCCTTGGTCATCCAGGGTGGTGATTGCCCCTCAGATCGTCGTACAGCGCTTCTAGTTCGGGCTTGCGGACCCGCTGGCTCGTTCGCGCACGTCATCGCAGTCGCTGTGACTGAGTGCTTCAGTTGGCGGATGAGCGCGCTTCTTGGCGGGGCTGAGCAGCGTAGATGGCGGACGACTCAGCAGGCCAGCGCCGCTACGGGGCGCACGGAGGGAGCCGGGCCCTCGGTCGCGGGCCGCTGCCCTGGCCAGAGGCCCGGTTTGTCGATGCCGAGTCAGGTGACGTGCTCGCTGTACCCGTCGTGCTCGTCGTCGTCGATCACGCACTCGACTCTGGGTCTGATCCTTGAAGCGGCTTTCTAGGGCGCTGTGCGTGGACGCGGCGCACGCGCTTGACCGTCACCGCCGCCGGGAGGCCGGCCAGGAGGAGGGACAGCCCCACCGGGAGCATCCCCGCCCACACCGTTGGTGAGACGTACGCGGTGCCGGACGTACCGTCCACCAGCCACGCACGAACCGGTTGCGAATCGATGTCGCCCTCGACGGGGACGTCGAACGACGAGCCACCGTCGTCCGGGGTGAAGGCACCCGAGCAGGACGTCGACGTTCCCGCATTGGCCACGGTGTTGTCGTACGTCCGGCAGCTGACTTCGGTCACGGTCCCGGGCTCGCCCCACAGCGCCGTCCGCAGCTCTCCGGTGAAGTTCGTCAGCACGACGTAGGCCAGAAACAGGCCGACCAGACAGGCCAGCGCCAGCCACGGCGCGGGTCCGACCTGCTCCGGTTGCCCGTCCAGAACGTCCCCACCCTCGCTCATCCCCACCCCCGGATCGCCGACGGACCTCCATGGTGACCGATCCGAAGTACCCTCGGAAGCCCTCCATGACGTGCTGGTGGGCTCGCACGATCGTCAAGCCGACCGACACCAGCCAGTCGATGTCGCCGGCCGCGTCCTTCTCCGCCCGGACCGCCCGCGGCATCCGGGAGAACGTGGCTGTCGGGACGTTTCGGCAACGCGGCGAGGTGCCGCGTCAGACGCCGCAGCCCCGGCCATGATCCGCCGGGCAAGGCCTAGCGGGCCTGTCCTCCAGCCGTCCGGCACGGCCACCCTTCAGCCCAGCCGAAGCAGCTCATCGACCGGATCGTGAAGACGTATACGAAGGCCGGCGAGGACTACGGCTACTTCGCCTCGCCCGCCGACGCCGAGATCTTCGAGCACGAGCTGGCCTACGCCCTCCTGCACCAGATCTTCAGCTTCAACTCGCCGGTCTGGTTCAACGTCGGCACACCCCAGCTCCAGCAGGTCTCCGCCTGCTTCATCCTGTCCGTCGACGACTCCATGGAGTCCATCCTCGACCGGGACCGGGACCGGGACCGGCACCGGGGTCCTAGCCTCCCGCCCACCGATGGTGTAGCTGACTCCCCGGCCGGTCGGGGGGTGTACGGGATGGTCCGGGGTGCTCCCGCGCGGCGAGAGTTGGGTCCATGAACACGCACAAGGTCCTGCTCGCCGCCCTGCTCGTCCCGCTCGGTGCCACCCTGGCCGTCGCCCCGGCCGCCTCCGCCGCCACCCCACCTGCCCCGGCCTCTGCCCATGCCGCCGTGGCCGCCGGCCCGGAGGAGGTCGTGGCCGCCGCGTTCCGCTCTCCCGAGGCGGCCCTGGGCCGGGTGGCCCATCCGCTGCGCACCACCGAGCCCCGTGGCGGTCTGGCCGACCTGCGCCCGTTCGGCCGGATGGTCGGTGACGCCCGGGTGGTGGGCCTGGGCGAGGCCACCCACAGCTCGCACGAGTTCCTCACCGTCAAGCACCGCATCTTGCGGTACCTGGTGGAGGAGAAGGGCTTCCGGGCCTTTGCCCTCGAAGCGCCGTGGAGCACCGGACTGCGGCTCGATGCCTACCTGCTGCGTGGCGAGGGCGACTTGAAGCAGATCATGGACGAGGAGTTCCAGGGTACTTACCGGTGGTGGAACAACGCCGAGTACCGCGATCTGCTCCAGTGGATCCGCGCGTACAACGTCCAGCACCCCAACGACCCGGTCCGCTTCGTCGGCGATGACGGCGGCTTCGCCGGCGCGGAGCTGTACGACAAGGTGAGCGCCTACGCGGCCGTGGCCCGCCCCGACCTCACCCCGCGGCTCGCCGAGCTGTACCGGGGTCTGCGGCCCGCCACCGACGCCGAGACGTACGTCAACGACTACCTGTCGAAGCCGATGGCCGAACGCAAGGAGCTCGCCGAGCGGACCGGCCGGGCGGTGGCCCTGCTCAAGCAGCGGCCCGGCACGGGCGCCGACGCCGACGCGCACGCCTGGGCCGTCCAGCACGCCACCGCGATCCATCAGATGACCACGCTGTTCGCCTTCGACTGGGACGACCCCCAGAGCGTCCCTGACCTCATGCTCTACCGTGACCGGATCATGGCGGAGAACGTCGCCTGGTGGCAGCAGCAAACCGGTGACAAGATCGTGCTCGCCGCCCACAACGGCCACATCGCCCTCAAGACCTACATCCCCGGCGCCTACCCGAAGGTCCAGGGCGACTTCCTCCGCGAGCAGCTGGGCGGCGGCTACCTCAGTGTCGGCCTTACCTTCGACCACGGCTCGTTCAACGCCTTCGGCCCAGACGGCGGCGTCCACCGCTTCACCGTCGGCCCGGCCGCGCCCGGCACCGCCGAGCACACCCTGGACCGGGTACGGTACCGCGACTTCGTGGTGGACCTGCGTAACACTCCGGCGGCGGCCCGCGCCTGGCTCGCCGTGCCGCGCACCGTCAAGAACATCGGCGCCACCTACCCCGGGATCGCGGACGCTCCGCAGATCCGGCTCTCGGAGTCGTACGACGTCGTGATCCACCTCCAGCGGGTGGAGGCGGCCTACATGCTCAAGTAGCACCGGGCTCGCGCGGCGCGGCGGCGGCGCGGTAGGTCGGCCCGGCCGGTCCGACGTCCCGCGCCGCCGGCGATGGGCGTACTCCTTGCCGGAGCGCGCGACGGCTCCCTCACGCAGCCGCTGTCCTTCTCTGCGTCGGCCTCCCTGTGCATGCTCCTGCTCCGATTCACCGCGACGCGGGGCCTCGCGCCCGCCGCGTTTCGACCCGGTCGACTACCGCGAGCGTCACGCGCTCGAGTGCGGGATCAATCGCCTCAAGAGACACCGCGCTGTCGCCACGCGATACGACAAGCTCGCCGTCCGCTACGAGGCGACCGTCCTCATCACGGCCATCAACGAGTGGCTGTGACCCTCGGCCGTCACGCGGTGGGATCCACGTTCCACGTCTGCGGCAGATCGCTGCCGCAGAAGACGCAGACGAAGTCGTCCTCGCGCACGATGTTGTGCTCCTGGCAGTCAGGACACCGCCGGAACACCACCTCATGGGTGAAGCTGGAGGGCCGCCTGAGCCCTACACGGTTCAGGGCACGGGCAACTGCCGACCAGGAGGCCACGTCCGGGCAGTAACCGGTGGACTGGTTACTGACCTCGCCTACAGCCCACCAGCCCGCTTCACGTATGAAGCCGATCTCGCCGGCACTCAGGACCATGTCTCCGCCGGCACAGGCCACGTGCTCGCTCCGGCGCGGCGCCAGCCGGAGCACACCGTCCGTGCTGACCACGAAGGTGAACGGCTCGGCCAGCTCCGCCGCCGATCGCCCAGCGATCCAGTCGTCGAATTCTGCTGCCGAGCTGATTCGGCACCCGTTGCTGCCGGGCAGGACCGCATCCTTCAGCTCCACCGGTCCGACATATCGGTAACTCCGCCCCCGCGCACTCACATCAGCCAACCTAGAGCACTTCCGACACACCCCCTAGTCTGTTTCACCCGGTGGTCATGTCGCGGTGGGGATGTAGGGCGCTGCGACCTGGGCCATGGTCCGAAGTTCCGTGAAGTAGGAGGCGCAGTACTCCTCGTTGATCAGGGGCACGATCTTTTCGAGGTCGGCGATGCAGCTCCAGAGGTAAGCGATGCCACTGTCGTCGAGCCCGCCGCTCAGCTCCCTCTGCACGAGGCCGGCGACGTCGGCGTCCAGGAGGACCAGATCTACGCCGCCGAAGTCCACGCCGCGGAAACCGTCGGGGAACGGTGCACGCAGGTGGTCCTCCCACAGCCCGGCGAGTCCGTCTTCGGGCTGTGCTCCGCCCACGTCGGGGCCTGCCGTCCCTGCTGCGGACGATGGGCGAAGGAGCAAGGAGACCGCATCGAAGACGGCACGCACCATCGCGACGGCCCGGATCGGGTGGAGGGCGGCACTTGACTCGACGCCCCGCGTGAGTTTGTCGCGGAGCAGTCGGCTGCGGTCGAGTTCGGCGGCGAGTCCAGCCGTGATGAGCCCTGCGCCGGTGGCTCGTTCGATCAGGCCGTGGAGTGGTTCGTTCGTGGCCAGACGCTTGGCGAGGACGTGCTCCAGGGCGAACAGGGAATGCGTGACGGCGACGGTGGCGAACTCGTACCGGTAGTAGGAGTGCCGGATGAGCTCGCGGGAGGTTTCCATCGCGCTCATGACGTACATCGACGCGTCGCCGGGCAGAACCAGGTCGGCAATCAGGGCGTGCATGTCCGCATAGTCGAGAGCGAGGTCACGGGCGCGCGGGTCCCGTACCGGCTGGAGGAGCGGGCCGGTCGGCGGCGGCAGGGTGTTCACCGGTGCAGTCTTGTCGTCGGAAGACTGTTGGTGCCATCGGATTTGCTCGCGGCGATTGGTGACCCGCCGCCGCATGTCGCCGCTACCCGGTCCGACCTTGAAGAACAAGCTGTGAACTGGTGCCAGCCCGGTTCATGCCTACCTCGGGGGCGCCGATCTGCCGGTTCGCCAGGGATACCGGCCTCGGACATCGAGCTTCGACTCGACACCGCAGAGGTTGTGCCAGAACCGCTGAACGTGAACGAAGCCACGCGGGGATGGCTCCGTCTCCCAGGCGTGTCTGGACGACCTGGTGCACTGCTCCCTGCTCCCTGCTCGCGCGGGGGAACAGCGCGTCGCGCCCGCTTGCACTTCGGATCTGCTCGTCGCCGTGGGGCCAGGGGTCAGGCGAGGTCGCGGTGGCGGCCCACTTTGGTGGAGAAGAGGTAGAGCGGGGGCAGGAGGGCGGCGGCGCAGACGGTCCAGAGGGCGGTGTGAGCGCCGGTGTACGTGGCGAGGAGGCCGGCGGTGAGTGCGCCGAGCGGCAGCGCGCCCCAGGAGACGAAGCGGACCGTGGCCATCACGCGGGACAGTAGCTCCGGCGGCGACTGGGTCTGCCGGTAGGTGCGGGTGGTGATCGAGCCGATGACGGTGCCGAAGGCGAAGCCGGCGTTGCCCAGGGCGAACCAGTACGCGTCCCCTGCCGACGTGGTCAGCGGGGCGAGCAGGAGCAGCGTGCCGCCGGCCAGGTCGGCCGCGATGACGCCCCACGCGGTGCCGAGGCGCGTGGTCACGCGGACTGCGACGGCGGCGCCGGCGAGGGCGCCGACCCCGTCCATGGCCAGGACGAGACCGAGCTGTACGGAGTCGAGGCCGGCCTCGCGGACCAGGTAGAGGGGGGTGAGGGCGACGAGGGCCGCGTTGAGGAAGTTGGCGGCGGTGGCCCAGATCATGCACGGCCGCATGACGGGGTGCTTGATGACGTACCGCAAGCCCTCACGTATCAGCCGCAGCACGCTCTCGCCGGTGCGGGGCGCGGGGCGGCTCTCGGGGAGGGTACGCAGGAGCACGGCGGAGGCCAGGTAGCTGGCAGCGTCCACGACGAGCGCGCCGACCGGGCCGGTGAGGCCGATCAAAACGCCGCCGAGGGAGGGGCCGCCGGTATCGGTGACGGCGTGCGTGCCCGACATGACGCTGTTGCGGGCGGCCAGCTGCCGGGCCGGGACGACGGCGGGCAGGAAGGTCGAGTTGCCGATGTCGAACAGCACGGTCGCCGCGCCGGTGACGAGCGCCGCGAACAGCAGGTGCGGGTACGTGAGCGTGCCGAGCCACCAGGCGAGCGGCAGCGATCCGAGCGCCGCGAAGCGTACGAGGTCGAGCGCGACCTGGAGGCGACGCAGCGGTACGCGCTGCGCGACGACGCCCGCCGGGAGGCTGAGCAGCAGCCATGAGACCTGCCCGGCGGCAGCGAGCGCGGCGAGCTCGAATGCGGTGGCGTCGAGGACGGTGAGGGCGACGAGCGGCAGGGCGAGGGCCGTGACGGCGGTGCCCGCGCCGCTGACGGTGGCGGCGGCCCAGAAGCGCCAGAAGGCGCCTGGCGGGAAGCTCTCCTGGTCGCCGCGTCGGTCGTGCTTCGGGATCGCTCGTGTCCCGCTCATACGGCGCCCACCCCCTGGATCTAGTTAGTCTCTATTAGGAACTCACTCGTTCCAGGTGCGTTTCTATCGGGAACTAACCTCATGGCGCAAGATGGTCCCGATGAGTGGCCGCCGTGTGCGCAGAAGTGGAGACGCAGTGATGAGGTCGGTTCCCGAGCGGGACGCGGCCTGCGCGATCGCGCAGGCCGCGGCGGTGGTCGGCGACTGGTGGAGCCTGCTCCTGATCCGGGAAACCGCCCGAGGGCACCACAGGTTCGACGCACTCCAGGAGGAGCTGGGCATCTCCCGGAAAGTGCTCACCGAGCGCCTGGCGCACCTGGTGGAGACGGGGGTGCTGAAGAAGGTCCCGTATCAGGACAGGCCGGTGCGGCACGAGTACCAGCTGACGGAGAGCGGCCGGGGGCTGCTGCCGGTCCTGCTGTCGATGCAGGACTGGGCGGACCGCTGGGTCCTCGGCGACGGCTCGCTCAGCGGCACCGCCGACGAGGCGAGTGCGGAGGCACGGCGCGTCGCGGGCCTGGCGGGCGAGCGGCTGCCGGTCCTGGAGCTGCCAGGTCATCGGGACGGCGCGCCGGTGGACCCGGTGGCCGACGGCGTGGCCACAGTCCTGTTCTGCTATCCGGCGACCGGGAACCCCGGTCCCCTACCGGAGGGCTGGTCGGGCATCCCCGGCGCCATCGGCTGCACACTGGAGAACCGGCTCTTCCGGGACGCGTACGAGGACTTCCGCGCGGAGGGCGCGGAAGTGCGCGGCGTCAGCACCCAACGCACGGATGAACAGCGGGTGTTCGCGGTCGAAGAGGGCCTGCCTTTCACTCTCCTCTCGGACGTCGACCTGCGCCTCGCCGCCGCCCTGCGACTGCCCACCTTCCGCGCCGGACAGGTGCTGCGGCTGAAACGGGCCGTGCTGGTGCTGGACCGTGACCGCGTCGTACGGCACGCGCGCTTCCCGGTGACGGACATCCCGGCAGCGATGAGCGAGGCGCTGACGGAGGTACGGCGCCTGGCGGCGGAGGACTGACAGCACCGCACGCACCTCTTCCGCGCAGCCGGGGAAACCGATCCCGAAGGAGGCCCACCTGAACGCGGCCGCGATGACGGGCGGGTGAGCCCCGGCAGAGCGGACGGAGGAACGGTGATGCCGCGCCCGCCGGCGTATCGGCGGCCAACGCCTCATACCACGGTGCGGAATGGCCGGCCTACGCGCCGCCCCAAGTGTCACCGGAGTCCCCACCACCACCGTACGGCCATGGCTCATCCGTCCCGAAACGGACCCATAGCCAGTAGGCTCCCGCGCCGAGCGCCAGCAGCCCGACCGGGATGAAGACCGCGAGCAGTACCGCGACCACTATGTCCATCTCCCGGACCCCCGTCCCCAACCTGTAGGCCGGTGGCCTCGTGCTCCCAGGCACGCCGGCTTCCCTCAGTCCCTTGGCGGCGCGCGGCCACCGCTCACGCGCCTCAGGGCCGAGCCTAGAGATCGTCTTCAAAGGGGTCAGATCCAGAGCAGGATTGAGGCGATGGTGACGGCAGCCTGGTAGGACTCGCGGGTTTTGTCGTAGCGGGTGGCCAAGCCGCGCCATTGCTTCAACCGGTTGAAGCAGCGTTCGACTACGTTGCGGAGGCGGTAGATCCGCCGGTCGAAAGCGGGTGGCCGGCCGCCGTGCGAGCCCCGGTTGAGGCGCCCGAGGGCCTGGTCGACGCGTTCGGGGATCGTGTGGGTGATGCCGCGTCGTTGCAGGTAGCGGCGGATCTTCCGGGAGCTGTAGCCCTTGTCGGCGATGACGTGGTCGGGCCGGGTGCGCGGACGGCCCGGCCCGTTGCGGGGAACGCGGATCGACTCCAGGACGGCTTCGAACCGGGTGCAGTCGTTCGCGTTGCCGCCCGAGAGGACGAAGCCGAGCGGGCGCCCTCGCCCGTCGCAGGCCAGGTGGAGCTTGGTGCTCAGTCCGCCACGGGATCGGCCGAGGGCGTGATCACCCGCTTCGTCCCCGTCTCGTGCCCCCTTTTGCCGCCGGTGGCGTGCTGGTGGGCCCGCACGATCGTGGAGTCGACCGAGACCAGCCAGTCGAGGTCCCCGGCCGTGTCCTTCTCCGCCTGGACCTGCCGCAGTACCCGGGAGAACGTGCCGTCCAGGGCCCACCTGCGGAACCGGGTGTACAGGGTCTGCCAGGAGCCGTACCGCTCGGGCACGTCCCGCCAGGCCGAGCCGGTCCGTAGCTTCCACACGATCCCGTTCAGCACCAACCGGTCGTCCGCGCGGGGCCGGCCCGCGGTCCCCGAACTCGGCAGGAACCGTGACAGCACAGCCCACTCGGCATCCGAGAGCTCATGACGACGCACCATGGCCGACATGATCTCTCATCACTTGATCAGCTTTGAAGACACCCCCTAGGCCCAGTCGTCGCCGTTGACGATCACGAAGGCCGAACCGGTGTTCTGGCGCAGGGCGATGCGGCCGTCCTTGGTGTGGACGATCATGTCGGCCTTCCTGTCACCACCGTTGCCGCTGCCGTCGACAGCGTCGGCGAAGTAGAGGCGTCCGAGGTCGGTGCCGGTGACGAAGCGGCCCCAGCCGCCACTCCAGTTGGTGCCGCCGTTGAAGCTGCTGCCGAGGTTGGTGCGGACGGCGATGTTGCCGTCGGTGGTGTGGACGATCATGTCGGCCTTGTTGTCGGCGTTCATGTCGGCGAAGTAGAGGCGTCCGAGGTCGGTGCCGGTGACGAAGCGGCCCCAGCCGCCACTCCAGTTGGTGCCGCCGTTGAAGCTGCTGCCGAGGTTGGTGCGGACGGCGATGTTGCCGTCGGTGGTGTGGACGATCATGTCGGCCTTGTTGTCGGCGTTCATGTCGGCGAAGTAGAGGCGTCCGAGGTCGGTGCCGGTGACGAAGCGGCCCCAGCCGCCACTCCAGTCGCTACCGGCGTTGAAGCCGGTACCGATGTTGAGGCGGACGGCGATGTTGCCGTCGGTGGTGTGGACGATCATGTCGGCCTTGTTGTCGGCGTTCATGTCGGCGAAGTACAGGCGGCCGAGGTCGGTGCCGGTGAAGAAGCGCCCCCAGCCACTGCTCCAGTGGACCGCCTCATTAAACCGGTAATAGGGCTGACCGGGCTTGAGAGCGACCGGACCCTTGTAGGCGACTCGTACTGACACGCTGCCATTTCTGCTCTGGACGATCATGTCGTCCAAGCCGTCCCCGTTGACGTCCGCCATATGGACGATGTCGCGCTCCGTCTTGAGCCACGTCAGCGCAGCGGGGTCGGCGACATCCACGGAGAGGGCACTGGTGCGGGTCTCATTCAGGTCAGCCCCCAGGCAGCCGGCCTGCCAGGAGCGGCTGTTGATGCCGACCAGCTCGAGCTTTCCGTCCTTCTCCCGGAGGAGAGGGCCGCCAGTGTCGCCTGCGCAAACTGCCGCACCGCCCTGCCCCGTGATGGCGACGGTGCCGTCCTGGACGGCATCAACCGTGAAGCTTCCCGTGTGGAGGGTGAAGGGCACCCACTCGGTCTTGGTCCGGCCGAACCCTGCGACCTTCAGCGTTTCACCCGCCGCGGCCGGCGTGGCGGCCAGGGAGACTGGCGTGATTCCGGAAGCCGGCTGTTCGAGGCGCGCCAGGACGAGGTCGCGGCCCTGGTAGGGGACGAGCTCGGTGACCGTGGTGACCAGACCGTTAGGAGCGAATGGGTCGCCGACGTCGGTCAGATCGCTGCGGCCGACGGTGACAATCGTCTTCTCGGCCGGCTTCCCGGCGGTGAGCTCGGTCAGCCCGCGGGTGAAGCAGGAGGAGGCGGTCAGCACCCAGCGGGCGTTGACCAGCGCGCCTGAGCAGGCGCGCATGGTGGTCTCGCTGTTGCCGATCGCGAGCTTCGCGGTGAACGTGTAGGACGTGTCGGTAACAGTGGTGCCGCTGACTGCTTGGGCAGGTGTGGTCAGGGTGGCAGCCGCCAGGGTGAGAGCGAGGAGGCTTGTCACCGAAGTAGTGCGTGAACGTGTTGCAGACAACTGTCTGTTCCTTAGAAGGGCGGGTCATGCGGCGCTACATGCCCGCTTTCCCGCTGCTGTGGACGGACGCGGAGGGGTGGGTTCAGCCCGTGACGCGGAGATCGACGACCGTGGACCGTGCCCCCCCGACGCCCTCACCGAAGGGCTCGTAGTCGTTGGCCGTGGCCTTGATGACGGTCTGCTGGCCGTCGGCTGTGATGGTGGCGGTCACGGGGTAGTCGCGCGTGAAAAGGCCGAACGAGTCGCCGACTTCGAGCGTCAGGTATGCGGGCTTGGCCCGAACGTCGAAGCAGAATTCGACCGACTTCGAGAGCCGACTCTTGATCACGATGTCGGTGGTTCCATCGCAGGTGACGAAGACGATGTTCCCGTCCCCCCTCTTCAGCAGGATCTTCTGTTCCTGCTGGATCTGGGCCGCGTTCGGGTAGTCGAGGGTCTCGACGGCCAACGGGGGCTGCGTCTCGTCAGCGGCCAGCGCCAACGAGGCAGCAGCAGGGGTGGAGGCAGGCGTAGTTGCGTTGGCTGCGCTGTTCACAGTGAGCCCAGCGACTGTGGCTACCGCTGCCGTAAGGCAGGAGGCGAGGGCCATACGGGTACGGCGTGCGGACACGAAGACTCCCAATGTTTGTCAATTCGGACACATGTTCGGTCCGATGGTGTCTGCGCAGTAAAGCATATGTAAGGATCACGCAAAGGGTGGCCGACGGGACGTCACACCCGCTGCAGGCCTGCCCTCTTGCGGTCGCCTCCTCGCAGGCGCTGCCGCAAGAGGTCCGGCAAACCTGGAACTCATGAAAGCGAACGACCTCAGTGAGACTTAATGCCCTATTCGGGCAAAAACCCCCCAGGGTGCGAAGTGGGCCTCGGAGGTCATTGCTGCGGAACGCAGCAGCTGGCCTTGTGTTGCCAACTGCCCTGATCGTCGGTCTTCTCGGCGCTTCCCCTGCCAGCGCTACTGAGGAACCGTCAGAAGCGGATACCCGCTACTGGGCCCGTATGGCTGTGGTCAACTACTGGGAAGAAGGCGGCGCCGGCGTCAAACAGGCCGCCGAACAGGCCCTCTTCGGCTCCGACGAGGACATCACCCACTTCTTCGACACCGTCGAGCAGATCGAGCTCGCTGACAACACCATCGCCGTGTCCCGCATGTTTGCTGTCGGCGGCACCGGCGTCCGCGAAGCGGCTTACCAAGCGCTCGGTGGGACTGCGGACCAGCTCAACACCTTCCTGCAAACCGGGTGGCAGGGACCACTGGACGCCGACCGCCAGGTCGAGATCAGCCGCCTCATCAGCAACGGAGGCGTCGGTATCCGGGAAGCCGGTATTGCTGCCCTCAACGGCACACGGGAGCAGCGCGAGAAATTCCTGGCTGAAGGTCAGTACATCGCCCAGCAGGCTGATGACCAGGTCGAAGCATCGAAGATCTACGCCCAGGGCGGCCCCAATGTGAGGGCAGCCGCCAAGCTTGCTCTCGGCGGGACACCCGAGGATGTCTCTGAATTCCTCGCCATCGGACAGCACGTAGCACGTAGCCGCGATCAGGAACACTCCACGATCGCCCAGCTGACCAAGCAGGCCCAACAGGCCGGCAAGAAGGCGGCCGACGCAGCCAAGGGAGCTGAAGAAGCTTCAAAGCGCGCGATCGATGCCTCCGTGGAGGCCAAGAAGCTAGCTGAGATAGCCGCAGCGGAAACGGAGAAAGCCAAGGGCGAGGCCGATACCGCTTCGGTCAAGGCGCAGCAAGCTGCGGAAGCCGCTCGTGCTGCAGGAGCAGCCGCCTTGCAGGCCGTCAATGCGGCCAATGCGGCCAACGAAGCCGCCCGCACCGCGGCGTTCGCCGCAGCGCAGACCGCAGCTGCGGCCACTGCTGCGGCCGACGCCGCCAATAAGGCGTACAACGCTGCCATCGCCGCCGGCCAGGACGCCGCCAAGTCAGCTGAAGCAAAAACAGCCGCGGCAACGGCTCTCATGGCAGCGACACTGGCAGAAGGCTCCGCTGCCGCCGCGGAGATGGCCGGGAAGGCCTCCGCTGCAGCCGCCGCCGCTGTACGTGCCGCTACCAGTGCAGGTGCCAACGCCAACCTGGCCGCCAACGCGGCGGACCAGGCCGCAGACAGCGCCGCCGCCGCCGGCGGTTACTCCGCCGACGCCAGGGCAGCAGCCACTGAGGCACGACGGCAGGCCAACGTGGCGAATACTGCCGCCAACAAGGCTGCGGCTCTCGCTGACCGCTCGGCTGAAGCTGCCTTTGCCGCCCGTACCGCTGCCAATAACTCCGCTGCACATGCGCGCAAGGCAGCTGCGGCCGCTGAACTGTCGGCACAGCATGCTGGAGAATCAGCGACCCAGGCGGCCCTAGCAAACGATCACGCTCTGGCAGCAAAGCAGGCCTGGGAGACCGCCGACGCCGCTGCACGTACAGCCAAGGAAACCTTCCAGCTGGCCCGCGATAGCGAGGCCACCGATCTCGCCTCCCGTACGGCTGCAGGCATCGAACGAGCCAGCTCACGCCAGGGACTCCTGTACAACACCCTGTCGAACGCCGCCAAGCAGGAAGTGGAGCGGCGGTCTCTGGACACCACTGCAGCAAGCTTGGCAGCCGAGGCCAGCAAGCCTGACGCCGATGTCAGTGCTCTGGCCATCAAGGGCCGGCAGCTGGCGTTCCAGGCCATGAAGCTGCGTACACCGATCAGCCAGGACGCTGCCGCGCGCGCTTTGGCGGGCACCGACCAGGACGTCATCGATTATCTGCGGTCCGGATGGCGGGAGGCGGAGAAACGGGAGATCCGGGAACGCGTCGTCCAACTGGCCCACCTGAGCCCTTACCCCTCCGTTCGCAATGCCGCGACCGAGGCGCTCAAGGGCTCCCTGGACCAGATCGAGACCTTCTACACCACTGGCTGGTACAGCGTCGGCACTGCCGACATGTCCGTGGCGGCCTCGGCCATCTACAACACCGGCGGAACCGGCGTTAAGGAAGCGGCCCGCGCTGCCCTCGCTGACGGCAGCGGCAAGGCCCTGGCTCGCTTCCTGGAAGCCACGCAGCATTCGGCTCGATTCGCTGACGAATCAGTCATCGCCAGTCAGCTCTACGGCAGCGCCGCCACGGGCCCGGAGGTTAAGGCAGCCGCACGAATCGCACTGGCCGGCACTGCAGACCAGATGCACCAGTTCGTCACGATCGGCCGCTACACCGCCGACCGCAAGGACAAACTCGCTAAGCAGCATGAGGCGCAGGTCCAACGTCTCGTTGCAGAAGCATCCCTGATCGCAGCGACCGCCAACAAGAATCGTTGGCTCGCAGCTGCCGCCGCCGCTCGCGCCAACGATGCTTCCACCGAGGCTGCAACCGCTGCGGCAGAGGCAGACGAATCAGCCCGCCAGGCAGCGGTCTACGCCGCTGAAGCCGATACTGCCGCCGACGCAGCCGAAACCAGCGCCGCTGAGGCAAAGCAGTCAGCCGCCACCGCTCGCGGTGCCGCAAACCGTGCTGACCAGGACGCTGATGCCGCAGAAGCCTCCGCAGCCCGAGCAGAAGCCTCCGCAGCTTACGCGCAGAGTTCGGCCGCCGCTGCAGCCGATGCCGCCGACTCCGCACGTATTTCCGCCGCGCAAGCCGGCCTGAACGCTGGCGACGCGCAGGATATGGCATCAAAGGCCTGGACGGAAGTCAAGTACGAACTCGAAAAAGAGATAGAGGCAGAACTCAAGAAGGCAGAAGAAGAAAGGAAGAAGCAAGAGCAGACGGGAGTCAACAACCACAGACAGAACGGCAAGAATTGCGTCCTCCTTGTTCCACGCACATACAAGTGGGAGGACTGCAGCAAGGTCGAAGAGCAAATCCAGAAAGTGGCCCAGTTCTATACAACGGTGGGCCCGCTTCTCTGGGAGTACAGCGGCGGAGCCGACGTACAGAAGTGCATCCAAAATCCGGCTCTTGTTGACTGCGCCCTGGCCCTTGCAGGCATTCTCCCCGCAGGCAAAATCAAGCTTCTCGGGAAATCCCTTGACGATATTGAAGATATCGTCAAGGGACTGAGGAAGAAAAAGGACAGGAAACTTCCTGACTGCCCGACTCTTCACAGCTTCCCTGCTGGTACAAGAGTGCTCCTCGGGGATAACTCGACTAAAAAGATCGAGGATCTCGAGGTCGGCGACAAGATACTTGCGAGCGACCCGGTAACGGGAGTTACAGGTTCTCGCACGGTCGACCGCACGATTCGCACCCCCGACGACCGCGATTTCACCGAAATTAAGATCGCCAGCAATCGTGGAACGATCACTGCTACAGACCATCACCCTTTCTGGTCTGAAACTCGGAAGAGCTGGGTCGATGCCAAAGATCTGACGCCGAACGATGCGCTGAGGCAGCCGAATGGCAAACCTGCGCTCATCGAAAAGGTCAGTCACTGGAAGTCCCTGCAGTCGGCATACGACCTGACCGTCAACGATCTTCACACCTACTACGTCGTCGCAGACCGCACCCCCGTACTCGTCCACAATTGCAGCCTTGATCTCGACGATGAATTGTCGAAGATCCCGGACTTCTATGATGGCGGGCCGACTATAGGCCGAGGAACATTCGGCGACGGAACTGTTTGGGAGAAGATTCAGAGCGGACTCAGGAAAGATGATGCAACCCTCATCAACTGGGTCAACTGGAAACTCAAAAAAGAGGGCGTCACCACGGGCTACCTAGCCGGGAACCGCGATCATGCCGAAATGAAATTCGTCGCTCTCATGAGAAAATACAGACAAACGAAGGCAGATATTGTGATCAACCACCCCGGCGGCCCTTGCCCTCAGCCGAAGGGATGCAACGATACTCTTAGCTTCCTCCTCAAGGACATAGGAGTCTTGACGGTACACTGGAAAGATGCGGCCGGACAATGGCACAGCGTGACCTACCCGAGGGGATAGCAGTGGGAATTAAAGCAGAAGCGTACTACGAAAGTGAACACAGTTCCGATCCGGCTAAGATCGAAGCGCCTGAAGACGTCGATCGCGTGATCGATAAACTCCTCACGGGCGAGAAGTTCCATACCCTGGCGAAGCTGTTCTCCACGGAACGACCGATGCTTCCATCCGGATTTCCCGACCATGAATTCATGGTCGGGGTGGATTCATCCCTCCAAGTAGGAGCGCTCACTTTCGGTGACGAAAACGGGAGCTTTACGACCGTGGGAGGGCCGGGTAGTCGTGAAGAGCCCGCCTACCACTTCATGGGACATCGGCATGAGTTCCCGGAGAATTGCGAAGTATCTCTCGATCTCATCCGGAAGGCCGTGAAAGAATTCGTCCTCTCGGGGGGGAAGCGTCCGGAGTGCGTCGACTGGAAGAAGATTCTTTGGTAAACGGGAGGATCTGAGAGAATTCCCGAATATCGTAAGATCCCTATCTGCCTCGCCTGCTGAGCCGTAACGGGGTCAATTCCATCTGGCGCCAGGGGTCGAACCGTCCCTCCCGGAAGCCAGCGGAATAGCGGTTTGAGGTTAAACAAAGGCCCGCGATCGAAACCGATCGCGGGCCTTTTGTGGTCCGGTGACAAGCCGCCCCCGTACAGCCAAGTAGCGGCACATTCCACAGGCGGGTGGTGCAAAGATTCCACTGCGCGCCGCCTGGCAGTCCGAGTGCTCCAGCATCAGATCGTGCTTGGTCACGGCGGCACCGGAGTCGACCGAGCCGGACCGCGCGTAGCCCTCCCGCTATCGCTCTTCTTATCCGATTACGGGGTGGCCGTCCGGTCGAACTTCTTGATGCGCAGTTCTACGTCGGCAGTGTCGAGGGTTGTCGGGGAGCCGCCTATGGACGTCTGCCCCGGTGGCACATTGATCGCAAGCTCGGTGTCTTTGCCGACGCGGACCCCGTTGGCGTCGAGGGCCTCCCAGCCCCACGTGTAATTCGAGTTTTCCGAGCTGCTGTTGACGAGCGTCCATGCGACCCAGATGAGCGTGGCGCCGTACGCCCTCCGGTCGTCGACCCTGAAGCTCTTAAGGTCGGCTCGCTCAGTGAGCCTCTTTCATCCTGAATAGCTGCAGGTCAGCAGGGTGTGGACGGCTCGGACGATGGTGCCGATGCGGCCGGTGGAGCATCTGGCTCGTCGGAGGATCCGCCAGGACTTCAGCTGAGCGAAAGCCCGCTCTCCCGGTGCCCGGAGCCTGGCATGGTCGCGGTTGAATTGCTGGTAGTGCTCGGGCTGTTCGCGGTGGTTCTTGTACGGGGTGCGGACCGTGGCGCCGGCACCCTGGTAGGCACGGTCCGCGAGCACGAGGACCTGCCGGGTCAGGCAGGCCTGGACGATGCCATGGACGCGGGCCGCGGTCAGGTCATGGGTCCGGCCCGGCATCGCGCGGGAGAACCACAGCGATGTCCCGTCGGGACGAGCGATGACCTGCACGTTCATGCCGTGCTTGCGATGCTTTTGCGAGTAGTACGGCTCGTCCGCGCGGATCCGGTCGATGGGGATCAGAGTGCCGTCAACGATGACGTGGTCGCCTTCACCGAGGCCGGTGAGGCCTTCATGGAGGCCGGGTGCCCAGCTGGCCAGGACGTCCAAGGTTTCGTCGACGTACCGCCAGGCGGTGGCCTGGGATATCCCGAAACCGGCTCCGAGCTGGGAGAATGTCTCGTTCTTCCGCAAGTGGACGAGGGTGAGTAACGCTTGCTTGAAGCAACCCAGCTTGCGCCAGCGGATGTTGCGGGCCTGGCGATGCTCATACAGCAGCCAGGCCACGTGCTCGACGAGCTCATGTGAGACGTCGAGCGTGGCAGGATACGGAACCAACAGGGCCCCTTCGGTTGCCACCGTGTTGAGTGGAATCACCACGCCGACGACGAGGGGCCCTGCCTCGTCACCACACCCGCTGACCAGCCCATTTCACCCTCCAGCACAGGATGAAAGAGGTTCACTGAGCCGTTTTCATCCTGAATAACTGCAGTTCAGCAGTGTGTGAACGGCTTGGACGACGGTGCCGATGCGGCGAGTGGAGCATCTGGCTCGCCGGAGGATTCGCCAGGACTTCAACTGCGCGAAGGCACGTTCGCCCGGGGCCCTCAGTCTGGTGTGGTCTTGGTTGAACCGCTGGTAGTGCTCGGGCTGTTCGCGGTGGCGGTAGTAGGGGGTGCGGACGGTGGCGCCAGCGCCCTGGTAGGCGCGGTCCGCGAGGACGAGGATCTGGCGGGTGAGGCAGGCCTGGACAATGCCGTGGGCACGCGCGGCGGTCAGGTCGTGGGTCCGGCCGGGTGTCGCGCGGGAGAACCACAGCGGTGTGCCGTCGGGGCGAGCGATGACCTGCACGTTCATGCCGTGCTTGCGGTGCTTCATCGAGTAGTACGGTTCGTCGGCGGCGATGCGGTCGGTGGGGATCAGAGTGCCGTCCACGATCACGAAGTCGCCCTCGCCCAGTCCGGTCAGGGCCTCGTGCAGGCCGGGCGCCCACGCGGCGAGGACGTCCAGGGTTTCGTCTACGTAGCGCCAGGCCGTCGCGGTGGAGACGCCGAACCCGGCCGCGAGTTGGGCGAACGTCTCGTTCTTCCGGAGGTGGGCCAGGACGAGCAGGGCCTGCTTGAAGCAGCCGAGTCGTCTCCACGGCGAGTTCAGTTCACGCCTTCGGGCGTAGATCAGCCAGGAGACATGCTCGACCAGCTCGTACGGGACGTCGAGCGTGGCAGGATACGGAACCAACAGAGCCCCCGGGCTGTCGGCAGTGTCGAGTGGAATCAACACCGCCAACGACCGGGGGCTCTGCCACGTTACCGCCCCAGCTGACCAGGCCTTATAGCCCTTCAGAGGCAGGATGAAAACGGCTCACTGAGTAGGCCCACGTTCGCGCGTCCGCGCGGGCGACCGCTTCGAGAATGGCCGTCTGGTCGAACCCACCGAGCGCCACGCGGCCTGAGGAGAATGCCACGATGACCGTCACCGCCACCTACCACCCTGCCGCGTAACCGGGGGTTGAGGAACAGCCGGTTGAGCCGAACTGCCCCCGCCCCGGTTCTCGTAAACAACTAATTATGATGATCGGGCGGGATCGGATTCTCCCCGAGCCAGCGGAGCACGGTTTCCGCTTCCTCTAGACGGCCAAGCCCCTTGAGCGTCAACGCTTGCAGCTCCAGCACGTCATGGAGTCCCGGAAGCAGAGTGGGCATCGCGACAATACGACGTTGATAAAACGCCACAGCCTCCGCCGTAACCCTCAGAGCCTCGGGAAAATCGTGCACTATCGCGTGAAGCGATACCAAGAAGCTCAGCGTGCGGGCGAAGTCTGGTTCGTGAGCGGCAGGGTTGCTGGCCGCCAGCCTGTGGTAGATCTCCACCGCCCGCTCGGCGGCGTTCACGGCTTCCGAGTGGTGCCCTACCTTCAACAACAGGCTACCAAGGTTGGCCAGCGAGGCGGCCAGGGCAGGCTCATACGCGGCAGGATTGCCGACTGCCAGCCTGCGCCGGATCTCCAGCGCCTGCTCGGCAACAGCCAAGGCTTCCAGATGGTGCCCTGCGTTCGACAACTCGATGCCGAGGTTGGACAGTGCCCCGGCGAGGTCGGGCTCGTAGGCCGAGGGCTTGGCAGCCGCCAGCCTGCGGTAGATCTCCACCGCCTGCTCGCCAGGGCCCAGGGCTTCCACGTAGCGCCCCACCTGCAACAACCGGGCGCCGAGGTTGGACAGTGCCCCGGCGAGGTCGGGCTCGTAGGCCGAGGGGTTGGCAGCCGCCAGCCTGCGGTAGATCTCCACCGCCTGCTCGCCAGGGCCCAGGGCTTCCACGTAGCGCCCCATCTCCGACAACCGGTTGCCCAGGTTGGTCAGCGAGGTGGCGAGATTGGGCTCGTGCGCGGCGAGGTCGGCAGCCGTCAGCCTGTGCAGGATCTCCACCGCCTCCTGTTCCGTGTCCAGGGCTTCCGCTTGGCGCCCCATCTCCGACAACCGGTTGCCCAGGTTGGTCAGCGATATGGCGAGGTCGGGCTCGTAGGCCGTGGGGTTGGCGGCCACCAGCCTGCGGTAGATCTCCACCGCTTCCTGTTCTGCGTCCAGGGCTTTCGCTCGTCGCCCCATCTCCGACAACACGTTGCCGAGTTGGGACAGCGAACGAGCGAGATTGGGCTCGTACGCGGCGGGGTCGGCAGCCGTCAGCCTGCGCAGGATCTCCACCGCCTCCTGTTCCGCGTCCAGGGCCTCCGCTCGGCGCCCTGTCTGGAGCAACCGGATTCCGAAGGCGGACAGATGGAGGGCGAGGTAGGGCTCGTACTCAGTTGGATCACCGGCGGCGAGCTCCCGATTGATCTGGGTGAGTCCGGCACTGAGTTGCAGAGCGAGGGGCGCTGTGGCGAGGGAGGGATACGGAAGCGCAATGAGGGCGCTCTCAGCGGCCTCGTAGGAAATGGGGGTGGTATCGAGGGCCGTTCCGAGCGTGTGGAGGACGCGATCGCCGCTGGTGGTGCGACCGGTGTTGGAGTGGGCGACGGCGGCGCGCGCCAGCACGGTGATGGACTGTGCCTGCTGCGTGGAGGAGCCTGCTGCGAGGAGGGCGGGCAGCGGGATGGCGTCGTCTTCGAGGACGCGGGAGGCGTGGTATTCGGCGACGCGGTCGGGTTGGAGAGAGCCCCAGTAGCGGTCTCCGTCGGCGGGGTACAGCGCGGCCAGCCAGCTTGCGGCGGCGGCCGCCCGGTGGCCGGGCAGGCCGGGCAGGGTGGTGATCACCTGGACTGCTTCCTCCCGGGTGGCGGCCCCGCACAGCGCGGCGACCGCGACAGCGGCGCCCAGGGTGGAGGCGTCCAGGTCGAGTCTGTGGGCGGGCGCTTTCGCGCTGGCTTCCCAGAAGCGGTCCTCGTGTTTGAGAAGGGTGCGCTCCGGCGGGGTTCCGGGGGCCGCGTCGACGGGCCGTGGTCCGTGCTGCAGGAGGTCGACCAGGGCGGTCATCTGCAGGGTGAGGACGTTGTCGTAGCGGTGGTCGTGCAGGTCTGCGGGGGGCCTGAGCTCGGCGGCGAGGGACGGCCAGTCGTGAGCGGACAGGGTGGGGACAAGCGGGAGCAGGCGGGCGAGGTCGCCGGCGGCGCGGTGATAGGCGCTGTGCCTGACCCGGGTGGGCTGGCTGGTGGGGATGAGGGGGGCGAGTGGGGTGAGGGGGGCTTCTTCGAGGAGGTCCCGTACGGCGGGGATAGCTTGGAGGGAGCCGGTGCGCCATTCGCCGTCGGAGCGGGCGAGCAGCAGTAGCCGCACCCGGTGGCGGGAGCGGTGCAGGTGGGTGACCAGGCGACGGAGCAGACGGGGTCGGGTTTCGGCGTAGTCGACGACCAGGAGGAGGGGCAGGGCGGTGTTCAGGGTGGTGAAGTCGGGCGGGGCGCCGTCCGGGGCGGGGTCGTCGGTGAGGTCGGAGCGCAGGTGCCCGGTGACCCAGCCGTGCCGGCCGAGGGTGTCGGTCAGGCGGCGGGCGAGGCGGGTTTTGCCCTGTCCGCCGGGCCCGGTCATGACCCGTACGGAGATGGAGGGCGGGCCGTTCTCGCACCACGCCTGCAGGTCGGCGAGTTCGGTGGCGCGGCCGTAAAATGCGACGGCCTCGGTGTCGGCGCGGAGCAGCGCGGCGGGGGAGCGGAAGTTGCGGTCGACCGTGGCAGGGGTGAGCAGGTGCGCCGGTTCGACGGGTTCGAGGACGGGTTCCCAGCCGGTGTGCTGGGCGACGAGGGCGCGGAAGGCGTCGTCGGCGAGGAGGGTGGCGGCAGTGGTGGCGATCAGACGGGTGCCGCCGTCGGCGCGGCGGTCGCGGCGTACGACTCCGCACAGCAGGTCGCCGCCGAAGCCGTCGTCGGCGAGGACGGTGGCGCCCGACATGCCCGACCAGCGGCTCCCGCCGGTGGCCCCGGTGCCGGGAGTGGGGTCGGTGCTGGAGATCTCGTAGCGGCCGGCCAGGGCGCCGGTGCCCGGGGCGATGAGACCGGTCAGCTGCTCGTCCAGGCGCCGGCCGTCCTCCGCGTCCTTCTGCATGCGGGGGAAACCGGTCGCGGTGACCGGGAGGGGGCGGTTGCCGATGATCAGGCCGTACCGCTGGGGCGGCCGGGTGAACAGGTCGTCCAGGGACTGCGGTACCTGCCAGCCCTGTCCGTCGATGACTTCGATCAGCGCCGCGTCGGCGGTGTCGTCCTTGCGCTGCCAGCACACGACCGCGTGATACTCCCGCTCGCCGGTGTCGGGCAGACTCACTGTCACCGGCTCCCCGGCGGCCGGATCCAGGTCGTCCAGGACGTGGGCGGCGGTCAGCACCAAGTGTGGTGCGACCAGGTACCCTGACCCGAACCCTCTCGTCCTCTTCCCGTCCTTCAGCCGGTCTACCCGGATCTGCACCCGACGGTCGAACTCCACCAGACCTCCCCCGTCCCCCTGGCCCCCTTCCCGCGCGCACCGGGAGGGGCTTACTCCTCGTCGCTGATGTCCACGTCTCCGCCGCCCGGCAGGTGCGGGGTCAGCTTCACCGTCAGCTTGTGGGTGCCTTTCGTGCCGCTCTCCGTCTTCCCGCCGAGGCTGATCACGCTCCACCTCAGCCCGCCGTTGACGCCCTTGGTTCCGGTCAGCTCCAGGCCGAGCTCCACCGTGATCTCCCCCAGCGTGAACAACACCCCCTTGTCGCCGCCCTCCGCGGGGTCCGCGAGCCGGCTCTGGGCCTCGGCGATCTGCTCGCGCAGCAGCGTGACCGCGTCCGCCAGGTCCATCCACTGCCCATCCGCGCCGTGCGTATCGGACATTTCATTCCCCCTTCTCGCGCCCCGAGCGTCGCCCTGACCCGGCTCCACCGGTTTCCCCGCCCGCATCCGACGGCCCGACACCGCCGATCCGACCCACAGTCCCACGCGACACACCAGACCGGAGCAGTTCGCCGAACACGCGTACCTGTATGCCCCGTAGAAAGGCTGATATCCGCCGTCGCTGTGGCTGCCGATGCGGAGATGATCACGCTGTCGGCTGGCTGGCCCGGCTACGGTTCACTCCTGCCCGTCCGCATCGTTGTCAAGTCCGATCGCATCGGGTCGCGCAACGCCCGCGGGCTGCGGGGCTGCCAGCCAGCGGGCCTGAACCGGGCAGGGCGTCAGAGCGGGGGCTCGTCGTACCAGGGGCCCTCCCACAGCTCGGGCCGCCGAAGGGCGCGCTGTCGGAGGATGGTCAGGGCGTCCTGGACGCGGCCGATATCGATGAGGTAACCGGCCAGATCATGGCTGTTCCTGGAGGCGTGCTGTTCGAGAACGGCGACAGCCTCCTCGGTGCGGCCGGCACCGGCGAGCAGCTCGGCGATGTGCGGCGCCGCGTACCAGGTGGCGCCCTCGGGATGGGAGCGGGCCCGGGCGATCGCTTCGTCGACGCCGTCGCGGGCGGCAATCAGCGGCAGCCGTATCCAGTACAGGTCCCAGTCTTCCTCGCCCCCACGGGCGGTGGCGAAAGTATCGAGGTGCGCCAGGCCGTCCTCGGGGCGGCCCTGGGCGAGGCACAGGTCGGCGAGGACATGGAGGATCCCGTCGTCCCCGTGGCGGGCGTCGGCCTGAAGACGCATCACCTCGATCGCCTCGCTTCCCCGGCCGTGCCGGGCCAGGAGCTGCGCAAGCTCGACAGCCGAGTGGGGGTTGTGGGCTCCGGGCCGGTCGGCCTGCTGGTATGCCGCGATCGCCCCCTCCACGTCGCCGCGCTCCTCCAGCAACAGCACGAGTCGTCGGACGGCATACCCCGAGTCATCACTCGCCGTAGCTGCCCGGAGCTCGTCGAGCCGGCCGTGCCGTGCCAGCAGCTCGGCCAGTTGCTCACGGTTGAGCAGTGTGCTGCCGTCGGGGCGCAGCAGGGCGATTGCCTCGTCGATACGGCCCTGGCGCTCGCGGATCGTGGCGAGCAGCACGATCGCCGTGTCGCGATCGAGGCCTCGGCAGCACCACGGAAAGTCGGAACACCGGTGCTCGGTCCGAACGGTGAGCAGCGCGGCGGCTTCCTCGTCGCGGCCGGCGGCGACAGCGACATCGACCAGCGCCACGGCGAGGGAAGGGTCGCCGATGTGTGGGCGCAGCAGGGTGAACGCCTCCTCGGCACGGCCGTGCCGGGCGAGCAGGCGCGTGTAGGACTCCAGCGCCATCGGATGTCCGGCCTCCATACGGACCCGGGTGATCTCGGTCGCCTCATCCACGCGGCCCCAGCCCTCCAGCAGCTCGGCCGCGGCGACGACGGCCGTCCACCAGCCGGTCGCCAGGTACGGGGCGAGCACCTCCAACGCGTCTGCCTGCCGGCCCTGCTCACCCAGCAACCACGCCCACGCCAGCGCGCAGAACCACTCCCCGCGTCCGGCCTGCAACTCCACCACGTCGACGTGGCCGTTTTCGAGCAGCCGTGAGACCAGCTCCTGCGGGATGCAGCCGGACCGCGTTCGGGCCCGGTAGTCAAGATCAGCAGCGTTCACGGCCACGCACGATAGCGCTCGCCCCTGACACCTTGCCGACACCACCGGCGGTTTCGAATACCGCACGGTCGGAATGACGCTCCCCACCAGTCGGGGCCTGGGAGTGGACGGCAGAGCGCCGAGAGGCGTACGCGAACGACCAAGGCTCGCCGGTCTCGCTGATCGCGGTCACCGCCCGCTCCAACAGGTCGAAGGCAGACCAGGACCCGGCCCAGTGGATGCCTCCGGCCCCCAGCGCCCGCTGCCGGTACGCGACCGAGTGGACCGCGACGAAGCTCCGCTGGGGCCTGAACGTGGACCCGGCGGAGGCGGACGCCCTCCAGGCGATCGCGTCCGAGTGCCCAGACGCGATCGTTCAGTTTGAGCCTGCCGAGTAGTCCCACCCTGGCTTGGCACCAGCCGGCCCCGCCTTCGCGCGGGGCCGGGCTGCAGAATTCTTCCCCAGGGCCTAAGGCTTGTCCCGTAAAGGCTCTTCGAGCAGGTGCGCGCGAGGCGGGCCGGGTTCGGTCCGCTTGTCTATCCCCTGAGGGAAAGGTTGTGCAGGCGAGCGATGCCGCTCATCGCGTGGCGGACACCGTCCCCCTTCAACCGGCAGTCGCGAAGGATCTTCCAGGCTTTCATCCGGGCGAAGGCGTGCTCGATACGGGCACGGACCTGGCGGTGGGAGGCGTTGTGCTCTTCCTTCCAGGCAGGCAGTTTGCTCTGCCCGCGCTCGCGACGGTGTGGGATGACCAGACCGGTGCCCCGGTAGCCGCCGTCAGCGACCACAGTGGTGCGGCCGACGGCGGCTTTGGCGCCGGACAGTTCCCATGCCTTGCAGTCATTGCGGTTGCCTGGCAGGGGCTGGCCGACCACCACGACGAGGCGGGTGTCGGCGTCGATGACGACCTGGTGATTCGTGGAGTAGCGATAGTTCTTCGACTGCTCGGCCACCGTGTGGTCGCGTGTGGGGACCAGGGTTCCGTCCACGATCAACACAGTGTTCTTGCGGAACCGCTTGCGCGGCCGGAGCGCAAGCAAGGGGCCGAGGTGTCTGATGACGTGGTCGGCCGCAGACTTCGATACCCCGAACAACGGGGCAAGCTGGCGCAGCGTCAAGTTCGTCCGCCAGTACGTCGTGACCAGCAGCACTCGGTCCTCCAGCGGCAGCCCCCACGGCCGGCCCCGCCGCACCTCATCGGCCCCCTCGCTGCGCAGCGCGGTCACCAGCTTGTCGAAACGGCGCGGGCTCAGCCCAGTGAACGGGGCTATCCAGGACGGGGCCGACGCCGTGATCACTCCAGTCACAGCAAGATCATGACGCCAAGCCGGGGCCCTGTAGCACCACCCCGTCACGGGCCGCCTGGTCAGGACCTCACTCCTAATGCCACATCAGGCAACGTTCGCCCTTGACGAGATCGCGTAGCCGTTCGTCGGCAGCGTTCTTGTTCCTCCAGATGGAGCAGGACCCGAAGGCCCTCGTGGCTGATGCCGTTGACCATCCCCTCGCGCAACGAAGGTGGGAAGAGCGGGCCGGCCGCCTCAGGGTCCGGTCAGCACACCACGAGGAACAGATGCAGGGAGCGTAGGCGGAGCTGCGTGAACTCGGCCACCTGGCTGCCAAAGGAGCAGACGCCCCGCCCGTGCAGCGTCTGCACTGATGCATCCAGGACGGCGAACACGCGCTCAATCAGGCCGAGGTCGCGCTCGCGCTGACTGAGCATCGGCTCGACAACCTCCGAGAAGGCGCCTGACAGGCGGTCCGGGTCAGTCAAAGCCAGCTATCCATAGGATATTTTGACTCGCCTTCTATCTCAAACCGACTATCCAGAACGAACGAACGGGGAACGCCATGGGCATCACCAGGACCACTCGTAGGACGCAGGCCAAGATCGCCGTGTCCATCGGGGCCCTGGCCGCGGGCTCACTCATACTCACCGCCTGCAGCGGAAGCAGCGACAGCGCCAGCGACAGCAAGCGCGACGGTACCTACTACATCAAGGACGTCAACGGCACGTCCGACCTCGGCCAGTTGGTTGTCAAGGGCAACAGCGTCTCGCATCATGAGTACGACTGCGATGGTGTTTATGAGAAGCCGGACGTGACCAGCACCGGCGAGTTCAACAAGGATCAGTCCCAGATCATCTGGACGGTCGCTGGAGAGGACACCCGCAACGAGCGGACCGGCAGCGAGCCCATCTCGACCAGTGACACCTCGATCAGCATCAGCGGTAGCGTGTATGTACGTGACAACTCCGATGCCGGCAAGGCTCTGCTGGACGGCTTCAAGGTCAAGTGCGGGAAGTGACGCCGACCTCCCACTCGGCCGGCCGAGCAGGGCAGAACCCCGTGGGCATCGC
The DNA here is from genome assembly GCF_900105415.1 of Streptomyces sp. TLI_105. Taxonomy (GTDB): domain Bacteria; phylum Actinomycetota; class Actinomycetes; order Streptomycetales; family Streptomycetaceae; genus Streptomyces. The sequence goes on along the minus strand of NZ_FNSM01000001.1, from coordinate 30,424 downwards.
GTCCGCGGGGTTCTGTTTCTCCTCGGCTGGTCAAGCCTCTGACGCCTACTCCTGAAGCTGCTGCGCCCGGTACTCCTCGATCGTCTCCGGCGGCCAGCCAAGCGCCGGGTGGCCGCTGGCATCCATGTCCCGACGTACGTGCAGGGCAAACGTTGGCTGATGCAGCACTAGCTGCACCATGCTCAAGGCACCGCCAGGGCCGGGACGACGATCTGACGAGGAGCAGGACGTGGGAAGTCTGTTGAGGAGCGTCTCCGGAATCCGCTGGGGAGAACTGCACGACGCGACAGGCGCCGCGGCCGGCGGTATCCCCCCTCTGCTGTCCCGAATCGCATATGGGGATGAGGACACGGCCCGCATCGCCATCGATGACCTGGGCGACGCCATCTGTGCGCTGGGCTTCGTCGTCGGCGAGGCTACAGCTCCCACGGTGCCGTTCCTTCTTGAACTGGTCGGGTCCCCGCACGTTGCTTGCAAGGCCGAGTTGTTAGACCTTCTGGGAAGCATCTGCCGGACCGACCAGTGGCACTCTGCCGCTGCGGCAGCGCATGACCGCAAGCACAACGCGAGCTACCGGCAGCAACCCGGCTGGGAGGCAGCCTCAAGGACAGCCGTGTACGCGGGCCGGTCCGTCATCGAGGGCGTTGCCTCCTCCATACGGTCAGAGGAAGCGACGCCTGCTCAGAAGTTGCTGCAGGAGATGGACGACACCCCGCCGTTCCCGGAGCTATGAGCGGTCATTGCGGGACAGCCCTTAGCCCAGCTTTTTCGGGAGGAAAGCGGCTGGAGTGTCGGCGGCACGGCATAGCGTGCGTCCATGACGTTCACGTATATACCGCCGGTCCCTGCGGAGCAGATCCGGAGCCTGCCGACACGCGACATCGCCCTTCTTCTCCTGGCGCATCTGGCCAAGGCGACCGGCTTCTCGACGTACCGGGGGACGATCGGCTCCGCCCGGCAGGCGTTCCAGGACGAGCCCGACACCGGGGCGCTCCTCCACCGCCTCTCTGATGCGTGGGCCTGGCTGGAGGCGAACGCCCTGCTGTCCAAGGAACCCACCCAGGACGATGTCTTCCGTCGGGTCTCGAAGGAGGGCCGTGAGCTGGTGGAGGACCCGCAGGGCATTCTCCGGTTCGATGCCCGGCAGCGACTGGCCGGCCCCCTGCACCCGGCGCTTGAGGGTACGATCCGGACGTACTTCGACCTGGGGGATTACGAGACGGCGTGCTTCGCCGCGATGAAGGCCGTCGAGGTCGCCGTCCGGGACGCCGCTGGGTACGACAACGCCCAGCTCGGGGTCGGGCTCATGCGCAAGGCATTCGCCCCGCACCAGAACGGAAAGACCGGAGGGCCGCTCGCCGACGCCGGCGCTGAGGGCGGCGAGCAGGAAGCGGCCTCCGCGTTGTTCGCCGGAGCCATCGGCGCCTACAAGAACCCGACAAGTCACCGGACGGTCGACTTCGAGGACCCGGTCGAGGCGGCCGAGATCATCCAGCTCGCCAACCTGCTGCTACGGCAGGTCGATCGCGCCGCACGTCGCCGAGCCGCCGCAGAACCGACGGACTGACCGCCCCCGGTGCCTGGGAAAGCGCTGTTTCCCGTGAAGATGACGAAGTGGCTTTGTCGATGAGTACGGGTTCTGGCACAGCTTCCGTGCAGTAGCCACGGTGAGTGACGGCTGAGCGTCTCCGGGCGGTATGCGAAGTCGCCTGAAAATGGTTGGTGGTCAGTGCCGCTGGGCTGACAGTCCGGGCCGTGGAAGACGTTGTACTCCAGCTGAAGGCGCTGTTGTTCCCGGCGATCGCGGACATCGCGGTGCGGTCGGTGGACATGGGTATCGAGAACGTGCGCCTTGGCGCGCAGTACACCACGGCCGGTGCCGCCTGCCCGGGATGCGGAGTCTGCTCGACCCGAGTGCACAGCTCCTACCTGCGGTTTCTCGCTGATGTCCCGAGCGCCGGACGAAGCGTCGTACTCCCGCTGCGGGTCCGGCGATTCCGGTACGGGAACACCAAGTGTCCACGTCAGACGTTCGTGGAGCAGATATCCGGCCTCACCCGCAGGCACGGCCAGCGCACCGAACGATTGCGTTCCATCCTGAGCTCAGTCGGCCTCGCCCTGGCTGGCCGGCCTGGCGCTCGCCTGGCTGCCGTGCTCGGCATGTCCATCAGCCGGAGCACGATCTTGCGCCTGGTCGAGGCGCTGCCCGAGCCGGAGGTGCCGACGCCGCGGGTGGTCGGCGTCGACGAGTACGCCACCCGCAAGGGCCGCCACTACGGCACCGTCCTGGTGGACGTCGAAACCCGCCGGCCGATTGATCTCCTGCCTGATCGAGAAGCATCGAGCCTGGCCGCCTGGCTCGCCCAGCGGCCAGGGATCGAGGTCGTCTGCCGGGACCGCGCGCCGTTCTTCGCGGAAGGCGCCACAGCCGGGGCACCCCAGGCAACGCAGGTCGCCGACCGCTGGCATTTGTGGCACAACCTCGGAGAAGCCGCTGAGCGAGCGGTCGCCCGCCACCGGCAGTGCCTTCGCGTCCTGGTCCTCGATCGCGAGGGGAAGGCCGACGAACCGGCGCCACCCGAGAGAAAGGCGGACTCGCCCTGGCGGAGCGAGCGGTTCGCCAACCGTGTCCGGGCCCGGCACGCCACGGTCCACGCGCTGCTGGAAGCCGGCCACAGCCGCCGCTCCATCGGGCGCCAGCTGAACATGACCCACCGCACCGTCAAGAGCCTGGCCGATGCCGCGAAGCCGGAAGACCTCTTCCGCGGCCAGTGGCAGCACAACAGGACCTCCGTCCTCGACGAGTACAGGCCCTACCTGGACGAACGCTGGGACGAGGGCTGCACCAACGCCTGGAAGCTCTGGGAGGAGATCGTTCCCTTGGGCTATCGAGGCAGCTACGGCCGGGTCAGCGCCTATCTGCGAGAGAAGCGCACCTCACCACGGCCGGTCACCGCGCAGCCGCCGGCACCCCGCGTGGTGACGAGATGGATTCTCAGCCGACCCGAGACGCTGACCGAGACCGAACAGCTCCGGCTCAAGTCCGTCCTTGCCAACTGCCCCGAACTCGACGCCCTGACCGGTCATGTCCGGTCCTTCGCCCACATGCTTACCGAGCGCCAGGGTGAACGACTCCCGCAATGGCTCGACGCCGTCCGCCAGGACGACCTGCCCAGCCTTCACACTCTCGCGGCCGGCCTCGACCGAGACCGCGACGCGGTCATCGCCGGCCTGACGCTGCCCTGGAACTCCGGAGTCGTCGAAGGCCACGTCAATCGGATCAAGATGCTCAAGCGCCAGATGTTCGGCCGCGCCGGCTTCGACCTCCTGCGCAAGCGTGTCCTGCTCGCGTGACGAAGCCATGCGGCCTTCCACGGCCGAAACGGCTATACAGGATCCTCAAACAAGTCGATCCCAGCGGGCCTGCGATCAAGGAGCGGTCCGAGACGCTCCTCCATGGCAGCGAACCATCCGTCGAGGTCCGTATCGGTGTCATAAAAGAACCAGGAGTCGAAGCTTCCCAAAGCATCCAGGTCCAGTGCCGGCGTGTACCGGAGTTCGCAGCGAACTTGCACGTAGCGGTCGTACTCACTGTCGTCACTGACGTTGAGCTGCCTCGTGAGGTCCACAGTGAACATCGGCCGCCCGCTGGAGACGTACGTGCCGTACTGAAAGAGCAAGCCGTCAGAGTCGGCTTGGGGCGCTGCGTGAAAGCGCATCCGCCCGAAACGCATGAAGGCGAGCCATGCACCCCGAGTCGTCCCCTCAGCCGTCGTCGACTGCTCGGCCGCGAGCTCGGCACGCAGACAGGCGAGAGCGTCCTTCGACTGCGACCTGTTGGGCATGCCGACTCCCCTCGTTTTGTGGAGCAGCACCATAACCTGGCGTGATCGGATCGAATTCAGCCCTGGTCACCGAGGCGTATGCCTCGGTGACTCGCAACGCTCGGTCACTGCTGCACGGAAGCTGTGCCAGAACCCTTCAAGCGACAGCGTTTGTCTGTCGGTTCGGACAGCAGTTGCGGATCTTGAAGCCCCTGGATGTTCACGAGAAATGGTTCTGGCACAACTTCTGTGGAGCTACGTCGACCGGGCTTCTGTCTGCCTCATGACAAGCCCCTGACCTGCCGGTTCCCGGCGTACTCCGGCCCCGGACACCGAGCTTCGACTCAACACCACGGAAGTTGCGCCAGAGCCCGAGAAATAGCAGCGCTGTCAGCAATGAACGACCGTCGCTTCGCTGGTGCCGGCAGGCAGCGGGGCTGCTCATCAGTCCTCTCGTGGAGCGACCGGCGGTGGGAGCCTCGCTATCCTGTGCCGCTGTGACTGGCTCTGTGCAGCTTCCGCTGCTGTTCCTCGACGTCGACGGACCGCTGATCCCGTTCGGGGCGGAGTCGCGGCAGTATCCAACCTATGAGCTCGGTCCCGATCTGCGTGGGGACGATGCGAACCCACTCCTGACCAGGATCAATCCTCAGCACGGGGCCAAGCTGGCCGCGCTTCCCTGTGAGGTGGTCTGGGCCACCACGTGGATGGATGAAGCAAACGAATGCATCACTCCACTGCTCGGTCTCCAGCAGCTCGCCGTGGTTGTCTGGCCGGAGCCGTCAGAAATCGATGATCAGGACGAACGCGACGGGCTGCACTGGAAGACCCGCGCCCTTGTCGACTGGGCGGCAGGACGGCCGTTCGTCTGGGTCGATGACGAGGTCACAGAGACAGATCGCGCCTGGATCGCCTCCCACCATGGGGGACGCGCCTTGGTCCACCGGGTTGATGCCCGCCTTGGCCTCACCGATGGCGACTATGCGATTCTCGCCGCGTGGCTGGGATGACCGTTCGGGGCGGGAGCCCGTCAGCGTGGTGACGGGCCGACACCCCGAGGGCGGTGGGCCGATCAGCGAGAACCTGGACTAACGAGCTCGTGCACGGTAAGCGGTGAGACGTCGAGGGCTTCGGTGACACCGGTGCTCACCCCTGTCGTCGAGGTTCCAGGTCCGCGGTCTGCTGGTGGGAGAGCAGGCCGGCGACGGCCTGGACGGTGTCACTCGCGTGCTCGCGACGGCCGAGGTGGCGGGCCAGTGCCCGCCAGTTCTTCAGGTGGGCGATGCCGTGCTCGACCCGGATACGCCGCGAGGAGTGCGCCTTGCGCTGCCGCTCGTACATCTCCTCGTACCAGTCGGGGGCGTCCTTCTTGAACTTGCGGTGTGGCGGTGTCACCACGCGTCCGCCGGTCTGGGCACCGAGGCCCTGGTAGCCGGCGTCGGCAAGGATCTCGACTGCTGGACCGTCGGTCAGAAGCTTGACCAGCCCTAACTTGCGGGCGTGGGTGATGTCCGCGCAGCTTCCGGGCTCGGTCGGGCTGCACCACAGCACGCGCCCCTCTCCGTCCGTGACCACCATGGACTTGACGGCGTTCTGCTTGTTCTTGCCGGAGATGAACCGGTCCCGGTCCTTGCGTCCGGCGGCGGGCCGCCGGACCCGGATCTCGGTGCCGTCGACGATGCCGGTCTTCCCGCTGGCACCGAGGTGCTCGACGACCTCGGCCAAGGTCCGCAGCCGCACGCCGGGGCTGACGGTGCACCCCCGCTCGGCGAGCAGGGGCCGCACCTCGCCGATGGCCCGGGTGACGGTGGAACGGTCCACGCCGAACCAGCAGGCCGGCACGTCATGAGTGGCCCCGTGACGGAGATGGACGAGGGTGGCCAGGAGCCGGTCGACGAACGCCAGCCGGTGCTTCGCGCCGGCGCCCACGGCCCGCTTCCGCGGCCGAGAGGTCAGCTTGGCCTGGTGGCGCTCATGCCATAACGGGCCCACCTCGGCAACGAGTTCAGCGATCACATCGGCCGACAGGCCCGTGATCCGTCGGTTGCTGATGATCACTGCACGAGACGCATTCCCCACCACCCGACCATGATCAACCATCCAAGGCCCGACGTCTCACCGCTTACCGTGCACGAGCTCGTTAGTCGAATGAGGCCCGTCTGCTTCCGTGATTCATGGTGGCAGGCCGGGCGGGGTTTGTCTGAGGTGTCATCCCCCGGTGCGGATTCAGGCGAAGGCGACGGTCATGGCGTCGTGGCCCATGCGCTGCCGGCGGCGGCGTGAATGTCTTCGTGGGCGGCGTCCTTGCGGATGTTGCAGACGAGTCGGCCGTCGGGGGTGAGGGTCCAGCCGTCGCGCTCGTCGAAGCCTTCGGTGACGTTCCGAATGGCTTCCTCGGGGGAGTCGGCGTGCAGGCCGTATTCGGTGTCGTTGCTGGTGTAGCCGCACAGGTCGCAGACGGCAATGAAGCAGACGAGGGCGCTCGTGGCCATCGGGGGCTCCTTGGTTAGTGAAGGGTTGAGGAGCGCGCGGAGTAGGGACGCGCATCCCGGGTGCATGTCGGTGGGTTGGTCGCTTCAGTCGCTGATCTCGTCGGAGTCTTCGACCGGGCCCGATCCGAGGGCGTACACGCCGCGGATGACGTTGCCGTACTCGTCGGTCTGCTGGTGGATGAGGCCGACCTTCTTCATCTTGGTCAGCGTGTTGTTGAGGGTGTTCTCCTTCAGGCCGCTGAGGGCGGCGATCTGGTCCTTGCGGACGTAGGTGGTCTCGAGGCCGGCGGGGTCGGAGAACTCGCGGATCGCGGCGGTGACCTTGTCCTCGGCGGTCTCGGGCTTCTTCGGCGCGAACACCGACGGCGGCAGCCCGCCGTCGGAAGCGTCGTCCCCGTCCGTGTCGGGAGCCTTGCCGTCCTCGATGACGGGGGTGGCCGCGATCTCGTGCCGCAGGTCCCAGTCCGGCCAGTCCGCCGGGTAGGCGACGGCGTTCTCGTCGACGTAGGGGGCGGCGGACTCCAGGACGAAGGTGCGCATCATCTCGGCGGCGCCGCCGGGGCCGAGGGTGTAGCCGAGTCCGAAGGTGGACTTGGGGTCCTTCATCGCGATCTTCTCGTCGTAGATGAGGGGGCGCTCGACGTCCCAGCAGGCGGGGATCGAGCCGGGGTCGATGCCGTCGAAGCCGGTGGAGGCGAGGTGGGCCTGGTCGCTGTCGGTGCGGAGCATGACGAGCGAGCCGCTCTGGATGACGTTGGTGCGCAGGGCGGTGGAGCCGCCGAGCTTGTCGGCGTTCACGGCCTGGTTGACGATCGTGAGGATGATGCCGAGGGAGCGGGCATGCTGCTTCCTGGTTGGCCTTGGCCGTCCGCCTCGAGGTTCGCGCGGAGAGCGGCAAGGGTGGTGGCGAGGTGTTTGCGGTCGGCAGCGGAAACCGTCCGCGTCAGTGAGACGAGCGCGCTCTCCACCACGGGCCGGGAAGCTGCCAGCGCCTTCTCGCCCTCGGGTGTGAGGCGCAGCACGGAGGAGCGGCGGTCGTGCGGGTGTGCGACGCGTACGCACCAGTCGGCGGCCACCAGGCGGTCGACCGCCTTGCTGGCGGCCCCTACCGTGATCGCCACCTCGGTCGCGATGTCGAGCACGCGGCACCCGTCCACCCGGTCGATGATCTGCAGGAACTCGAACTGGCCAAGCGTCAGACCGTGTTCGGCGCGCAGGCGGGTGCCGACTGCGTTGTAGAGCCGGGTCTCCACGCGGACGAGATCGAGGAAGAGTGGAGTGACGTGGCTCACAGAACCTCCAATAGATTCCCAGGAATCATCTTCCCTGGAAGGCGGTTGGGCGCGAGTAGATGGATTCCAAGGAATCCATCCTTGCATTCCGACCTGAAGGAGGCCCGCCATGTCCCGACAGCAGCGCCAAGTCCTGGACGCCCTGCTCCGCTCCGTCCCGCGCAGCGAAACGCAGCCCGCCCCCGCCGAGCTGCGCACCGGCTTCGCCGCAGCCATGACACGGCCGGCACCGGCCGGCGTTGCCATCCGCAGAACCGTCCTGGGCGGGAGGCCCGCCCTGGAGCTGGAGCCGGCCGGAGCGGCCGGTCGCGGTCGGCTGCTCTATCTCCACGGCGGCGGATACGTCATCGGCTCGCCTGACACCCACACCGGCCTGGTCGGTGAACTCGCCGTCCGCGCCGGATTGCGGGCCATCTCGGTGGACTACCGGCTGGCTCCCGAGCACCCCTTCCCCGCCGCGGTCGACGACGGGCTCGCCGCCTACCGCGAGCTGCTGGACGCCGGTACGGACCCGCGGGAAATCGTCGTGGCCGGTGACTCGGCCGGCGGCGGCCTCGCCATCGCCACCCTGCTCGCAGCCCGGGAGGCGGGACTGCCGCAGCCGGCCGCCGTGGTCGTCTTCTCCCCGTGGGTCGACCTCACCCTCTCCGGAGCGAGCATGCGCACCAAAGAGGACGCTGACCCGATCTTCACCGAGGCCGACGTGCGCGCGTATGCGGATCTCTACCTCGGCGCCGGCGACCGGAGCCATCCCCTGGCAAGCCCGGTGTTCGCCGACCTGTCCGCCCTGCCCCCGCTGCTCGTGCAGGTCGGGGCGAACGAGGTGCTCCTCGACGACGCGGTCCGTCTGGCGGCCCGCGCGGGCGCCGCCGACGTTGAGGCCACGCTGGAAATCGGGCCAGGTCTCCCGCACGTCTACCAGAGCGAGCACGGGCGTCTCGACGAGGCGGACGCCGCACTCGACCGCGCCGCCCGCTTCCTCACCTCCCACCTCCACACCCCGGTCGAGGCCGGTCACGCACAAGAACGCTGACCGCTTCATACCGGCCCGGAAGGCGACGGCAGCCACTGCTCCAATGCTGCGCACCCGGTCCGCCTTGCTCACAGATGACCCACTCGGAGCGATCCCCGCTCTCTCCTTCGGCGACCGGCACTTCGGCGATCACCCTGCGGTTCACCCCGGCGTGGCGCACCCCGGCTCCTGGACCGACCTGCACACAGGCGGCGCGGTCACGGGCTCGAGGGCCCTCCCCGCATGAGCGGGGATGGCCCCGAGGCCCTGCTCGTCGAGGCGACGGAAGCGCCGGCCGGAATCTGCACTGTCTCCCGCGGGCACGTCACCCGGCATGCCACCAGGGCGTGCCGAGTCACCCTGGCCGAACTCACCGTCCCCACCCTCGGTCAGCTCGCTTTCGACGCTGCGGCCCGCTACCGCCAGTTCACCGGGGCCGCCGTGCGCATCGCGCGCCGACAGCCCCGCACGGACGACTGGCTCTACCGCTTCGTCCGCGCCGGGATCGGGGTCTTCCTCAGCAGCGACGACCGGACCATCGCCCTGGCCCGGCCGCGCCCTCGGCCTCGACGGCGGGCAGATCCTCCGTCTCGGGATACTGACTGGTAAGTCGTCCGCCCCCTCCGGCACCCCCTGGCCTCCTCGCACTGTGGCAGACCGAGGAGCGGCTCCTCGTCGTCGGGGATGCGCTGTCGGACTACGATGTCGGCTGGATCAGCCTCGTGTTCGCCGGCCTCGGCGCGGCCACGACGACGGGCGTCTGACCACTCACTACCGCGTCGTGCTCTGATTCCCCCCGCTCGCTCTCCGGCCGGGCCCCGCCTGCACGACGGCCTCAGGGCCCAGTTCATCCGCGGCCGGTGCCCTTTTCACCGATGTTCCCGATGCCCTCGTCGAGTGCCGCCAGCCCCTCGCTCCAGCGGGCGCGGCGCTCCGTCTCCCGCTGGTCCCACCATGGCGTGCCGCGCTCCCCGAGGGCGACCTTCGCCGTGTGCACCCGGGCCCGGGTGGCGCGTTCGGCCTCCGGGTCCCGGGCACGCAGGGCCGCGGCCACGGCACGGCGCGCGGCCATGAGGTGGGAACGCAGCCGTGCGGCGACGTCCTGGGGCACCTGGGGGTCCGTGGCCCGCCAGCGTCTGCCGTTGACGATCACGTACCGTCCGTCGGGGGTGCGGGCAGGCCGCTGCGCGTCATCCGTCACCTGTCCAAGCCTGGCAGACGGGCGGCCCCACGCGACTCCGGCCGACGGACAGGCCGAGGGGGTGCGTGGCCGACCGGGCGTGCGCCCCTCCGGCGTCGCGACGCAGCATGATGGGGGCATGCGTTCTCGGCCTGTGCTCGTATACGACGGAGACTGCGGCTTCTGCACGACGTCGGCGAATTTCGCCGAACGACGCGTACGGCCCCGCTGTGACATCGTCCCCTGGCAGTTCGCGGACCTCGACGCCCTCGGCGTCACCCGCGAGCGTGCCGAGTACGAGGTGCTGTGGGTGACGCCGACCGGAACGGTGTACGGAGGGGCCCGGGCCGTCGCGAAGGCCCTCCTGAGCGCGGGCGGCGTCTGGGCACCGCTGGGGGCGGTGCTCCTGCTGCCCGGCGTGCGGTGGGCCGCCCGTCGGGTCTACCGGCTCGTCGCGGCCCACCGTCACCGGCTGCCGGGAGGAACACCGGCCTGCGTCGTGCCTCGCCGTCCCGGGTGACCTGAACTGAGCCTCCGGCAACTTGAAGTCGCAGGTCAAAGAGCTGGTGTGGCCGGCCCCTGGGGTGCTTGTGCTGGTCGTGGGCGGGAGTCCGCGCGCCGCGACTTGGGTCAGAGCCGCGCCTCCCCTACGGGGGCATTCGTCAGCAACGGCTGAATACGCACGACCACCAGTAGCGCGGCGCTGGGCGGTTCCCCAACGTGATCGTCCAGGGGACGCCGGTGGCGGGGGCTGGCCCCACCATCGATCAACCAGACAGCCGGATGGTCGGGAGAACGTCGTGTCGGCGACGGTTGGGCTGTCCCGAGCAAGTCGCCCACAGAGAAGGCACATTCGTGCGCATTATTACGGCCACCGCCGTCGTGCTGGCCCTCGCCGGCCAAGCCGCGCCGGCCGCCAACGCCCACCAGCCGACCATCGACGGAAACTGGCGCATGGACGGCTACGGCACAGTGCTATCCATCCGGAACGGGACTTTCCAGGAGTACCAGGCAACCGCCGTCAGCTGCCTCAAGGGCGACTCCGCGCAGCGGACCGGTCCCGGCACCTACACCACGCCCGGTGGCGACGTCCTGACCGTGCGCGCCCAAGAAGACCGCGACCACGCGTTCCTGCGCGCGGACGCCTCCGTCGGCAGCCGGAACCTCCGGCGCATCCCGGCGCTGCCCGACGCCTGCGCGCGCCCGACGGCCGAGGACCCCCTCACGACCTTCGACGTCTTCTGGCAGACCTTCGAGGAGAACTACCCCTTCTTCGCGTCCAAGGGCATCGACTGGCACAAGGTCCGCGACCAGTACCGCCCTCAGGTGCACGCCGGGACGACAAGGGACGAGCTCTACGCCGTCTTCAGCGAGATGGTCGAGCCGCTCTATGACGCCCACGTCGCCGTCCAGGATGGCAACCGCATCTTCGCCCAGGTCCGCCCCGGCACCGTCGTGCCCACCGGGGAACTGGACACCAAGGTCAAGAAGTTCATCGTGGAGCGCGACCTCAAGGGCGCCCGAAACCTCCAGGAGTTCGCCCACGGGCGGATCACCTACGCCGACCTCCCCGGCGGGCAAGGCTATCTGCGGATCTCCGGCTTCGGCGGGTACGCGGGCGAGGAGACTTCCTACACCGCCCAGCTGGCCGAGCTCGACAGGGCACTGGACACGGTCCTCGGCCAGGAGCGCACCCAGCGCTTGAAGAGCCTGATCATCGACCTGCGCATCAACGGCGGCGGCTCCGACGCCCTGGGAATCCACATCGCCCAGCGCCTCACCAACACCCCCTACCTCGCCTACTCCAAGCGGGCGCGCAACGACCCCGCCGACCCCACCCGGCACACTCGCCCCCAGCCCGTGTACATCACGCCCGCCCAGGGCCCCCGTCACACCGGGCCGGTCGCCGTGCTGACCGGCGGCTCGACCTTCAGCGCAGGGGAGACCTTCACCCAGGCCCTCATGGGCCGGCCTGGCAAGACGGTCCGGATCGGGCAGCCCACACAAGGCGTCTTCTCGGACGTCATGTCGCGCAAGCTCCCCAACGGCATGGCTGCCTGGCTGCCGAACGAGGAATTCCTGACCCGGTCGGGCAGGACCTTCGACGGCACAGGCATTCCGCCGCACCTCACCGAGCCGGTCTTCACCAAGGAGGAGTTCGACAAGAAGAGAGACTCCGCCTTCGACAGGGCTGTGAACGTTTTGCGCAACTACGGCGCTGCCGCGAGCTGACACAGGAGCAGCGGGACTGGGGGACAATCCACTGAGGATCATGGAAAGTCACTACCACGCTCAGCAGCACCGGCATGCCGAGCCAGGCCGCCGTCCTGACGCGTCGATACCTCGGTGACGCCGTCAACGAGGCTGCGGGTGTGGGTGAAGGTGGTCAGGACGACACCGGCAGGGCTGGAGCGGGTGCGGCCGATGCCGGCGCTGATCCGCCGGGGCCGGGCGGTGAGCTCGGCGCGTATTCGTTGTACGGGCACCGGGGCGGGGCGGCCGTGGACGGTAGTGGAGGTGCAGATGACGGCGGCGTCGCCATGCTCGCCGATCACGTGCCCGCGTACGGCGGCGGTGGGGACACGCAGCAGACGGGCCAGGGTGAGGCGGTAGCGGGCGGTGTCGGTGGTGGCCCCGACCTCCAGCACGCGGACAGCCGGACACCTCGGCGAACAGCCGCGCCAGGATGTCAGCAGGGTTGGTGACCATCACCGCCACGCCCGGGTAGCCGGTCACTCGGTGTACTCCCTGCTGCCGATGCAGCTGCATGACATCCCTCCCACCTCGCCTCGGTGTCCCAGCGGGACCGCGACAGCAAGAAGCGACCCGCCAAGTTCTACCGGCGGTAGAATCGCGGTATGAGCAAGCCGACGAGCATCAAGACCAGCGAGGCCGTCCGCGACCGGCTCCGCCTCCTCGCGGAGGAGCGCGGCACGACGATCACCGACCTGATCGAAGAGCTCGCGTCGAAGGAGCTCACCGCCGCCGAACGTGAGCAGCGCGCCGCCGAGGCCGCGGCGGAGCTCGGCGTCGAGTTCACCGAGCAGGTGAAGCAGGCCGGCCAGGACGCCTGGGCGAAGATCCGTGCCCATCAGGGCCGGGCCGCGTGAACCCGACCGCGGTCCTCGATCACTCCGCCCTGACCGCGCTCTACCGGGCGGACCCGTTCTTCACCGGGCTGTACATCGAGGCGTCCCGCGGCACCGGCCGCATCCTCGTGCCCTCCCTGGCCGTGCTCGCCGCCGAGCGCCAGCTCCCCGGAGCCGGCCAGCACGCCGCCGGACTCCGCTTCTCCGAGAGCGTCGCGTTCACCACCGGCCACGCCGTCGACGCCATGGCCTGGCCCGACACCGAGTGGCCGGTCGCCCATGCCGCGGCCGTCGCCTGGAACGCGGTCCGCCAGGGCGAGCCGGTCACCGTCCTGTCGCTGGTGCCCGACCTGTACTCGGCCACCGGCATCACCCCGCTCGACCCGACGGCGTAGCGAGCGCTCGCGCCCGGGGAGGCGCGCGGCGTACGACGCGCAACCGATTGCCGCTGGGATATGCCGACTCGGCTGCGCGGCAATACCGCGATGCTCCACCGTGGATGCGGGCGGCCGCTCGGGACGCCCTGCGCCGACGAGGAGGCGAACCGGGATGACCTGGAAGCACGATGGGTTCGAGTCGCACGAGGGCGAGGTCGGGGTGCTGTTGGCCGATGGCACCGAGCCGGGCCCGGTCTACTTCGACCTGGGCAGCGGCGGCCACTTCCACGAGTCGATCGACTGGTGGGCGTACGACGGCACGATGCGCCGGCCGACGGCGACCACGATGCGGGGGAGGTGCTCATGCGGCTAGCGCGGTACGACGACCTACCCGATCGACTGGGAGAAAGCGCGCGGCGACCAGGCCGACGAGTACGACACCTCCGGGCCCTGGGCCGACTGGGAGGGGCACATGGACGAGGTGGCCGCACGGGCTGTGTCGCTGCCCGAGGATGTGGCCGGCCTGCTGGGAAAGCTGCGCGAGCGCCTGGACGAGATCGTCGGCGACGAGCCGCTCGTGGTGCTGAAGGCGGCCGGAGAGCTGGAGGCGATCGTCGCGTCGACCGGCCCCCTCGCAGCCGCCTATGTCACGGGGGACGAGATCCCGATGCCGCGGGTCGCCGAAGCCCTGGGCATGACCGAGAAGGCGGCCCGCTCCCGCCTGGCGTACTACGAGTTCCTGCCCCGCTGAACCAGAAATCGGATGCGGTCTACTGCCCCGGGTCAGTGGCTGGAAGGCAGGAGAGTGTCGTGGCGCAGGAGGATGGGGCAATCAGGTAGCGGAGGGTGCTGCCGGGCCGTCCGGTGTCGTCCGAGACGGCCTCGGGATCGTGCCTGAACTCGGTCAGAACGAGGGCGTCGTACTGAAGCGGGTCTCTGGCGTGCGTGCGGATCGACCGTCGCGGTGGGCGGCGTGGGCTGGAGATCGCGACGGAGGTGGCGAGGCATGCTGGGCCTGCACCCTGAAGACGCTGGGGTCGGCGGTGCGGACGAGCTCGAGAGGCGGATGATGGGCCAGGCCACGCTTATGGGGGAGCAGGTTCTCGAACCGGAGGTCGACTTCTACGGGCTGTGCCTGCAGGACGCAGATCTGTCCGTGGTGCCCAACCCCTACCCGGCGGGCCGGGTGATGGAGGGGTTCGTGCACGCCCGACCGGGACGGGTGGACATCGAGAGCGCTGCACACACCCACACCGCGGTCATGACCGCGCAGGTGTGGGATGCCGAGCCTCCCGTCGACGACACGAGGGTCTGGGACGAGCAGGCCGAGACCACGGTGCGCTGCCGGACTGGGAAGCTGCAGGTGGGGGGGGTGACGTGCGGGCCGATCGCCCGGGAGATCGAACTCGGCGCCCCCGGCACCCAGTGGAACGTCCGCCTCTACGGCGCCGGCAGAGCGGAGGTTGCCAAGGCCGTCGAGGAAGAGGGTATCGCCGAGGGCATCGAGACCTACCTGGTGCAATTCTGGCCGACGGCCTGAGTCCGGGACCGGGAAAGACGCGGGCACGCTCTTCCCCGGGGCACGAGCGTGTCAGGAGACGGTCACATAGAAGCCGTCGTCCTTGCCGTCGATGATCCGGTTGAGGGTCATGAACTGGCCCAGCAGATTCCCGGCGTTGCCGTTGTCCGTCTTCAGCAGCGCCTTCACGGAGAAGTTGTCCTTCGCCGCCCCCGTCTCGTACGTGGACTGGGCGCAGCCCTGGTAGGTGGTGGCGAAGGGGTACTCGTCGCACTCCTTGCCGCCGGCCGCGTAGCCGGTGCCGAACTCGCGCTTGCACGTGGCCACCGCGGTCGACCGGTTCTTCTTGCGACGGGCGCTGTCGTAATAGAGCCGGTTCAACAAAACGGCCGGGCTCTGCCCGGCGACGTTCTTCGCACGATTGGCCGGCCTGGTGCTGCCCGGCGCGGTGAACGCCGTCTTGATGTGCTCGGCTACCGCCTTCTCGGGCGCGCCCTGCTTGGTGCTGTAGTGCAGTGGGACGGCGTAGCTGAAGGCGGCGGCACCGGCCGGGACCTTCAGGTAGGCGGCCTTGTCCCAGCGCGGGGGCAGGAAGAACAGGGTGCCGCTGAGCTCGCCGCCGGGCCGGTAGCCGGGCGGTGGGGTGATCGTCGCGGACGCCTCGGCGACAGCCGAGATCACGTCGTCGCGGACGCTGCCCTGTCCGCTGGAGGCGTTCAGGCTCCTGGTGGAGCCGGTGGCCTGCTGGCGGGCCAGAACATCGAAACTGCGGGCTCCGGGGACGGTGCCGCTCTGCCCGACGCGGGCGGTGGACGGCCACGTCTTGGAGACCTTGACGGCCGGTTTGATCATCAGCCCCGACGTCGCTACCTCGCCGGCCTTGCTCATCCGGGTGAAGTACTGAGTGAGCCGGACCTCGCGGCTGTCTTTCGCGATCGTCCCGATCGACAGGTACACGAACTGCGTCTCGCCGGAAGGCTGGTTGTTCTTCGACCACACCGTGAAGAACACCGCTCCCGAGCATGCCGCGTACCGGGACTTGATGAAGAACTTCTTGTCCGTGCCCAGCCCCCGGATGCACTCGTCCGGTGTCATCGTGCGCGACGGCGCCGGATACGTCACCGTCGGCGTATCGGCGACCGCGGCCGTCTCCTCGGCGGGCCGGCCGAAAGAGGCGGCGGGGCCGACGATGCCGACCGCCTTCTGCGACGTGCTGAACCCGCCACCGCTGCGCGAGAGCGCTGTACGGGCACCACGCTGGAGGTCGGCCAGCGACGGCAGCCTCCTTCCGACAGGAAGCACGGAAGTACGGAAGTACGCAGGTTCCAGTCGGGCGGGGCGGCCTGTGCCGGCTGCGCGAACGGAACCAATATGAGAGAGAGCACGGCAGCGCCGCGCAACAGATTCTTGATCATGACTGCAGAGATATCCATCAAGGGGCCTCTGACGTGCCGAAAGACCCCAGCCGTCAGCCGTTTGGGCGAGCCGCGCCACGGACGCGGCCATGGGCGGGATCCTGCACTGCCGCGTCACCGACGAGAACGCCCGCCGCCAGTGCGTCGCCCTGTGCATTGAAGTAGAGGATCGGGAGCTGCGGCCTGCTCCCCGCCCCGCTCACCTCCTGAAGGGCGAAAGCCATCGTGAGACGTATGTCCAGGGAGTCTTTGCAGCGCCGCAACATCACCACCGCCGTGTCCGGGGCGGCGACCAGCAAGGTCGTCATCTCCCGCGAAGGTCCCGGCCCTTGAGCCCACCTGACCTGCGGCGCCGTGTCGTGTCGTGATGGTTCTGGTTAAGGGGCGGGTAGGTGGCGGGCGAGGTCGGCGGCGATGGCGTCGGTCGGATGAAGGATCCCTTCGGCAGTAATGAGCTGGCGTTGCTGGCCGGTCCGGACCCGGCAGACCGTGCGGCTGCGCAGTGGCTTCCCGGGCGTAGACGGCCAGGACCTGATGGTCTCGCTCGACATCCTCGGCCTGTGCCCTGCAGATGGTCCGCCGGCTCCAGACCGCCCTAATGGTGCGGCGGGCGCTTTGCACTCGGCGCTGCCCCGATCGACAGAACGACCTCAGGCTCCGCGCGCGAGGCGCCCCGTCTTGTCCTAGTTTGTTCATCGATCGACCGTTTTTCGGAAAGGGAGTTTTTCTCATGGCTGAGAAAGCCAAGGGCAAGATGGAACAGGCCAAGGGCAAGGCCAAGGAGGTCGCAGGCAAGGCGACCGGGAACGAGCGGATGAAGGCCGAAGGCAAGACCGACCAGGTCAAGGGCAAGACCCGCGAGGTCGCGGGCAAGGCCGAGGAGCAGGCCCGCGGGGTGAAGGACTCCCTGCGCGACCGCCGTCAGCCCTGACCGCTTCGCCCGCTGCACGTACGGCAGGCCGTGGCGCGGGAAGCGCCACGGCCTGCCGTACGTGCATGGCCAAGGCCCGGCGTGCTTGACGGCCGCCGCCGAGCGACCTGGTCGCCATCGACATCCTGACCGCCGCGCTCGCTCAGACCGACCCGGACGTCCGCGAAGTCCTGGCCGCGGTGACCGCCGCGACCGCTGCGGTCCGCCGACGCTTGGAGCTGCCCGTCGAGGCCGAGGCGATGGCGTCAGCCACGGCGGCGGTGCCCCGGCACGCGCTACGAGCGCCACCCGAGGCCCTGACGCCGTGGCCTCTGGCCCAGATCTCGGGGCAACCGTGGCCGACGCGCTCATGCCGTTCGCAGCGCATGAACAGCGGTAACATGCCGCCCACTCACAGATACCCACCGGGGGATATACAGCGTGGTCGCTTTCCTCGCCGGTCAGCCGGGGAAGGAGGAAATCGGCCCAGTAGTGGACGATGTACGGCTCGTCGAGGAGCCGAAGGGCGAGTCGGTCTTCCTCCGGACGCACCTGGACGATGCCCAGGGGGTGTGCGGAGAGGCTGCCGAGTTTGCAGCAGGCGAGGAAGGCCTCGGCCTCCAGCTGTGCCTGCTCCGGATGGCGGGCCGCGGGGATGGTCAGCGGTTGGCCGGCGGCCGTGAGGAGTGGGTGGAGGGCTTGGTGGGACTCGCCGGTGCTGCGGCGGCGGTCTTCGGTGAGGGCCAGGGCGGCCTGGGGCATCGGGGTCGCTGTTCCGCGCCACACCGGCCCCCGGCGGCGAGCGCTTTGGTGCGATGGGTCAGCAGGTGTCGTACGGGTGGTGATGCTTCTGGCCGGTCCTTCGGCGAAGGGGCGCGGGGGCGTCTTCCATCGCGCGGCCGGGCGTTCACGAGCCCGGCTCCATCGAAGCCGGTGGCGAGATGTCGGGGCAAGGCGCCACAGCAGCCGTGACTCCAACGGGTGATGCTGCTTCGAACAGCGCCGGCCCGGACCGCGCGGACGGTCGCGAGCAGGGCCTCGACGTGTCGGACCGGCTCAGCTCTGCAGGAGGGAGCGGCGGGCGAGCACGAGGTGCCGCCACCGTCCGCGGACGGTGGCTTCGTCGTCGACCCACCGCACGGAGCTGGGCGGGATGGGCAGGTCGGCCATGAAAGCGGCGATGTCGGTGTAGTACGCGTAGTCGCCGCCGACGGTGAGGTCGCGGAGCCGGGCGATCGTCTCGGTGATGCCCCGGCCGTCGCCGAGGACGGCCTCGTGGAAGCAGACGATCAGCTCGAGGATCGCGGTGGCGATGGCGACGCCGGAGATACGGATCTCCTCGCGCAGGACGTGAGCGCGGTCCAGGACGTCACGGTCGGTGCCGGCGTCGAGGAGGAGGGCGGCCATGTCGATGGTGTGGCCGGTCTGGCGCAGGGTGAGGCCGGTGATGAGGTGGCGGGCGAGTTCGATCTCGTCGGCCGCGCGGTCGGGGTCGGTGAAGGCGAGGGTGAAGGCGCGCTGGGCCTGGGAGGTAGCGCGCTCGCCGGCGACGCCGTGCTGTTCGGCCTTGGTAGCGGGCCAAGGCGGAACTGGAGCAGATCCAGGAGCGGCAGCAGGCCATCGTCGAGGCGTTGATCGGGAACTACCGCACGGTGCTCCAGCACATCGACGCCGACAGTCCCGTCCAGGCGGCCCGGGAGAACGCGGCGGAGCTGACCGCCGAGATCCTGACGGCGGTCGGGAAACTCGATCAGGACGCCGCGCCTGACGTGGTTGCGGCCCGGCTCGGCGAGGGGCTCGCACCCGCGCTGCACACCATGGCAAAGGCCCTGCGGGTGCAGGCCGGCGGCCTGGAAGTGCCCGCGGCGGCGGTGGACGATTTTGGCGGGTTCGAGGGGCAGTACGAGCAGATCGAGAAGGTCGCCGCCCATCACGGCAACTACTGGGAGGTACTGCTGTACGGGCACCTGCTCAAGGACCGCTCCACCATGTACGACCTGACCAGCCGCCTGGAGCTGCGGGCGACCTCCGAAGACAACCGTGTCCTGGACGCGCTCGCGCACGCCCGCCGCCACAAGAACCTGCGCGACTACATCCCTGAGCGGCACGAGGGCGGACGCCCGGTCGACATCTCGTTCGCCACGCTGAACTGGCAGAAGGCCGTCCGAGACAAGAACCGGCCGGGTGTCTTCGTGCGCAAGCACTTCGAGGCGATGGTGTTCGCCGCGCTCGCCGAGGAGCTTCGCACCGGTGACGTCGCGGTGGCCGGGGCCGAGGAGTACGCCGACTGGAGCGAGCAGCTCCTGTCATGGGAGGACGCCGAGGCGAAGCTGGGCGACTACCTGGTGGAGGTCGGTCTCGCCGAGCCCGGCGACGACGCGCCGTACGACGCGGTGACGTTCCGCCGGCAGCTGGAGGACAAGCTCACCGTGGCCGCCGCGAGTGCGGATGCCGGGTACCCGGACAACGAGGGCCTGATCATCGACCCAGAGACCGGTATTCCCTCCCTCAAGGCCCACCGCTCCGAAGGGCAGTGCGCCTCGGCGAAGGCCCTGGAGCAGGAGATCAAGGCCCGGATGCCGGAGCGTTCCCTGCTCGGGATCATCTCCCGCACGGCGTACTGGGTGGAGTGGTGGCGTCGCTTCGGCCCCGCCTCGGGCAACGAGCCGAAGCTGAAAGACCCCTTCGGCCGGTACGTGATCACCACCTTCGTGAAGGGCACCAACATGGGCCCCTACGAGGCTGCCCGGCACATCCCCGGCGTGAGCGGGCACGAGCTGTCGCTGGCCGCGAACCGGCATTTCTCCATCCCGACGCTGAACGAGGCAATCGCCGACCTGGTCAACGCACACGCCCGCCTGGACATCTCGCAGGCGTGGGGCGACGGCTCCGCGGTCGCCGCGGACGGCACCCACATGGACATTTACCTCAACAACCTGCTGTCCGAGACGTCCGTGCGGTATGGCAAGCCGGGCGGCATCGCGTACCACCACATCTCCGACACCTACATCGCGCTGTTCACCCACTTCATCCCGTGCGGGGTGTGGGAGGCCGCCTACATCATCGAGGGCCTGCTGAAAAACACGTCCGAGGTGAAGCCGACCACCGTGCACGCAGATACGCAGATACGCAGGGCCAGAGCTTCCCTGTCTTCGCGCTCGCTCACCTGCTGGGCTTCGACCTGATGCCCAGGATCAGGAACTGGAAGGACCTGACCTTCTACCGGCCCACGAAGCGGACCGAGTACGTGCACATCGACGCCCTGTTCGGGGAGAGCGGCCGCAACGTCATCGACTTCGACCTGATCGAGTCCCAGTTCCGGCACCTGATGCGGGTGGCCGTCTCCGTGCGCGAGGGCGCCATCTCCTCCACGCTGCTGCTGCGGCGGCTGCGGGCCGGCTCCCGCAAGAACGCCACCTACACCGCGTTCCGCGAAGTCGGCCGCGTCATCACCGACAACGACCCCGTCGAGCAGGAGAGGACCGCGAAATTCAACGCGCTGCTCACGAACGCGGTGATCTTCCACAACGCCCTGGACATCGCCGAGATCGTGCGCCAGCTCCAGGAGGAGGGCTACGTCATCGACCCCGAGGACCTGGCCCATATCTCGCCGTACCTGACCGAGCACGCCCGCCGCTTCGGCGAGTACTCCACCCATGAGCTCGGCCTCGTGCCCGAGGCGTACGACCCGCATCTGGACGTCGACTTCAGCCCGCTGCGCGGTGACGCCCCGCCCGCGCCGGACGGCTACGGTCAGGCGGCCTGACCACCCATGTCATGTCGCTACTCCAGCGGCCACGCGATGCACACACACTGTTCCATGCCACGCGGAAGGCTCCTGGCACCTACGCCCTGGTCATCCCGTCACCTCCGCGGCAACACCGGCCTGTGGCCGGGTGCGCATGCCCCAGCGGGCGAGGGACGGGCCGGCGGCACCCAGTGTTGCGAAGAACAACGCCAGCAGCAGCCAGCCTGCCGTGCCGAGGCCTAGCACCACCGTGGTGAGGATCGCGGGGGCGAGAGCCTGGCCCGCGTTGAAGCCGAGGCCGAGGACACCTTGGTACTGGCCCTGGGCATGGCCAGGGGCAAGACCGAAACCCAGGGCGAAGCACGCCGAGGACTCCCAGACCTCTCCCAGGCTGTGGACGAAGATCGCCGCCAGGACCAGTCCCGCTGCGGCCCAGACCGGGGCGTACGCCGCCAGCGCCATCATCGGACAGCTGACGAGGAAGAGCAGCCCCGCAGTGCGAAACGCCCTGCCGCCGTCGTACGGGGTCTCGATACGGGAGCCGATCCGGGTCTGCATCAGTACGCAGAAGGCGGAATTGACCGCGAACAGCGCGGCCACCGTCCAGCGCGGCGTTTCGGTGTGCTCGGAGATCCAGATCGGCAGGAGCAGGGAGACCACCGGGTACTGCAGTCCCATGGCCCCGTAGAGGGCGGTGAACGTCAGGAACGGACGGTCCGCGAAGACGAGCCAGCGCCGCTGCTGCGGCGGCGCTGCCAGCACCGGATAGCGGGGCAGCAGAAGCAGAAGCACCGCGCACAGGGCGAAGCTCGCCGCGTTGCCGAGAATCAGCGTGACATAGGCGCCGCGGGTGTCCGCGGCCAGTGCCAGCCCGGCACCCATCGTTCCCAGGACGACGCCCAGGTTGACGAAGGTGCGCAGCTTCGCCCGGAACCTGGCCGGTCGCTCACCCCCGACCCGGGCCACCAGAGCCCCCCACGCCGCCCCTCCGACCGCCGCGGCGATCTGGTCGACCGTCGCGGTGATCGTGAGCGCGGCCCAGCTCTCGACGAGGACGAGGGCCGCCATCGATACCGCCTGGACCGCGAGGGCCAGCATCATGATCACGCGTGCGCCGCGCCGGTCAGCGAGATGACCCCCAGGTATCCCCGCGCACAAGCCGATCACTCCGGCGATGGTGAGCGCGGCGCCGACCTGCACCGCAGGCAGGCCCACGACCAAGGTGAAATAGAGCGCCGACGCCGCGTTGAACAGACCATTGCCGACCCGGTTGACGAAACTGGCGGCGACCAGCACGCGCTCCGGCCCGCTGTCCCCCGCCATCCGGCCTATTCGACCTGCCAAACCGCCCTTGAACATGGACCGCAGGCTAACAGCGCCGCAGAACCCGCCGCAGTCGTACGAAGATCGCGTGCCCTGACGGCGACGCAGGCCCCGACGCGTGTTCCATCCCCTGAAGGCCGGTGTCGGCAAACGATCGTTTGACGACAGGCGCCCGGAGCGTCCAATGAACCCGTGCAATCCGGGGGTTCGAGGCGGCGCGAATCCAATCAGATCCGATGGCGATTGCTGACAGGGTTTAACGACAGACAGGGTCCGATCCTCCGTACGGAAGGGGCCCTTGGTGGCGAACCTGGTCTACAAGCGGGTCTCGACCGACCAGCAGTCGACCGCCCGGCAGAACCTCGTCCTGGACGAGGCCGGGATCGAGGACCCGGTCGTCTTCGAAGAGGACCCGGGTACCTCCAGTCGCCTCCACCCGCTCCAGCGCCCGAAGTTCCGCGCGCTCCTCGACTACGCCCGGCCCGGGGACACGGTGCACATCTCCGAGATGTTCCGCCTCGTACGCGGCACCGGCCACATCCTCGACGTGCTCGACGTCCTCCACCGCGACCAGGTCACCCTGCGCATCCACGACGGCGCGTTCTCCGCGATGGACCTCACCGCCCGTCACCCTCGCACCGGCGAGCTGCTGTCCACCGTGAAGTTCATGGTGCAGACCCTCGCCGCCGCCGGCGAACTCCAACGCGACCTCCAGCGCGAGCTGACCTACGACGGACTGCGCGCCGCCGAGGCCAAGGGCAGCAAGGGCGGACGCCGCCCCGCCATCGCGGCCGGGACGACCGACGTCGTACGCACCGCGTACCTGGAGGGCCGCTCGATCGCCGCCCTCGCCCGCGACCACGGCGTCAGCCGCGGCGCCATCCGCACGGCCGTCGCCGACCTCCTGCCCGACCACACCGCCACCGAAGAGGACACCCCCGCCCCGGAGCTGCCGGTGGCCCTCGACATGCCGGGCAAGGTCGCCGACTTCCTCCGCACCGCCGAGCTGGACGGCGTCGAGCGGGCCGCGCTCGACCAGGGGGTGACCGTACGGCGCGGCCAGGGCTACACCCTGCGCGTCACCGCCGTCCCGGCCGTGCACCACCGGCTCCTCGCCCGCTGCCAGCCGCTCGACGGCGGCCCGGGCGCTCCGGCGGTCCCGACCCAGCGCAAGGCCCGCCGCGAGTACGAGAACCGCGTCAGCACGCTCGCGCCGACCGGACCATGATCGTTCTCACCGGGATTTCCTGTACCCCAACTACTCACACCCGGAATCCCGCTCGATCCCAGCAGGCCGCCGCCTTAGAGGTCCTAACAAAGGCGTTGGACGTGTCGGTGGGTGATCAGGCAGGTCGCGAGGCCGAGGAAGGCTTCGTGGATGTCGTCGCGTCGTTCCCACCGGACGCGCAGGCGCCGGAAGCCGTGAAGCCAGGCGATCGTCCGCTCGACGACCCAGCGGTGGACACCAAGGCCGGAGTCGTGTGGGACGCCGCGGCGGGCGATCACGGGTTTGACTCCGGTCGCCCAGACCAGGCGGCGGTACTTGTCGTGGTCGTAGCCGCGGTCGGCAAGGAGGGTGTCGGGTCGTCTGCGGGGTCGGCCGACGAGGCCGGCGACCGACGGGATCTTGTTCAACAGCGGCATCAGCTGGGTGACGTCGCCCACGGTTCCCGCCGGTCAGCGATACCGCCAGCGGGATGCCCTGGCCGTCGACGAGGACGTGGTGTTTGCTGCCCGGACGTGCGCGGTCGACCGGGCTGGGACCGCTTTTGGGCCCCGTCGATCGGCCCGGACATGGCTGGAGTCGATCACCGCCCGCGACCAGTCGAGCCGCTTGGCCGACCGCAGTTTCTTGAGCAGGACCAGGTGCAGCTGGTCCCACACGCCGGCCTCGTTCCAGGTGGAAAGTCGTCGCCAGCACGTCATGCCCGACCCGAAGCCGCGCTCCTGCGGCAGGTACTCCCACTGGATGCCGGTGTGGAGGACGAACAGGATCCCGCACAGGGCCTGCCGGTCCGGCACCCGCGGCCGGCCCGCCACCTGCTTCGGTGCCGGCTCGGGCAGCAACGGATCGATCAGAGACCACAGTTCGTCCGAGACGATCCACGGCCGGGAGTTCCTCTTCGCCACGAACGGCCCAACGAGCAACCAAGCCGACAGTCACATGATCAACGGCTTCTGTTAGGACCTCTAAGTCCTCCAGCCAGTTCCTGGCTGGGCGCCGTGGCGAGATGCACGCCGCCTGCCGTCGGCTCAGCGTCTGTCCGGACGATCACTCTCGCACCGTCCGTCCATATGCGACGCCGTGGTAGTGAAGAACCGAACGCAGCAGAACCCGGCTATGCCTGGGATCCAGGGTCGGTACCTGTGCGGGGGGTGCTGGGCATGTCGGCTCGCACTCCCATGCGGCCTGCTCCAGCCAGCCTTGACGACATGCTGTTCTCGTCGGCTATTCCGAGGTCATGGCGCATGACATCGCTCATGGCATGGATCCGCGGCCAGAGAGCCTGCTGTGCTTCCGCCGCCGTTTGCAGCGTCTCGCCCGGTCGTGGGTTGCCCTGTTCCAGACGCTTCACCTGCCCATAGACGCGTGTCAGCTCGCCGTTGACTTCGCCGGCCGCCACGAGCACCGCACCAGGCGCGATCATGATCGCCTCCGACCAGCAATTGCGCTGCGCCTCCTTGGCCTCCTCCAGTACCCGCACGTCCTCGTCCTCGACCGCACGATCCCGCATGACATAGAGGTGTCGGCTGAGAGCCGTGGCGAACTGCCGGGCTTCCCGGTGCAGATCGGTGTAGCTCTTGCGGCGCAGCTCGCGGTCCTCACGCGCCTCCTGAATGGACCGGCTCAACGCCAGCTCGCGCCGCTTGGTCCGATCGGCGCCACGCTGGGTCAACAGCGCAGCCCCGAGAGTTCCAGCAACGCCGACCACCGCAATCACTACCGCCCCCATGTCCATGAACAGGACTCTAATGTCCCGAGTCGAAGACGCATCGGCAGTAGCCGGCAGCAGGTCCCCGGTCGTCCGACCACGAGCGGTAACGGCCCGGACACGCCCTTAACGGTCCCTCTCCGCCATTCCACAAGTTTCACCGTAAGCCCGGGGGCGAAGCCGCCGATTGGCGGGCCGGGACCGATCGTTTCTGCTGTAAACCGGTCCCGCCGGGAAGGTGAGTACGAGCGTGGTGGTTGCCTGGCTCTTGGCATACGACAAGATCGGCGTACCCACAGGCGTCCCGTCGGCGTCGGCATCGAGGGAGGACCGGCCTCCGGGTCCGTCGGCAGCGCCCTGTCGAAGCCGGCTGGCGGGGGCTGATCGTCCGCGCCGGTCACGGAATCTGGTCACGTCCCGAGTAACCGGCCCCGTGCCGCCCTGGCCGCCGCCATCCTGACCGGATGGAGGACTTCGAGTTCCACTGCGGAACCTGCTGGGAGATCAACGTCATCACCGGGCGGCCGAAGGGGTTCTGGACCACGACCCACTACGAGCTGCCCGGCGAATGGGCGTGCTGGAACTGCGGCGCGGTCAACACCACGCCCGGCGACTGACCACCCGCCACACCCCCGCCACCAGGCCCGGACAGGATCACGGTCCGGGCCCTCGTGCTGTCCCCACGCTCCCGAGGAGCGGTCCCATACACACCACCGCCCCGGCGCCCGCCCCGCGCCGCTCCTAGTTAGTCGGTCACTGTGTCGGCATGCCGGTGGGCGACCCGCCAGGCGCTGTCTTCCCTGCGGTACACCTGGGTGGCGCGCAGCGTGTACGTACGGGGCTGCCCGTCCACGGAGGTGGAGGTGTGTTCCAGGCCGACGGTGTAGGCCATGTCGCCGCTGACGTCGTAGGCCTGCAGCTCGAATGTGTACGAGGTGCAGTCGGAGAAGGTCTTCGCGAGGCTGGCGAAAAGGGCGTCGAGCTCCTCGCGGCCCGCGGCGCTGCGCCATGCTCCCAGGACGCTCACCGGTTCGGTGCGCGACCAGAGCGCACGTCGGGGAGCGGCGTCGCCGTTGTGCAGCGCGACCTCCGCCTCGTACAACGCGGTCCTGACCCACGTCAGGAAGTCGTCACGATCGGACATGCCTCCATCATCGCCCGGCGCTGCGCCTGTGGCCTGCGCCGCCCCGTACAGGGGACCGGATGGGTCCCGCCCCCGCGCGAAGCGCCCTCCGCCAAGGGCATCGCCCTCCTGTCCGTCACCCGCCCGTTCAGAAACTGACAGGCTCTGCCCCCCGTCACCGCCGAGGTGAACATCACCCAGCCCAGCGAGGTCGCCCTGTACGAGGCAGCGTTCGAGGAGTTGCGCAGCATGGCGGTGTACGGCGCGGCCGCCCGCGCCCTGGTCGTCGAGGCGATCGAGGCACTGCCCAGCGCGCTAACCCCCGACGTGGCATAGGCGCACGGCCCCGAAGCGCTGCCTAGGGTTGGCCCCGGACATGACGAAGCCGCCCCCTCCGCCTCGGCGGAGGGCGAAGATCGTCAGGGCTTTGTCCAGGTGACGGGTGCACTCGTCGACGCGGTCGACCGCGTCCTGGAGAAACCCACCTGGGCTGCTCCCCGCTCGCGTGGGGATGGCCCCGCGGCGATCGACGCCGATCTGTCGGACCGGCCTGCTACCTGCACCCGCGGGGATGGCCCCGCCGCGGCTGCCTCCGGGCGTATAACTGCTGTCTGCTACCCGCTTGCGTGGGGATGGTCTTTCTGGCTGCGCAGGTGCGCGCGGCTTCGCCCTTCGGTGTGGAGGTCCCGCCTTTACGATGACGTCCATGGGGGACCTGATAGCGGTCTGGCTGGTCATCATCGTCAGCGTCGCCGGTTGTGTAACCGGGATCGTGCTGATCCGGTCTGGCATCGGGCTGAAGCGCCGAGGCATACGCGTGGACGCCGAGGTCGTTGGGGTGCGGGAGTACGAAGACGGTGACGGCGACGTGCACTTCTATCCGGTTCTTCGTTTCACGCCCCCGGGCGGTGAAACGGTTCGGGGAGAGTCGTACTCCCGTATCAACGAGTACGTGGCCCCGGACACGATCAGCGTGGTGTACGACCCCCGTCATCCCGAAACGTTCGACGAGAGCCCCGGCAGTGGCATCGTCGGCGGCGTTGTCGCACTGGCCTTCTGCGGCCCCTGGCTCGGCGCCGGCCTGTGGTGGCTCCTCCACTGACCCGCACCTCCTGTCCATGTGAGGCCCTGCTCAGGCGCCGGCGCCAGGATCGGGCTGCCGGCGCCAGACGGGGAGCGTGCTCATGAGGCGGTGGTGGTGACGCGTCGCCAGGCGGCCCGCAGCCGGGTCTCGCTCGTGCTGTGACCGGCGGCCCGGAAGCGGAGCGAGAGCTCGCGGTAGGACAGCGGCGGCGTCTCGCTGGTGTGGAGTTCCGAGACGATCCGCTCCAGGGGAGCATCCCCGCTCGCGCAGGGATGTCCCCACGCTCGGGACGGCGCTCGCAGGATGGCGGGGCTGCTCCCCGCACCTGCGGGGATGGTTCCACCTGGGTCCGGCGCCTGGCCGTGGGCATGGGCCACGGCTGCTCCCTGCGCTCGCGGGGATGGTCCCAACCTGCGCAGCATCTTCGCTCTCGACCCCGACTGCTCCCTGCTCGTGCGGGGAAGGACAACAGGCACAACTGGCCGCACTGCCACTCACACACGACCCCCTGGCCCTCGCACTGCGCCGCCCCTTCAGCAGCCAGAGCACCATCCACGCACACGGACTCCGCGCCGCCCGGCGCTTCTACCGCAGACACCAGCACCTGCGCGTCCCCGCCGACTACACCGACAGACACGACAGCAACCACACCCCATTGGGCCAGTGGATCTCCGACCTACGCACGCTCGCCGCTGCCGACCGCCTCACCCGAGAAGAGATCGACTCCGTCGAAGCCCTCGCCATGGAATGGCTCCCCGGGCTCCGATGCGAAGACACCCCAGCCGTGCTCCTCGCGACGACCGCACGCACCTTCGAGGCCCCCCGGGCCTCCCGCAGGTAGCACCCCCATCCCCGCAGGCACAGTCCCGCGCCAGCCCTCGACCACGTGCCGCGCCCGCATGACTTCCCCGTACCGGCAGGGATGGTTCCGCACCGAGCGCTGACAAAGATCCGCCCGAAGCCCGTTCCCTGCGTGGCCCCTTCGCAAGTGTGTCGTTCGCACCGTGCCCTGTTACCCACGTCTATGTTCTGGTCACTTCGATCGCTTCGGTCGCTATGCGGTGCGGGGTGTGGTGAGTGTTGCCGGCGCACTGACCGTGCCTGAGGCCTGCTCACCGCCGCAGTTACCACCGCTGCTCCTCGTACACGCGGGCCGGCACCATGGCCTTCGCCGCCGACGTGAACGGCCCGTCCCGGTCCATGTTGGCGCCGGGACGGCCCGTAGCACCTTGGAGGAACGGCGGTCATTCTGCTCCCCGCCGCCGACAGGAGTGGTCCCGCCGGAGGTCGGCGAACAGCGCCCGCGCGGTCACTCATCCGTCTCCCAGAAGCCGCGGGTGCCGAGGGGTACTTCGGGTAGCTCCTGGTTGTCCCTCTCGGCCTCGAAGAAGTCCAGCTCCGTGGGGTCCAGGTCCAGCGCCGCGCAGACCTCCTCATGGAGCACGACGAAGGCCATGAACCTCTCCTTCGCCCAGTCCTCGTAGTCGTCCCTGGTCCCGCTGAAGGCGGAAGGCTTGAGGTCGAACACGTCGTTCGCCCAGTTTCGGTACCAGTCGAAGACGTAATTCGCCGCCTCGGCGACCCCCTCGTCGCCCAGTTCGCTCAGCTTGTCGGTCGCTGCGCGGGCGATGGACGCCGCCCTGCGGCACGGCTTCAGATTGCCGGTCGGAAAGCCGGCGGAGGAGAACCCGACCGCCGAGACCAGATCGGAGATGGTCTTGTGCCATCTGGTCATCTCGCTCTGGAACAGCCGGTACGCCCGGATGAGACCGGCTCTCGGAGAAGGATCTTCGGGCGCTACGCGGTTGGGGTCCGAGAGCCGCAGCAGCTCCTTGTAGCGGAACATGGCCTGGCGGTCGATGTCTCCGCGATCGAAGCGGGTGTGGCAGTTCGGGCACAGGACGATCATGTTGTGGAAATCGTGCCTCTGGACGCGGTGCCAGGGCACGATGTGCGCGATCTCCAGAGGGGTTGCGCGGCACGTCGGTATCGCACACCGGTGGCCGGTCTCGACGAAGAGCTGCCGGGCTAACGGGCGAGGCACCTTGGTGCGGTTCGTGGCCATGCGGGAAGCGTAGTAGGCGCCACTGACAGTACGGCCGGGCACAGCGAGACCTTCGCTTCGGGCGAAGGGGAGGGAAGGTCCTCGCGGCTCGGGCGTGTCTGGTGGTGCTCTCCTAGCGCTAATCCCAGTTGTATTCACGAGCTGCGGGCGCGACATCTTCAACCGCTCCCCGCCCACGGTGATGGCCCCTCGAGCTTGGCTCTGTCCTCGAGGCGGTAGGCCTGCTCTTCGCGTCCGTGGGGATGTTCCCGCTCTGCGTCGTGGTTATGACGGGGTCGCTTCCTGCTACCCGCTCGCGCGGGGGTGGCCCGTTTGGCCCGGGCTGTCGGTGCTCAGGTGGGTGATGCGGTTTCCGCAAGCAGGTGCTGCAGGTACGTCGTATGCGGTTTCCGCAAACGGATGTCACGCCTATGTCCTATGCGTTTTCTGTATACGGCGCGGGATGCACGAGTCTGTTCCTTCGTCCCGCACACCCGATGCCCCAGCCTGGCCCGGCCCGCATGCCCTGCCCTGTCCCTAGCTCAGGACCACTGCCCGAGCCCCCGTGTCCGCACTGTGAGGCCGATGGGAGCGCACAAGCTGTCTCCCCTGCCGTCTTCCCGACTGCTGTGCCCGTCACTGTGTTCTTGGATGCCGCCGCCTGCGATGTCGTGGTCACCTGTGCCGCCCTGGCCGCGCGCATCTGTCCGCCGGTCTATCACTGTTCGCCCGGCGGCCGCCCCGCATCGCCAGGCACTCGCGACGTTCTTGCTGCCGTCGGTAAGCCGCCCGGGCTGCCAGGTCCTCGGGGCAGGCAAGGCCAGGCCGTCTGGGTCGCGGCCGGGGCGTGGTTCCTCGTACTGCCCGCAACCCCGGTTCATCGTTCTGCGCGCTCACCTGCTGAGCGCCGCGTCTCTCCCGCGTCTGCTCGCCCTGCGCGAGCGCACCGGCGTCCACCTGGTCGCCGTCTGCCACACCCGGCACCTGCCTGCCGCGCTGCGCACCGCGCTGCGCCACGTCGAGCACCGCACCGTCTCCGCCAACGACACCGCCGCGGGA